>CAUTXC010000004.1:0-62547 GCA_963542675.1 uncultured Candidatus Saccharibacteria bacterium | reverse complement strand
GGCAAGATAGTCACATCATCGATCTCGCGAAGACGGTTGAGGCGCTGAATGTGGCGCTGCCTATCATTAGCAAGACAGTGGCAAGCGGCAAACAAGTCCTCTTCGTTGGCACCAAGAAGCAGGCGAAGGACATCACCCGCCAAGCTGCCGAGGCAGTTGGTCAGCCATATGTCACCAACCGCTGGGTCGGTGGGATGCTTACTAATGTAACAACCACTACAGCGCAGATCAAGAAGCTCAAAGATTTGGAGCGCCGCATGGCTAGTGGCGACCTTGAGAAGCGCTACAACAAGCTGGAGGTCCAGCGTTACCAAGAAGAGATCGACAGCCTCAACTTCAAATACGGTGGCATCAAAGACCTTAATGGCAAGCCTGGCCTGGTGCTGGTGCTTGATATCCTGGCCGACAGCAACGCTTTGCGCGAGGCGAAGACGCTGGGTGTGCCAGTGATCGGTATTGTTGACACCAACGCCAACCCCGACCTGGTGGATTATCCTATCCCCGCCAACGATGATGCGATTAAGAGCCTGCAGCTGATGCTCGATTACTTCAGTGCAGCAGTCAACGAAGGCAAGGCAACGAAGGAGGAGAACTAACCATGGCTGTGACGATTGACGACATCAAGAAGCTCAAGGAGCTAACTGGCATTGGCCTGACCGATGCCAAGAAGGCGCTGGTGGAGGCCGAAGGTGACTTCGACTCAGCGCTCAATGCTTTGCGCAAAAAGGGCCTGACCAAAGCGGAGAAAAAGGGCGACCGCGAGACCCGCGAAGGGTTGATCGAGAGCTATGTCCATAGTGGCCGGATTGGTGTGGTGGTCGAGGTCAACTGCGAGACAGATTTTGTAGCTCGTCTACCTGAATTTAGGGAGTTTGCGCACCAGATTGCTATGCAGGTTGCTGCGATGAACCCACGCTATGCTACGATGGACGACATCCCAGCTGAGGTGTACGACGCTAAGAAACAGGAGTTTCTCGCTAGCGATGCTTTGGCAAGCAAGCCTGAAGCAATGCGTGACCAAATCGTCGAAGGGCAGCTCAAGAAGCACTTCGCCGAGCAGGTCTTGGCCGAGCAAGCCTTTGTGCTCGACGACAGCAAGACAGTTGGCCAGCTCATCAAAGAGCAGGTGGCACTGCGCGGCGAGAATGTCCGCGTTAGCCAGTTCAAGCGGATTGAGCTGGGCGTGACAGAGTAGTCACGAGAGAGTAAGCTTTTGCGTAGCGAGTGGCATAAGAAATGTGCCACTCGTTTTTTTCTGCACCCTCACGGCATGCTCGCTGCATAAGAAAATATATGGAGGCCAGCAAATACGCGAACGGGCAAGCTCCTCGCACCATCTGGCCGGAACATTTTCGGCGTAGTGAGTATGCCGTGAGGGCACTGTACCAATTCTAGGATTATGAATGAAGACCTAGATGAGCAATGACCGAGAGGCACTTCACTCAAATAGGATCTCATCGAGTAAGCGCAAGCAACAATGCCAGCCATTTTTATGCAAACTCTCCTCACACCCCAGCAAATAATGGTACAATAAAGGAAAACCAAGAAGGAGATCGCGATGTTTGATACTACCCCCTACAAAGAAAAGATGAACCATGTGCTAGAGCATCTGGAGGAGCGCCTGGGGAAGATCCGCACGGGCCGGGCTCACGCGAGTATGCTTGATGGCATTATGGTCGAGGCGTATGGCACTAGTATGCCGCTCAACCAAGTGGCTAACGTGACGGCACCAGAGGCAACACTGCTGCAGATCACGCCATTTGACCCAGCTAATCTGCAAAAGATCGCCAGCGCCATCCGAGCCGATCAAGCGCTTGGCCTTAACCCGAGCGACGATGGTCACGTCGTCCGTGTGCCAGTGCCGCCACTGACAGAGGAGCGCCGTAAACAACTGGTTAAGCAAGCCAGCGAGAAAGTAGAAGAAGCACGCATTGCGCTGCGCGGGGTACGCCAAGACGCCTTGAAGGATGCCAAACGCCGCAAAGAAGCCAAAGAGCTGAGCGAAGATGATGTGAAGGCGGTGGAGAAGGAGATCGATCGCCTCATGGCACAGCACCAAACCACAATAGAAGCCGCCTTTGCCGCTAAAGAGAAGGATATTTTGACGATTTAATGACATTCTCTCTGCCGACGTACGCAACCAACCGCCCATCATGGAGCCAGGCATGAGTGCTACCACGCAATTGCCGCAGCATGTTGGCTATATTGTTGATGGCAACCGGCGCTGGGCTAAGCAGCGTGGCCTCTCGGCTCAAGAGGGGCACAGTGCTGGCTACGAGAAACTGCGCGATATTGCCCTTACCACCATCAAGCGTGGTGTGCCCTATGTTAGCGCTTATATCTTTAGCACCGAGAACTGGCATCGTAGCGGCCCAGAAGTTAAACACTTGATGAATCTGCTGGTGACGATGCTCGACCAAGACCTGCCGATCTTCATCGAGCATAGGGTGCGCATCCGCGTGGCAGGGACGCGCCTGCGCCTAAGCCGGCGGGTCAAGAAGGCGATCGATGCTGCTGAGGCTGCCACCAAGGATTTGCAGCAGGGTACGATGGTGCTGTCGTTTAATTATGGTGGGCAGCAGGAGATTATCGATGCGGTCAATCGCTTGCGTAAAACGCTCTCGGTTCACAAGAAGGTAACAGCACAGATCTTTGAGCAATTTTTGTATACACCAGATGTGCCACCGTGTGATTTGATTGTTCGCACCAGTGGTGAGCAGCGGCTGAGCAACTTCATGCTGTGGCGCAGCGCCTATAGCGAGCTGCTGTTCTTGGATAAACCATGGCCAGATATGACACACGCCGACGTCGATGCTTTGCTGGCCGAGTATGCCCGGCGGCAGCGACGCTTTGGAGGATAACGAAGGAGGAATATGGAAATAGTGATTGGTATTATCATTGGAGTCATCGCACTGACGCTACTGGTGGCAACGCACGAGCTGGGCCATGGTATTGTGGCGCGGCGCAATGGTGTGGTGGTGGAGGAATTTGGCATTGGCTTTCCACCGCAGGCCTATAGCAAAGTGATCAAAAAAAGTATTCTGGGCGAGAATGTCCGCTTCTCGCTCAACTGGCTGCCGCTGGGTGGCTTTGTTAAATTGCAGGGCGAGCACGATGCGGCCGATCAGCCTGGTGATTATGGCGCAGCAACCTTTTGGCAAAAGACCAAGATTTTATTGGCTGGTGTGACCGTCAACTGGCTGACCGCAGTGGTGCTTCTCACTGGCCTCGCTTGGGTGGGCCTACCCAAGATGATCGACAACCAATTTTACCTACCAAGCGACGCAGTGGTGAGCAACCACCCAGTGCAGCTGGGCACACTTACTCCTGGCTTGCCCGCCGCCAAGGCAGGTCTCCGCCAGGGTGATGCAATTAGCCAACTGGCTGGGCAAACGGTGCGCAGCACGTCCGACCTCGCACACTTTGCCAGCCAACACAAGGGCGAAACTGTGCCTGTAGTGTACACCCGCGGTGATAAGCAAGCTACTGCCATGGTAGCGCTGCGCAAAGATAATCCCGACCGCAAAGGCTACCTAGGGGCAGAGCTCACCAAGCAGCAAGATACAATCCGTGCCACCTGGTCGGCACCGATTGTGGGTGTGGTGACAACAGCGCAGCTTACTAGAGTGACGCTCCAAGGCCTGGGTGATATGGTGGTAAATCTCGCCACTAGTCTGGTGCAGCAGTTTAGCAGCGACAGCACAACAAGCCAGCAGGCCAAGCAAAACTTATCGCAAGTGGGTAATGCCGTGGCTGGCCCGGTAGGGATCTTTGCCATTATCTTCCCGGCAGCAGGGCAGGCTGGCGTGGTGCATGTGTTGCTGCTGACGGCGATCATTGCGTTATCGCTAGCGGTGATGAATATTTTACCCATCCCTGCGCTTGATGGTGGTCGCTGGACAGTGATGGCGATCTTCCGCCTGCTGCGCAAGCCACTTAGCAAACAGACGGAAGAGAATATCCAAGCAGCTGGTTTCTTGTGTTTGCTTGGTTTAATTGTGCTCGTGACGATTGCTGATATCGGGAAGTTGGTGCACTGATGCAGGCTAAGCAGTGTAGCAGAGCAGAGCGTTATCGTGGAGGGTTGCAGCGCGGGGAGATATGGTTGCTCAATCACACAATGGTAATACATAAGGAACTCACTTCATGATACGTGTTGCTCTCCGACCCAAAGCTGCTCACTCCTCCCGGCCCAAAACGCCGCTCACGCCACGCCAGTGCCTGCTGCGCGTTGCCTCGTGGCTCGGTTGGCCGCTGTGGGTGTGGCTGAGCTTTATGGGGGCAGGGTTACTCTGTAGCGTGGTACTCTACCTTCTCTTTCATGGCCAAGAGTCGGTGCCGGTCTTGCCGCTTATCATGATGCAAACAGCGGTTTATGTGGTGGCGCTGATGCTGCTGATTGGCCTACCATGGCTGGTGTGGCGCGCACGACCCAAGGCACCAGCGAGCTTTCGCACGAACGTGCGGCAGCTTGGGTGGCAGCGCTCGCTGCAGTGGCGCGACTTTGGTTGGGCGCTGGTGGGCTTTATTATTTATATCGTGCTATCGATGATCGCGCTGGCGGCGGCCAAGCAGTGGCTGCCTGGCTTTGATGCGACTCAGGCACAAAACCTCGGCTACCAGCAGCTCTATGGCGCAGAGCGCTTGCTCGCCTTTGCAATGTTGGTAGTAGTAGCACCAGTGGCCGAGGAGCTGGTGTTTCGCGGCTATTTGTATAGCAAGCTCCACGCTGCGCACATGCCATTGTGGCTTATTACCGTAGTGGTGAGTGGACTCTTTGGTTATGTACATGGCCAGCTCAATGTCGGCATTGATGTCGCGATGCTCAGCATTGTGCTGGTGGCACTGCGTCATACGACTGGTACAATATGGCCCGGCATTCTCATTCATATGCTCAAGAATGCGATTGCATTCCTGGCGATGTTTGTCTTTATGGTGGGGTAGGGAAGAATGAGCCGACTAGCGAGCTTAACTCAGAAATCTTATTTTGTGTCGATATTTTTTCTTCCGCATCAATCCTAGAACCCCTCTTTCTTGGCATCTCTCTACTGGCGCAGGAGCTCATCGAACAAGAAAATATCTGGAGGCCAGCAACCAAATATACGGAAAAGCACTATCATTCTATCTGGCCGGAACATTTTCGGTTTGGTGAGCTTCTGGGCCAGCGATGGTTTTTGAGATGAAATTATGAGCATTCAGCCTGGCTGTCTCATGCCGCTTTTGCCAATCTTGTGTTACTATAAGGAGGATTATGCGATTATCACACACGTTTACCCGCACCCGCAAACAAGCCCCCGCCGACGAGGTGGCGCACAACGCCCAGCTGCTGATTCGCGCTGGCTACGTGCACAAGACGATGGCTGGCGTCTATTCCTACACGCCGCTGGGCCTCGCCGTGCTGGAGAATATCAAGCAGATTGTCCGCGAGGAAATGAACCGTATCAACAGCCAAGAACTGCTGATGAGCACCCTGCAGCGCCAGGAGCTCTGGCAGGAGACTGGCCGCTGGAGCGATGAGCTGGTCGACGTGTGGTTCAAGTCGCACCTGCAGGATGGCACTGAGGTCGGCTTTGGCTGGACGCACGAGGAGCCGATTATCGAACTGCTGCGCAGTTACCTCAAGAGCTACAAAGACCTGCCCATCAGCGTTTACCAATTCCAGAACAAACTCCGCAACGAGCTGCGCGCCAAGAGCGGCATCATGCGCGGGCGTGAGTTTATCATGAAGGATATGTACAGCATCCACGCCAGTAAGGAGGATCTGGAGGCCTACTACCAAGCGGTTATCGAGGCCTATAAGCGCTGCTACCACCGCCTTGGCCTGGGGGATGACACCTACGTGACCTTTGCCAGCGGCGGGGCCTTTACCAAATTTAGCCACGAATTCCAGACGATCTGCGCGGCGGGCGAGGACTACATCTACCTGCACCGCGGCCGGGGTCTAGCCATTAACGAAGAAGTGGTGGACGAAGCCGTACGTGAGCTTGGCATTGATAAGAGCGAGCTTGAGCGCGTTAAGACGGCCGAGGTGGGCAATATCTTCAACTTTGGTACCCAAAAATCAGAGGAGATGGGCCTGGTCTTTACCGGTGAGGACGGCCGCCAGCACCACGCCTACATGGGCAGCTACGGCATTGGCATCACCCGCGTGATGGGCGTGATTGTAGAGAAATTCGCCGACGACAAAGGCCTGGTATGGCCCGAGGAAATAGCCCCGGCCCGCGTACACCTGGTGCAGATTGGCAAGGAGTCGGTAGCGGCGGCAGATGAGCTCTACGATACACTGCAGCAGGCTGGCATCAGCGTGCTGTATGACGACCGCGCCGCCCGCCCCGGGGAGAAATTTGCCGACGCAGAGTTACTCGGCATGCCAACCCGCGTCACGGTGAGTGATCGGCTGCTCGAGGCAGGAGAGTGGGAGGTTGTAGATCGCCGGACGAGCAAGCAGCAGCGCTTGACGACGAGCCAATTGCTTGCTACACTAGGTAACCATTGCGGAGCTTGTCGCAAGGCATAGCCATGCCCCGGCTTGCCCCACCGACTTTGCAAGAAAGGAGTATGAAGATAATGAAAAAAACCTACCAGATTACTGATGCTGGCCGCCAAGAGCTCGAGGCAGAGCTGGAGGAGCTGAAGGGTCGCCGCGGCGAAATTGCCGAGAAGATCGCTGAGGCCCGTGACTACGGCGACCTGAGCGAAAACGCCGAGTACGACAGCGCCCGCGAGGAGCAGGGTGTGGTGGAGACGCGCATTGCCGAGATCGAGGAGATCTTGCTCAATGCCGAGCAAATTACTGCCCCAAGTACTGGTGCTATCCACCTCGGTAGCACCGTCTCCCTCGTCTCGGACGCTGGGCTAGAAAAGACCTACACTGTGGTAGGCCCAGTTGAGGCCGATCCGCTGGAGAACAAGATCAGCGACGAATCACCCCTTGGCCAAGCCTTGCTGGGCCATCGTGCAGGCGAGCAGGTGACGATCACCACCCCCAAGGGCGAGATCACCTACACTATTCAGCAGGTGCAATAAGCTCATCTCAAGACGAGTCAGAGGCCGAGCAGTGGGAGCTGCTCGGTTTTTAGTAGCATTGGGGGCAGCGGGTGAGGGTTGATCAACAGCGCGTATATTTGGCTCTTGTGATTTATGCGTGGTGCGTTGGTTTTTATCATTACTTCGTGCGATGGCACGAGAAACTCACTGTCATGAGTGATTGGTGTAAGACAGGCTAGGTATGTGAGCGATGTTGCCTTGGGTGGTAGCTAGCCTGCTTGAAATATAGAACGATCATACCAAACCATAAGCAATTCACCATCATTGCGTTATTGTCGATGTTATGCTATGATAGAGACCAACCATAACAGCCCAAGGAGACTGACGATGGCTCGATACACAGCACGACACGCACGTTGCCCTAGCGAAGGGGAAACAGATAAAAAGCCAAACCGTGAGCACAATAGATATCCAGTAGTGCGGCAAATCACTGCACTCGCGGCAGCTGCAGCGGCGCTGATTGGTGGAGGTTATCTTGGCCATCAGCACTACCAGTCTCGCGAGAAAAACTCGACAATTGCAGCACAGCCAACCTCTGGTGAGCTGGCAGCATATACAGAAGTTGATCCCTTCACGATTGACTCCAAGACGGGCGAGCTTCACTGTACTAACCCACAAAGCCAGGAGGTGAAGGTTGCGGTAGAGAACTCACCAGTGGAGATTGCTAATCCTGATGGTACGCTGACACGAGCTTCGTTGTATTCTTATACAACCAACCAAGGCAACCAAAAGCGCACTATAGTAACCGTTGAGTATCCTCGAAAGGATTATACTGAGAAAGAACGGAGAGAAGCAGGCCAGATACCGTTTGCAGTCAAGGTAGATGGTGGGCACATAAACACTACGACAGAGCCGGACACTATTGGTTATACCGGCTCGGCCGTGAGAATATCAGAGAATACAACAGGCATAGGCAGGGAAGCAGTAGCTTGCCTCCCGCCGCACAAACCTCAGCCAACACCGCCAAGTAGATAAGCAACCTCATCGCCCTAGTCGACAACCATCCCATTCTCCGCTATAATAGCAAGCAATTATGGCGACATTACAAGACTACCGAGACGAACGATTACGAAAATTAACTGCTCTGCGCGAGCTAGGCATCGACCCTTACCCAGCACACACTGAGCGCACACACGACTGTGCGACAGTGGTGACGCAGTACGACGAACTGGCTGGTCAAGAGGTGGTGGTTGCTGGGCGCGTGGTGTCTATTCGCAGTTTTGGCAAATTGGCCTTCGTCAAGCTGCAAGACGCGAGCGGCGAAGTGCAGCTCTATCTGCAGCGCGACACAATGGCCGAGCTCGACGCTCCGCGCGGCATCCTGGGGATGAAGCAGCTCAAACTACTCGACACAGGCGACTTTGTCGAGGCGACTGGCACAGTGCTCAGGACAAAGACGGGTGAGATTTCGGTTGGGGTGCGCGAGCTGCGGCTGCTGACTAAAGCCCTGCGGCCAATGCCAGAGAAGCTCGAGAATAAAGAAGAGCGTTTTCGCCGCCGCTATGTGGATATGAATGTCAACCCGGCGGTGCGCCAGCGCTTTTATCGCCGCAGCGTGTTTTGGCAGGCGACGCGCGATTACCTCAACCAACACGGCTTTACTGAGGTCAACGTACCGGTGTTAGAGCACACCACTGGTGGGGCGGATGCCAACCCGTTTGTGACCCACATGGATGCGCTGGATGATCAGCAGTTTTACCTGCGGATTAGCCACGAGCTGCCGCTCAAGCGCCTGCTAGGGGCAGGATTTGAGAAGGTGTACGATATTGGTCCGCGCTTTCGCAACGAGAATTATTCTGATGAGCACCTGCCCGAGCATATCGCCATGGAGTGGTACGCCGCCTATTGGGACTGGCAGCGGGGCATGCGCTTTATGGAAGACATGTATAAGTATGTGCTGGAGCGGACGTTTGGCACCCTGCAGTTTCGCCTGGGCGAGTTTGAGGTTGATATGAGTGGCCAGTGGCAGGTGTGGGATTATGCTGAGGTGATCAACAAGCACTACGGGATTGATGTGTATAATACCACGATCGACGAGGTAGCTGCCACGTTGAAAGAACATGGTCTGGAGGTAGAAAAGACCGATTCCATCCCGCGTGGCATCGATAAACTGTGGAAGAATATCCGTAAAGGCGTAGCTGGGCCCGTCTGGCTAGTTAATACGCCCAAGTTCATCAGCCCGCTCTCCAAAACCAACCCGGATAACCCGCAGACGGTGGAGCGTTTCCAGCCGGTGATTGCCGGCAGCGAGCTTGGCAATGGCTTTAGTGAGCTGAATGACCCGATCGACCAGCTGAACCGCTTTGTGGAACAGCAGCAGATGCGCGATGCTGGTGACGAGGAAGCCATGATGCTGGATATCGACTACGTGGAGATGCTGGAATACGGCATGCCGCCGGCCTGTGGCTGGGGCTTTAGTGAGCGCGTCTTTTGGATTTTTGAAGGCGTTACAGCGCGTGAAGGTGTGCCATTCCCGCAGCTCAAAAGCGACATCGACGAGACGACGCGGGCAGTGTACCCAGGGGTGAAGTTGGATTAATTTGGCTTTTGTAGCCTATTATGCCTCATATACCACTCATATGGTGTGGGAGAATTGCAATGGTGAATACGTAGACCGTGGCACATCAGTATGCTTCCATGTACGATAGCACACGTTGGCTATGATGTGTGTACTTAGAAGGGCAAGATCACCACGACATAAGCATCATAAGAAGCCTTTTGCACAAACAAAACCACCAGCTACTTGCTGGTGGTTTTGTATTCCCATTGCTACGAGCTAACCCGATACACTTGGTGGTCGTGGTGGCAAGCTGCTTGGCGCAGGTTGTGGTGATGCGTGGTGCGAGGTGCCGCTCTGAACGGCGATGGAGGTGCCGCGGCTGGGTGATGCACTAGAGCGGTGTGGCGGTGGAGTAGTGGTGCGCGGTGGGGTGCTCATTGCGAGGCCACCCAGGCCGCTGGCTGATGGGCCACTTGGGGATGGCGGGTTGCTTGGAGGGGGCGTACTGCTACCACCACTCGGGCTTGGTGGCCCACCAGGAGGGCTGTTATTATCTTTACTACCCAGCTGTGTGGTGGCAGCATTCTTAGCGCGATAACGCCGGATAAGGTAGAGAATAAGTGCAGCAATGCCAACCAAGAGAGCAAGCAGCGAGATAAGGATGAAGACCCACAGTGGCTTGTCTTCGCCAGCGAGGAACTTGTCTAGGGTGACCTTGCCAATGTGGCGCACCATTGGCGGCTGCTTCTTCTCGTCGGGCTTTTTGTCGGTGCGGCATTCCGACCAAATGGCGTCGGGGTAAGCAGTGGCCAGCAAATACCAAGCGGTCGAGGCCACGGAGTAAGCATTGGTCATTTGGTTGGCTTCGTCGACATTAGTGACGTACGGCCAAGCACCATTAGCTCCCTGAGATGGGTACGTTCGCTGGGCACTGGCAGCGACTTCGTCTTTGTTGCCTGCGACGTTGTAGGCCTGGGTGACACCGAATGTCCCTTCGAACCAGACGGTGGGGGTGTACGTGCCGGTGAGGTATGGAGTGTAGCCCTGAGACCCTGCGCGGCTCATGGCAAAGTTGCGCGTGTAGGCTAGCGAGACTTTGGCTTTGTCGTACTCACCAATTGCATTGAGGAAGATAGAGCCCCAGCTGGAGGTATCGAGCGCTTTGGCGTGGTCGTCGAGCCCTTGGTCGAAGCGGTTCTCGGCTTTGTTCCACAGCTTCTCCATAATCACTTTAGCCAGGCTGTCGGCCTCTTGGCGGTAGCTGGCGTCGCCGTAGACTTGCGAGGCTCGCTCGTACACGTGCCAGAGATCGGTATTGTGCTCGGTGGAGTGCCAGGCGATCTCGAACTGCTTGTTGTTATCATCGTCATTGATATTGGTGCCGCCGCGGTAGAGGCCAGCACCGGGGCCGGATGTGCTTTTCTTGGTCTTGACCCAGGCCAGGGCAGAGCGCACCATGCTGCTAACGCCATTGATATCACCAAATTTCTCTTGGTAACGGATGAGCGCATAGAGGACGAAGGCGACACCGCCAGTGTAGTAGCGCGCCTGCTGGTTACTGGGGTCGAGTTGGTGGGCGCTGGAGGGGAAGGCACCACGCGACCGACCGGATTTGATCTGGATGGTCTTGAAGCCATTGACGAGCTGGTCTGCCATTGCTTTGTCGCCCGCACCAACCGCTACGAGCAGTGCCAGCGATTGATCGTACATAAATGAATAGTGCACGCGATGAGTGCCGTAGCCATCCTGGCCAGGCGAGAACTCATACGAGCGGATCAGCCCCGCCAGCTGTGGCTGGAAGTGCTCAGCGAGGATCTTGTTGCTGCGCGTATCCACCAGGCGCAGCATCTTGTGGCCCTTCTCGGTGCCGGGGAAGCTAAAGGTGCGATTGGTGTTGGCGGCTTGCTTGGCAACGAGGTAGGTTTGGTCGGTGATGACGTAGGATTGGATCTCGACATTTTGGTACTCAGTTGCGCGCGGCCAGCTCTCGCCGAGGGGTTGGCCACTGCTGGCATCGTAGAGACGGAAGCGCCACTCACCACCAATGCTGCCATCAACTGGCGAGAGGTCGAGTGTCCAGCTGCCATCGCCCTGCACCTGGGCAGGGGTGACCTTGCCTTGCTCGTACTCGGCATCTGTAGCGCGGAAGGCCTTGACAACGCGGCTGCCACCAGTGGGCGCTTTGCCTGAGACCTTGCCACGGTAGTTACTCGGCACAGATGATGGCGAGGTGACAGAGAGAGGCGTGGGGTTGCCAGTGGCATAGCTGCCACTGTTCTTGAGCTGGAATGAGCCCTTTATCTCGCCAGTGTAGTCAGTGCCGTACTGCTTGGCGGCGGTGATGGTGCTGCCATCGCCAGCGTTGCGGATGGGCTGCATGAGGCCGCGAAGGTTGGCGAGGGCCTTAGCGGCGCGGGCTTTGTCGGTCGGGGAGCTCAGCGCTGTAGTCTTGAAGCGCATCGTGTTGGGGTCGCAGATGTCGGGCTTATCGTCTTTTTTGGTGGATGAGTTGGAGCCAGAATTCGTGGCGGGCTCGGCCATTGCCACCTGGTGCAGCTGCATAAAGCTAACTCCTAGCACTACCACTGCTGCCACACCTGCAAACCGGAAATGCGTCCAATATCGTCTCACTCCTGCTATACTCCTCACCTCGCCGATTAGTCGTTGGGTATTGCCTGTGAGTATAGCATAACCATTTGCAATATCACAGCATAAGCGGTATAGCTTGAACAGAGATTAACAGGGGTGGAGGGAAGTGATTGGTGAGGATATTTGAGGATGAATAGACTAGTTGGTGGCAGCCAATTTTTGGCCTTGGCGCTGGTGGGCCGAGACCGACGAGAGGTTGAGCCTGGCAAATATTTCATCGACAGGACAGTATAGCAGGCTGCGGTAAGTTGCAGGGTCTAGGCGCTACATAGACCAGTGATCCTTGAGCGATGCTCGCGTTTGACATTCCTCGCTGCATGGCGCACAATCTATGTATGAGAATGACACGCGTGATATCTGCAATTGGTGTCTGCTTGGTGCTGCTTGGCACCGCGCTCGGGGCAGTGCCAATGCAGGCCGACACATCGGTACGAGCCTATTCATCATCGAGCAGTAGTAGCAAAGACAACTTCACCATTACCAAATATGCGGTTGATATGGAGCTTGGGCGCGATAGCGAGAAGCGCTCTACCCTCAAGACGAAGCTCACCATTACAGCAAACTTCCCGCCAGAGCAGAATCACGGCCTTGCACCAGAGTTCGTTACGCGATACAAAGGCCACCACACGAGCTTTGCGCTTGGCTCGGTGCAGGATGAGCATGGTAATGATTATGAATATAGTTGGTCGGGCAACACCCTGCGCATTGGCAACAAAGACACCTACGTCTCGGGTAGCAAGACATACGTCATTACCTACACCCAGCGTGATGTCACGTGGAACTATGGCGATACGCAAAAGAATGAGTTCTACTGGGATGTGATTGGTACGTCGTGGCGAGTACCCATTAGTAATGCTAGCGCCAGGCTCAAGCTGAGCCCTGAGCTTGCCGCCATCAGCCGGACGACACCACAGTGTTACACCGGCAGGCAAGGGAGCCGTACCACCTGCACCGTCACGTCACCAAGCGTCGACACCATAACTGCCTCGGTGGGTTATCTCCCACCATATGCTGGCATGACGCTGGCAGTAGGCTTCCCGCAGGGGACGTTTGCGGAGTATAAGAAGACGCCGGGGGAGGTGTTTCAGGAGCGGTTGGAGGCGTTCCTTCCACTTATATTCTTTGTGAGTATGCTGGTGCTGGGGCTTGCCTCGAGTGTGGTGTATTGGCTCTATCAGCGGGCGATTGGCCGGAGCAAGGAGCTAGGGACGATTGTGCCAGAATACCTACCACCACCGAGCACAAGTGTGACAACAGCGGCAGAGATCGTGCGGCCATTCCGGATGGTGAAGGGCTCGGCTATGGCAGCGCAGATGATCGACTGGGCGGTGCGGCACTACATTCGTTTGATTGAGGTCAAGCCCAAGACGTTCTTCTCGCGGGCGCAGTACGAGCTTGAAGTCGTCAAGGATGTCAGTAGCCTCCACCCTGAGGAGCAAGAGATTCTGGGCGATATCTTTGGTCACCTGCCTGCGGTGGGCGAGCGCATCAACCTCAAGACGCTGCGCAACAATACCTCCTACGCCTTCCGCCTGAGCGATAACGCCAAGAAGCTCGATGAGCTCATCGACCACACATACAAGCTGCGCGACACAAGCCGGAAGGGCACACGGGGCTTCCGTATCCTTGCAGGTGTGCTGGGTGTCTTGGTGTTGGTGCTGTGTGCAGCGACGATGTTTGTGCCATTCCTCAGCGGGCTGCAATTCCTCTTCTTCCCGGGGGTCTTTATTGTGATTATCATTGGTAAGCTAGGCTTTGCTAAGCCGCTGTCGGACAAAGGGCTGGCATTGCGCCGCTACCTGCTGGGGCTCAAGATGTATATCCGCTACGCCGAGGCCGACCGCCTGCGCCTGCTGCAGAGCCCTGAGACTGCCGAGAAGGTGGATATTGGTGACCACGCTCAGCTCGTCAAACTCTACGAGCGGGTCTTGCCCTATGCGGTACTCTTTGGCCAAGAGAAGCAGTGGAGCCAGCAGCTGGGGCAGTATTATGAGGAAGTAGGCACGCAGCCCGATTGGTATGCTGGCCACGGTGCCTTCAATGCGGCAATGTTTGTCTCGAGTATGAGTAGCTTGTCCGATTCTACTTCTGTTGGCTCGAGCGACTTCTCGTCGTCGAGTGGCGGCTCGACTGGTGGTGGCTTCTCTGGCGGCGGCGGAGGCGGCGGAGGTGGCGGCGGGTGGTAGAGCCCGCTCACCCCAGCGCGTAGCTATATCTCAACCCTTCTTTTGCAACAACAAACAAGCGGCCACTCTCCCATAGTGGTCGCTTCTTGATATAAGAACAGAAAAGCAAATGTGCCAAGAACATAGCCCACCAACCATGCTCAAACTGAACCCGGATATGTCTCAACCCGAGAGTGCACTTAAGGCACTACAATCAGGTCGAGACATGGTTTAGTGAGCTATGCTGGTGGGCTAGGAGCTCTGACTTCGGCTCTTGCCCTCGCGCGCCTTGTGCCATCTTCTGCTGTGCCATAAAGACACAAAGGAGAAGGTGGCGAAGACGCCTGACGCGTAGGTTATCATGAGGATGGCCATGTCAAACGGCAATCGTAGATTAATCTGCCTGTGATGCCACAGCCAGATACAGACGCTGCTTGAGATGACACAAATGACGACGCTCAAGAGTGTGTAACACTTGAGTGGTCTGTAGTACTGGTGTCTCTCGAGGATACTACCGAGAAATCCACCGAATATAATCAGTGGCATCGAGAAGATCACAATGACCGAAGACCACGTCTCTGGTCTCACTTTTCTCACCTCCTTTCAAGGTGAGCTCAAAGCCAGGAGCGACTTTTTGCTCCAAGACAGACTTTGAGCAAAAAGTTAATATATATATCAATATATGGACCCTGTGTCAAATTTTGCCAGCTTGAGTCCCAAAATCTCACTGTCAACAATCGTGTGTGGCTTTTAGATACAAACTGGCGTGATCACCATTTTTTATTTCCGGCTTGGTGCTTTGTGGCGAACTTGGTATACTTGGTACAAGACATAAGGAACGAACATCATGGATTGGCTGCATATTATTATTCTTGGCATTGTCGAGGGGATTACCGAGTTTTTGCCCATATCGAGCACGGGCCACTTGATGCTGGCCGAGAAGCTGCTGGGCTACTCGGTGAGCGACCCGGGGCTTGTCGCCTTTACGGCGGTGGTGCAGATTGGGGCAATTGCTGCGGCGATTGTTTATTTCTGGCAGGACATTTGGCGTATTGCTTCGGCCTGGTGTGCTGGCGTGGTAAATCCGCGGGCGCGGACGTTTCACTACCGAATGGGGTGGTATGTCATCATTGGTTCGCTGCCGATTGCAGTGGTTGGTTTGCTTCTTAAAGATACGATCGAGACGGTACTACGCGGCCTGTGGTTTGTAGCGGCTGGGCTGATGATTTGGAGTATTGTACTGTTCTTGGCCGACCGCCGGGGGCGCGAGACACGCCATGAGCGTAACCTCACCTGGCGCGATGCCATGGCAATGGGCCTGATGCAGTGCTTGTCGCTCATCCCGGGGGTGTCGCGCTCGGGAGCGACGATTGCCTCGGGGCTATTCCGCGATATTGACCGCACCACTGCCACACGGATGAGCTTCTTCCTGGGGATTCCGGCATTGATGGCAGCTGGTGGGCTGGAGGCCGTGACGCAGTCGCAGCAGATTGGCCGCTTAATTGGCTGGCCACAGATGATACTGGGGATTGTTGTGTCCTTCGTGGTGGGGTATGTGGCGATCTCGTGGCTGCTGCGCTTTGTTTCGAGTAACTCATTTGATAAGTTCGTCGCCTACCGCTTGGCGCTGAGTACACTACTCATCATCCTGCTTGCGGTGGGCGCGTTGGCACCGGTGTAATTTCTCCGTAGCTTGTTTTTATATTTATCTCACATCCTATTGAGCGGGGAGTGACAGTTCATGTGCAAGAATTTTTTTCGACTCTGCCTTGATTAGAATTTTACTTCTCAAGCGTGAGAAAAAGCTCCACGATCGTTGTCCACCTAGTTTGCTCTCGCTGGGTGATTGCGGTATAATTGCTATTAACATTAGCAGCTTATGGAGGCGCAATGATCGAAATAAAAAACATTACAAAAGTCTACGGCAAGAAGAAAAATACCTTCACCGCCCTCAAGGACGTAAGTCTTGCAATCGAAGAGGGGTCGAGCGTGGCAGTGCTAGGCAAGTCGGGCTCGGGCAAATCTACACTGATGCATGCCATCTCTGGCCTGGATAAGCCGCAGCAGGGTGAGGTGGTCATCAATGGTGAGGATATCTTACGACTCAAACCCAAGGCGACCGATCGCTTTCGAGCGCGGACGATGGGCTTCATCTTCCAGAGTTTCTTTGTGGAGGGCGGCGAGAGCTGCTATGACAATGTGAGCCTGTCGCTCGAGACCGCAGGTGTACCGCGCAGTCAGCGCAAGCGGCGTATCGTAGCGGCGCTCGAGGCGGTTGGCCTGGAGGATAAGATCAAAGCGCGGGCCAAGGACCTCAGTGGTGGGCAAAAGCAGCGCCTAGCGATCGCTCGAGCAATTGCTGCCGAGCCGCAGATTCTCTTTGCCGACGAGCCGACGGGTAATCTCGACTCAGCGACCTCTGCAGTGGTGGAAGACCTGCTCTTTCGTTACGCCAAGGAGCATGGTGCGACGCTCATCATCGTCACACACGACGAGGATCTGGCGCAGCGCTGCCAGCGTATTATTCGTATCAAAGATGGGGTGATTGACCACGACAGCGCTACAGACACAACCACAGCTACTCCCAGGGCTAAAAAAGCGCCAACTCGCCGCCCAGCCAAGGCCACAGCACCTGCCACGCAGCCCAAGAAAACAACGAAAAAAGCGACGAGCACCACCACAAAAGCCAAATCCACAACCACCAAGCCAACACCAAGGAGGGCAGACTAACCATGAAGACGACCGATATTATTCGCCGCGCTGGCCGCAACCTGCGCCGCGCCAAGATGCGCACCTTGCTTACCAGCATCGCTATCGCGGTGGGCGGCTTCGCCATTATGGCGAGCCTAATGGCGGGCGAGGGTGCACGCCAGTATATTGACCGGCTGATTAGCAGCAATATTGATGCCAAGGCGGTGTTTGTCGTCAAAGATAAGCGACTCATCGGGGTGCAATCTGGCCAGCAGGCTGACCTGCGTGAGTATAATCCTGATAGTATCAACCGCTATGGCAATGATTATAAAGCCCTGACCCAAAAAGACATCGACAAGCTGGCGGCACGCACCGACCTCGAGAAGGTGAGGCCAGTCTATCAGCTCCAGCCCAAGTACGTGAGCTTTGCGACTAAGAAAGACAAGAAATACAGCAGTGATGTGAGTGTCTTTGATGGTGCGCTCGCGGCCGAAGTAGTGGCTGGCAAACAGCTGGGCAAGGGCACTGAGCTCGCGGCTGGCGAAGCCGTCATCCCCGAGAGCTATGCCGAGACGCTCGGGCAATCGCCTGCCCAAATGGTGGGTAAGCAGCTGACCGTCACAGTGGTGCAAATGCCGCAGAAGATCGACGAAGCAACGCTTGGCCAGGTCTTTGCCGAGAAGGGGCAGGCTGGGGTGAATGAGCTGATTAATGGCAAGGAGCTGCACAAGACCTTCACCATCGCGGCCGTGACGCGCAAATCGGCCGACCAAACCCAAGCAATGCGCGGCATTGGGATTAATGCCAAAGTAGCCCGCGAGCTGAGTGACTATAGCACCAAGGGCACGAGCCAATATCAAAAGTACATGTCTGCCACCGCGGTTGCCAAGCAGGATGCCGAGGCTGCCAAGAAGTCGCTCGAGCGAGATGGCTATGCTGCAGCCACCGCCAAGGATCTGCAGCAGACACTCTTTCGCTTTGTTGATATCTTGCAGGCGATTGTGCTGTGCTTTGGTGCGCTAGCGCTGATAGTGAGTATTTTTGGCATCGTCAACACGCAGTACATTTCGGTGCTGGAGCGGACGCAGCAGATTGGCCTAATGAAGGCGCTGGGAGCAAGCCGGCGCGATATTGGCCGCTTGTTTCGCTACGAGGCAGCCTGGGTAGGCCTGTTGGGTGGTGCGCTGGGTGTGCTGGGCGCGTGGGGCGCTGGTGTGGCGCTTAACCCGGTTATTTCAGAGAAGCTCCACTTTGGTGATCACAAGCTGCTCGTCTTTGTGCCAGAGCATGCTGCTGCAGTGGTGGCTGGCCTGATGCTGGTGGCGATCATTGCTGGCTGGCTGCCAAGCCGCAAGGCTGCGAAGCTTGACCCAATCGAGGCGCTGCGTACCGAGTAATCTAGATAGATACAAAGAGCCAAAACCCGCTGTGCTGTGGTAAGCAAAGCGGGTTTTTTGGCTAGCTAAGAGGAGTACTACTGTACATCTAACAGGGGTAGAGCGAGAGAAGAGACCCAAAGATAGCTGAGAGTTGAAGGCAGAGCGGCTAGTATTCTTTAATTTTATAACGCTTGTGCTATAATCAGACAAAAGGGTATAAATAGGGGTATAGCTATGAATGAACACCGCAAAAAGTTTGCAAGCCGTTCGCTCGTGTTTGGCTTGTTTGGGATATTATTAATCATCATTATATTGCTTTGGTGGTGGTGGCCATGGGGCTACAATAGTAGCTTCAAGGGTGTGCGGCCAGACCAAGTGAGCTTGCGCCAGCACGATGGGAAGATCCAGTGGCAATTTATGAATGGCGCGTGGCAAGATATTGCCTCGGTCGAGGACCTGCGTGGGGCAAAAGGCGAGCAAGGTGCACGCGGCGAAGCCGGAGCGAGCGGCGCACGAGGAGCAGATGGCGCCAATGGCCGTGATGGCGCAGCCGGTGCACGCGGCCGCGATGGTGCTACCGGTGCAGCCGGCAAAAATGGCGCAAATGGTGCCAATGGCGCCAACGGTAAGGACGGTGCAAACGGAGCCAACGGCAAAGATGGTGCATCGGCCGCTAAGGGCGACAAGGGCGAAAAAGGTGACAAAGGCGAGCCCGGTAAAGATGGCAAAGACGGCAAAAATGGTGAAAAAGGCGAGAAGGGTGAGAAGGGCGACGCTGGCCCGAAAGGTGACATAGGTGCTAAAGGCGAGCAGGGCACACCTGGCACACCTGGCGCACAAGGAGAAAAAGGCGTACCCGGCCCAAAGGGTGACCAAGGAGACACTGGTCCGCAAGGGCAACCAGGCCAACCAGGTCAGCCTGGCCCACAAGGTCCGCAGGGTCAAACTGGCCCAGCAGGTGCCGATGGCCGAACAATCGAGCTCCAGAAGGGCACACTCTACATCCAGTGGCGCTACACTGGCGAAACAGCCTGGCAAAACCTCATTGCCTATACCGACCTCAAGGGTGAGAAGGGTGATCCTGGCCAGACCGGTCCACAAGGTGCTCAAGGTATCCAGGGGCAGCAAGGTGCTACTGGACCCAAAGGCCAGGATGGCACCAACGCAACGATTAATGTTACCAACAGCACTCAGCCATGCTCACCAAATATGACTGTCACAGGCAACGGCACATCTCAGCTCGGTCTTACCTTTGCGGGTAGCACGGTGCCGGCGGGTGGCACGGTTGGCCAAATATTGTCGAAGAAGTCGGCAGCAAACTGCGACATGGAATGGCGGAGCCTCCCCCAGATGACTATCTTTACGGCAACACTTGGCAATGGCAATGGCGGTGTGACGGCTGCAACGATTGCCAAGGATACCTTTGCACCAGTGCCGCTCAAGACTGTCGTGACAAACAACGGTGGCGGGTCGTGGGATGCCGGGAGTAAATCGTACATTGCACCAAGTGATGGTGTGTACTTGATCCAATCGCGGATTCGCTTGAACGATACATCGTCACCCCGCGGTGTGTACCAGGCTGTCAACGACACAGCCCGCGACACTCCAGAGGGTGTGTGGAGCAACAACCAACAGGGCTACCGCTTTACCATGCCATACACTCGCCTGATGCGGGTAACGGCCGGGACACCGCTCAAGCTTGTCGTCTACTCGGCTGGCCAAGACGCGAATATCACCGATGCAAGCCTTAGCATTGTCAAGATATCAGACTGAGCTAGGCAGCCTCCTACCAACCCTTACAGAACCAGCTATCATGGCTGGTTCTGTGCTAGTAATCGGCTAGAATCACCAGCCAATAGTGTGCTCGCAGGCAGGGAAGTGAGGCCAGAAATGGCCGGGAATGGTGCCCAATTATACCCCGGCTGGGCAGGTGGAGCACCCGGAAGTTTTATCGAACAAATTGCCATTACGCTTGGCGTGGTATCTGATATAATATAGTTATGTTAGATATTCGTTATATTCGCGCGCATGCCGACGAGGTGCAGGCAGCAGCGCGCCGTAAGGGCTATGAGGTGTCCATCGCTAAGCTTCTCGCGTGCGACGACCAGCGCCGGGAGCTTCAGCAGCGGGTGGATGCTGTGCGCACCACGCGCAACGAGACAGCCGCTCGGATGAAGGGTGGCAAGCCAAGCCAAGAACTCATCGCTACAGGCAAGGCACTCAAAGCCGAGCTCGCCACACTGGAAGAAGAGCTGCGCACCGTAGAGAACAACTTTTTTACTCAGCTAGAGGCAGTGCCAAATATCACCCTGCCAGACGTCCCACTGGGCGGCGAGGCAGACAGTGTGGAGATTAAGCAGTGGGGCGAGCGGCGTGAGTCGGCTCAGGACCACCTCGACTTTGCGACGAGCCGGGGCTGGCTCGACTTTGAGCGCGGCGCTAAGGTGGCTGGCACGAAGTTTTACTATGTGCTGGGCGACCTAATGCTGCTCGAGAATGCCATCTACCAATATGCCCTTAACTTCCTTGTTGGCAAAGGCTTCCGCCCCATGACGGTGCCGCACATGGTGAGTGGCCGCGTGGCGCGTGGTTCGGGCTTTGCACCCAAGAGCGATAAGGAAAGTAACGAGTACTTTATTGAGGGCGAAGACACTATGCTTATTGGCACAGCCGAGGCCCCACTGACAGGCTTCCATGCCGATGAGATCCTAAGTGAGAAGGACTTACCGCTCTTCTACGCTGGCTACAGCCCCTGCTACCGCAAAGAGGCTGGTGCTGCCGGGAAGTTTAGCCGCGGGCTGTTTCGGGTTCATCAGTTTAACAAATTGGAGATGTATATCTATTGCCTGCCCGAGCAGTCGGCCCAGATGCATGAGAAGATCCTTGCGCTGGAGGAGGAGATTTGGCAGAGCCTGGGCGTGCCATACCACGTGGTGAATATCGCGGCGGGAGACCTGGGTGCGCCAGCTGCCAAGAAGTATGACATCGAGTATTGGTCGCCCGTTGATGGCGCCTACCGCGAGCTCACCAGCTGCAGCAACTGCACTGACTTCCAAGCCCGCAACCTCGGTATCCGCGTCCGCCGGGCCGATGGCTCGCTCCAGGTGGTGCATACCCTCAATGGTACCGCAGTGAGCTTGGCTCGCGCACTCGTAGCGATTATCGAGAATTATCAAACAACTGATGGCCAGCTCCGCGTGCCGGCGGTGCTACGGCCATATCTGAACAACAGGGAGGTACTCTAGATGGGGCGCACAATCAGAAAAATGAGCCGCAAAGGCTATGCCAAAGTTGCCAAGCCGTTTCTCTTCCGGCGGCAGCCCGATGCAGCGCACCAGTCGATGCTCTGGACGGCGCGGGCACTGCATGCTATCCGGGGCGAGCAGCTCCTCAGCGGCTGGCGCTATAAGAATCCTCGCCTCGAGCAGACTATTCTTGGCCTTAACTTTGTTAATCCTATTGGTCTGTCTGCTGGGCTGGATAAAGATTTTGATCTACCCCCTGTGGCAAAGAAAATTGGTTGCGGCTTTGAGATTGGCGGTTCGGTAACGGCCATGCCTTGTGAGGGTAACCCCAAACCGTGGTTTCGTCGCTTGGCTAGTGAGCAGTCGATCGTCGTGAATGTTGGGTTGGCGAATCGCGGCGTCGCCAAGGCGATCGAGCAGATCCGCAGCTACTCACCACGGGTCTGGCGCGACTTTCCGCTCAGCGTATCCGTAGCCAAGACGAACAGCCCCAAGCAAGTCCGCCCCAAGCAAGCGATTGCCGACTACTGCGATAGCCTTCGCCAGCTTGAAGAAGCTGGTTGCGTACCACTGTACGAGATTAACATCTCCTGCCCTAATGCTTATGGCGGCGAGCCCTTCACAACGCCCGCTCGCCTGGAGAAGCTCCTCACTGCGGTGGATGAACTGAAGCTCTCGCGCCCCGTCTTTATCAAAATGCCAACGGATAAGACGTGGACGCAGTTTGCCAAGCTCCTCTCCATTATCGACAAGCATAATGTGGCGGGCCTGACGATCGGCAACCTCGTCAAAGATCGCAGCAAGCTCACCGACCCAAGCGTTTTGCCTGATGATACTCCTGGTAGCCTTAGTGGCCGGCCAGCTCAGGCCATTACGACGCGGCTTATCCACAAGACGTATGCGCTGTATGGCGACCGCTTTGTCATCATTGGTGTGGGCGGCGTCTTTACAGCGGAGGATGCGTATGAGAAGATCCGGGCCGGCGCGAGCCTCGTCGCGCTGGTGACGGCGCTGATGTTTGAAGGGCCACAGGTCGTGGGCGACATCAACGAAGGCTTGGTAGAGCTGCTCGACCGCGACGACTATGTCTCTATTAGCGAAGCAATCGGTGCGGCGCACCGCAAGTAGGGGAGCTAGTGGTATCCAAAGTGAACGGCTTGCGAGATTAAAGCGCTTTGTTTCTTTTTGCGTCTCCTCCAGCGCTAGAGCTGAAGTCGATTACAGCAATCAATCCGTTGCTCTACCTGAATAAAGTCGCGAGAATGGGCTTATGCTGAGGAGTGGAATTGTGAAATTAAGCTCGCAGCCATTTGACATTACCCATACTATACTGCACTATAGGACGAAAGCATTGCAACAAAGGAGCAAGAATGAACGAAAAACAGCCACCAGCAAACGGAGAGCGGCAAGACCCGTCAAAATTGGCAGACCGGCTGCAAGAAAAGCTCAGCCGTATCTTAACAGAAAGACCCTTCGAGTATGCATGGTGGAGGCAGAGTGCTTTGCAGGAGCGTCGTATCCAAACCAACCCAGAGCTCAGCAAAGATGGTGAAACCAGCGCCACCGAGCGTACTATATTCTTGACAGGCCCCGAGGGCGAGTATATAGCGGTATTTGGCGTTGTGCACGATAGTCGACCAGTTGTTTTGGGCCCGACTGTCGCTATTATGGCACCTGATAGTAATGATTGGGTGGTGTATCGCTGTGGGGCAGATGCCAACGATAAATGGCAGGTCGTGCGCACCCACGGCACAGGCACCGAGCAATACGACGGTGGAGAAGAATACACCTTCTTCCAGCCCATAGAGGGCGATAGCCAGCAGCATCCCTCGCGTAAGGATGCCGACGCACAAGAGCTGAGAGACCTGATGAAGTTGATAGATACGTCACACTGCCGCACAGAAACACCACCTAAGAGCAAAGAGACTAAAGCCTTGCTCGACCAGATTAAAAAGCTGCGCGAAGAGGCGGCCTATCAGATAAGCTCGCTACTCAAGCGTCTCTACCTGAGTTCATAATTTACTCATAACAACCCCTGTTTTCTCCTCAACCATGCTATACTATAAGCACAAGTTGCTAACACGAAAGGGGTCAGCATGATCGCAAACATCGACATTACCGGTATTGGCAAATACTCGCCAGACGAGCCAACCAAAAAATACATCCGCAAGAAGATCGGTGCGCTCGACCGCATGGTGTCGCGCCACGCTCGCAAGACCGTGAGCGCTATGGTACGCATCGAGGAGATCAATGGTGAGCATGGCAATAAGTATGAGGTAGAGGTGGTCATTACTGTGCCAGACCAAACCATCAAGGCTAAAGACTCCACACTCAACGTCCTGGCCGCCACCGACATCGTCGAGCGCAAACTGGCTGGCCAACTGCGCAAATACAAGCAGAATCAGCTGCCGCACCTCGGTCGCCGTGGCCTCCTCGCTCGCTTCAAGCGCAGCTTCGAGCGCGAGCAGGATCATCCTGCGGAGTAGGCGATAGGCAAGGCGCGCGAGCCAAGAGGCCGGTATCAGTCGGGTATCGGCCTCTTGCTCATACTTTGTGCGGGCTACCCTTCCCAAACGGCCGCAAACCCGGTATAATGAGGGGAGTTTTTTGAATTGAATGGCCGCTTAGAGAGGAAAGCGAGGGAAGTTTGACACCATGGCAACAACACAGCAAAAAGCACTGACGAAGATTTTTGGCGATCCGCAGAAGCGGATCTTGAAGCGCCTGCAAAAGAAGGTAGACCAAATTAACAAGCTTGGGCCCAAATATAAGGCACTCTCGGATGAGGAATTAGCCAAGCAAACAGAGGTCCTCAAGCAGCGCCTGCACAAGAAAGGTACGACGCTCGATACCATCCTGCCTGATGCCTTTGCAGTGGTGCGTGAGATGGCCGACCGGGTGATTGGTGAGCGGCACTATGATGTGCAGCTGATTGGCTCGATGGTGCTACACGAAGGCAACGTGGCTGAGCTCAAGACTGGTGAAGGTAAGACCCTGATGTCCACTCTGGCAGCATACCTCAATGCGCTCGAGGGCAAGGGTGTGCATATCGTGACCGTCAACGACTACTTGGCGCAGCGTGACGCTGGCTGGATGGGGCAGATCTACAGCGCTCTGGGTATTAGCACTGGTGTGATCATCAACGAAGCGTCCTTCCTCTACGATGGTACGTACACCAACGAGAACCATACTGACCCACGTATGCAAAAGCTCCGCCCCTGTACACGGCGCGAAGCCTACGAGGCAGACATTACCTATGGAACAAACAACGAGTTTGGCTTTGACTACCTGCGCGATAATATGGTCAATGAGATTAACCTGGTGCGCCAGCGCGAGCTCAACTTTGCCATTGTAGACGAGGTGGATTCCATCTTGATCGACGAAGCGCGTACCCCACTCATTATTAGTGCGCCCGCGGCTGAGAACCCTGATAGCTACTACCAATTTGCCAAGATTGCTGCCAAGCTTGTGCCGGAGGACTACCGTCTCGATGAGAAGCACACCAGTGTAGCGCTGACGGATAGCGGCATCGATAAGGTGCAAAAACTCCTTGGTATAAAAAATTTGTACACCCCTGAGTATGTTCGCAGTGTCTACCACATCAACCAAGCGCTGCGCGCCCAGACACTCTTCCATCGTGACAAAAACTACGTGGTGACCAATGATGGTGAGGTGATCATTGTCGATGAACACACTGGCCGTCTCAAGATTGGCAACCGCTACAACGAAGGCCTCCACCAGGCGATCGAAGCGAAAGAAGGCGTACCCGTCCAGCAAGAGAGTATGACGCTGGCGACTATTTCCTTCCAGAATTTCTTCCGCCTATATAAGAAGCTCAGTGGTATGACCGGTACGGCCTTTACTGAGGCAGAGGAGTTCCAGCAGATCTATAGCCTGGATGTGGTGGTAGTGCCGCCCAATAAGCCAATTACCCGCAAAGATCACCAAGATCTTATCTACAAAACCGAGAAGGCTAAGCTCAAAGCTGTGGCGGCTGCCATCAAGAAGTACCATGAGCAAGGCCGGCCGGTGCTGGTGGGGTCGGGCTCGATCGCTAAGAATGAGCTGATCGCCCAGTGGCTAGACAAAGCAGGCATTACATATGAGATCCTCAATGCTAAGAATAATGAGCGTGAGGCCGAGATTGTAGCACACGCTGGTGAGAAGGGTGCCGTGACGCTAGCGACAAACATCGCGGGGCGTGGCACAGACATCAAGCTTGGGCCGGGCGTGAAGGAGCTTGGCGGTCTGGTGGTGATCGGCAGCGAGCGGCATGAGTCGCGCCGGATCGACAACCAGCTGCGTGGCCGTGGTGGCCGCCAGGGCGACCCGGGTGACACCCAATTCTACGTCTCGACCGAAGACGATCTGATGCGGATCTTCCAGGGTGAGCGTATTGCTGGCCTGATGGAGCGCCTTGGGGTGGAAGAAGATATGGCCATCCAAAACAAAGCAGTCAGTAAGACGCTTGAGGCGGCGCAAAAGCGGGTCGAAGGCTTTAACTTCGATGCGCGCAAAAATGTTGTTCAGTACGACAACGTCATCAACCGTCACCGCAAAGTAGTTTACACTGTGCGGCGCAAGATTCTCGATGGCGACAACATCAAGCCAGAAATTCAGCGCCTGCTGCGCACTGCAGTCGAGAGCCTTACAGAGGTACCATCCAAGCAAAACCCCAAGTTTGCTGAGGAGTTTGGCGCGATCTTCCCACTGGATAAAGACGAGATCAAGAAGATCGGCGCTGAAAAGCGCGACCGCGTCCGGACCAAGATGGCACTCGATGCGGCGAAAAAATTGTATCAAGACAAAGAAGACGAACTGGGTAGCGAGCTACTGCGCGGTATCGAGCGCGAGGTGTACTTGCAGGTGCTCGACACACTGTGGATGCAGCATCTAGAGAACATGCAACACCTGCGTGAGGGGATTCACTGGCGCAGCGTGGGCCAGCGCGACCCGCTGGTGGAGTACCGCGCCGAGTCGCAAAAGCTGTTCGACAGCCTGCAGGCTAATCTCCGGGCGGAGGTCCTCCATGCAATCTACCAAGTGCGCAAGACCGACGCCATTACTCGGGAGGCAACTGACAACGAGCACGACACCGAGCTTACCCGCCTGGCCGAAACATCGGTGGAGCGCGGTGTGAATGAGATCACGAGTGGGGAAGCGAATCGCGATCAGGACTTTACCAAAACAAAAGCGGCACCAACTACTGCCGACGTCAACCGCAAACGTAACGCCGCCCGCAAGAAAAAGAAAGCCCAGCGGCAGAATCGCAAAAAGAACCGCTAGATGCAACACACAGTAACAGAGGTCAGGCTAAAGAATGGTGCCCGTGGCCTTCTCATCGACGTGCCTGGCGCAACCGTGATGAGCTTCCAGTTCCAATTCCGGGCGGGCAACCGCTATGTTGCGAGCAAGGACATCTACGAGACAGCGCACATTATGGAGCATATGGCCTTTGGTGCTAATGCTCAGTTTGCGAGCGAGCACGAGTACGAGGCAGAGTTTATTAAAAACGGTGCCTACCACAATGCCTGGACGAGCGACTTGTCTATGGTGTATGTGGCGGACTGTGCGGACTTTGAGTGGGAGCGTATTTTGCAGTTGCAGCAGGTGGCCATCACCCAGCCAAAGTTCAACCAGACGGAGCTCGAAGCCGAGAAGGGTAATGTGCGCAGCGAGCTTGTTGGCTATCTTAACAATCATAACCGAGTGCTGTGGCCCAAGATCCAGCAGCTACTAGGGAATGACATCTACACCTACCACCAGCGAGTACGTACCATTGCACGGGTGCAGCTGAGCGATATTCAGGAGCACTACCGGCGCACCCACACCAGCGATAACCTCCGCTTTGTCATTGCTGGCAAAATGGCGGGGCGCAAGGCGCAAATCAAGCGCATGCTCGAGAGCTGGCAGCTGCCGCGTGGTGAGCGCTTTGCGGTGCCACACGACGAACTTCACAGTGGTAAGCCTACCCTCATCCGCCGCAAAGAAGCGAGCAATCTCACCTTTGGCTGGTCGATGGAGATCCCGCGCGAGCTCAGCGACAAAGAAGACGCTGCACTCGATTGCCTCAACCACATCCTTACGGGCACTATGCATTCGCGCATCTTTGGTAAGGCGCGTAAGCAGGGCATGGCCTATGGGATGTTTAGTGATGGCTCGGTGGGCAAGTATGAGAGTAGCTGGGACTTTGGTGGCGAGGTAGAGTGCGATAAGGCAGAGCGGCTCTTTGCTTTGATTGTCGGTGAGCTTCAAGCGGTGCTGCGTGGTGAGATTACCGAGGCAGAGCTTGAGGCAGCCAAATCCTATGGCCTGGGGCGTTACCAAATGGGGGCGCAAACAGTAGCACAGATTAGTGGATTCTACACCAGCCGCTTCTTCTGGGATGGCTATGTGAAGGACTATGCCAAGGTGCCGCAAGAGATCAAAGGTACGACCCTTGAGCAGATGAACGCCGTAGCACGTGAATTCATTGCCGCCAACACCTGGGCACTCGCTGGCGTAAGCAGCGGTGAGCGTAGCGACATTGTGCGGCTGGGTGAGCAGCTGGAAGGGCTGTTTACACAGGGGTAGCAGCATCTCTGCCTAGTATACTTGTTTGTTTTTTATACCTGTGAGGATCGAAATTTTTGGCAGCGATGCTTTGCCAATAGGCTAATAAATTTAATCAACGTAGTTTTGCTATTTTTAGTGAAGGCATGAGACGCGAAGGCAAGCAGAGAAGTACTTGCATTAATCAGACTGTGTTGTATTATTAAAGTAATAGCATAGGAGAACAATGTATGAGTGACGTTAATCCAACCAATAGCGAAAGCTATCGCCCGGGAGACGAAAAGCGAGGGTACAACGAGCTGATCACGCTCACGTTGACCGACAGAGAGTGCGCAGACCTCATGAATACAATCACCGAATTTACGATGGGCGCATTCTCCCCTTCCGCCGACGAATGGGAGTGGTTGGAAAATGTCATGAATATGCCGACACGAGACAGTCTAAGAAAGCTTGGTCACAAAATTGGCAGATTTCGCGGCTGTTACGATTACGACGATTAATGCTCTCAAGGAGAGGAGCAGGCTGCGCAAGTCACAACGCTACTTGCGAGCGATATAATTACTGGAGCAAGCACAGCGACACTGCACGACTAATTATTTTGGGCGTTCCTCCGCGCCCGTGTTTCACTTGCGTGTGAGGAGAGTTCGTGAGCGAAGAAGCGCAGTCGGATATCGAGAAGTACGGCTACAATCCTGAGGACATGCCCGACTGCTTTTTCCCCGATAACTTTGACGAAGTTCCTTAGCGTATCGGCATACATAGCACAAGACCACACCGCACTGGTTGTTTAGTCTATTTCCCTCTGCCTACTATATAGCCGACCACAAAGGTCGGCTGTATGTGCTGGTCCTGCATTTGCGCTCTTAAGCTGCGCGATACACTGCCATCTTCGAGTTGAGTAGTTTGTTCATCTCGGTGAGGCTACCATCCTTCTTGTGGAGGACGCCGTCGTCGATGACGTATGTCTCGGCTTTGCTATCTCTGTTGTCGGGCATCTTGGGCACAGTGTTTTGCCCGCTGTACTTGCTGCGGCTTGTTAGATCGCTGTGAGTGCGGTAGTATTGGGCGGCCTTGAGACGGTGGTCTTTGACCGCTTGGTAATATGTGAGGTATTCGGTACCGAGCTTGCGTGCATTGTCATTTTCGCTGATGTTTTGCACTTTTTTGGCTTGCTCGATGCACGAGCCATAGGTCTTGCTTGCTTCCTTTTCGATCTCGCTATCGGTCAGGGCAGGAGCGTTAGTGAGCGCTGCACTACCACCCTTGCGGAAGTCAAAGTTCAGAATTTGGCGGTTCAGCGTGTTGGTATTGGCGCACTCTTTGATAAAGGTGGCAACGGTGGAGTAGTAGCTAGGCAGCTTGCCCAGTGCAGTGATGGCTTCGTCCGTCTCGTGCTTGTACTGCTCGTATGCACGTTTGATATCTTCGTCGTGCACAGCGCGTGAACTACCAAGCTTGCTTATGAGTTCTTTGCGGTTGTCTGCAAATGCCTTGGCGTCGATCGTCTCACCGCGAGAAAGCGGCTGCAGCAGGTGATCCTCGGTGCGGCTATGGGTGCGGATGAGCGCCTGGGCGTCTTGCAAGTCTTTGCGGCTTGGTGGTGTAGACTGCATGGCTACAACGATGATAATGACGATGACTAGCACAATGCCCGCCGCGCCAGCAATCAGCCCATACAGCAGTCTCTTGTTTGCGAGCAATGGGTTACCCGAGCGAGATGGCGGTGTATTGCCAGGCTGCGATGTGTTCATATTCATGGTGTTCGTTGGTGAGGTCATAGCTGATTGGCTGTGGCCAGAGGTGGGCTGAGTGTCCATTGCTTGTGTCCTTTATCTTCGTTGTGGATGCTAAAATTACCTATAGACTATATATTATAGCAATAGTTGCAGTGAGCGCAAATTGACGGAGGAAGAGCTGTTGCGGTGTGCTGCATATAGTGATGTACCATTGTGCGTAGTATGCAAGAAACAAGCGAAAAAGCAATAACACCGCTACGAGAGATAGCGATCATAATGAGGAGATGATGAGAGCGCGCCAAGAACAAGGGCAGTATAATACACTCTCTGACCTCTGTATATTCTGTGTTTTGGGTGCTGTGTATGCTATAATAGCGGTATGAAAGTTGCGATTGCTGGGTACGACGTTGAGGGTCGTGCAACATATAATTATGCGCGGCAGGTGTGGCCTGCGGCTGAGATTGTGATAGCCGATGAGCGGCGCATTGTTGATGTGCCGCCTGGGGTGGTGGATGTATTAACAGGCCCAGATGCCTTTGCTCAGCTGGGTGATGCCGATATCGTCATGCGCACCCCTGGATTGGCACCGTGGCGAATCGAGACAGGTGGGACGGTGTGGTCGGCTACGAATGAGTTCTTCGCACGCTGCCCCGCGCCGATCATTGGCGTGACAGGCACGAAGGGCAAGGGCACAACGGTGAGCCTCATCGCTGCTATGCTGCAAGCCCTTGGTCGCACCGTCCATGTGGTGGGCAATATCGGCCGGCCAGCTCTGGCTCAGCTGGCGCAGATTAGCCCTGATGATGTGGTAGTGTATGAGCTGAGTAGTTTTCAGCTGTGGGACGCCGAGCGTTCACCGCAGATCGCGGTAGTGCTGATGATTGAGCCCGACCATCTCGACAAACACGTTAATTTTGCCGAGTATGTCGATGCTAAGGCGAACATTCGGCGGCACCAGCGGCCAGGCGATGTGTGTATTTATCATCCGAGCAATCCATATGCCGCGCAGATTGCTGAGTCGCTTGACACGGACGTTGCGCGTGGCAGCCTGGGTACGCCACCACCAGCGTATCGCTATGGCACGCCAGACGATGGGCTAGTGTATGTGAAGGATGGCGCCTTTTGGCAGGGTGAGCGGCGGCTTTGCGCAACAGACCGCCTACAATTGCCAGGTGCGCACAATATTGAGAATGCCTGTGCTGCGCTGAGCGCAGTGCTCGCCTTCGATCCGCAGGCTGTGCCGCAGCGTCTAGCGGAGGGGCTGGCGAGCTTTACTGGTTTGCCACATCGCTTAGCCTTCGTAGCAGAGCAGGATGAAGTACGTTATTATGATGACAGTATTGCTACCACACCGGGCAGTGCCATTGCAGCGCTGCGTGCCTTTGCGGAGCCCAAAGTTCTCATCGTTGGTGGGGCAGACAAAGGTGGTGATTACGAGCCACTCGCACAAGAGGTGTATGATCAGGGTGAGTCTGTCCGCGCTATCATTACTATGGGAGCGAATGCTTCGGCGATTGCAGCGGTATTACAAAATTATGATGTTGCTGCACCTATCATAACACTTGGTAGTGTGCCTATGACAGAGGTCGTGGATACCGCTAAGCAGCAGGCTAAGCCTGGTGATGTCGTCATCCTAAGCCCCGCTGCCGCGAGCTTCGACCAATACCGTAGCTATGCCGACCGTGGTGAGCAATTTATTGCCGCGGTGCAGGGCGGCGGAGTGTAAGCTATTTTGCGATTGAGCAGAATATACTATAATAGATTACAAACAATTGTATAAGCAATACAAGATAAGGAATCGATAATCCAATGGATCAACAACCGCACACCAACTCACCGCAGCCCGCAGCTGCGCCGCAATATAGTAAGGGGCAGCTCGCCGTGGCCCGCGCCAATATGCCCAGTGATAACACTGTGCTGGCAGCCACCTTTATTAGCTTCTTTTTTATGACGTCACTTTACTTTATTGTCACAACATTGATAAATTACGGAAGAGATAAGCCTACCTATGTAGAGACTGATACACTTCCGCTGTGGCTTCATTTGATCATGGATCTATTTAGCGGCGCTCTTCTCTTTGGTATTATTCTCCTTATCGGGATGTTTTTCATCCGGATGGAGCGGCAGAAGATGCTAGGCAATGCTATGCAGGTGGAGTATAGCGATTATGCTTGGCTGCGCGATTGGGCCAACGTCACAGCGGCCGACCTCGGTTTGCCACGGGTAGAGATCTTCGTCACGCAGAACCCGGTCATCAATGCTTATGCCTTTGGCTTTATGAATCCATACTGTATTGTGCTGCACTCTGGTTCGATTCGCTATCTCACGCCCGATGAGCTTAAGACGGTCGTCATCCATGAGATGGGGCACATTAAATATAAGCACACCATAGCTATGCTGTATCTGCAGCCGTTCTTGGCACTGCCGTTTGTTTCCTCGGTGTCTGGCTGGCTAGCGGGTTTCTGGCAGCGCCGCACTGAGTATACGGCCGACCGCTTGGCGCTAACCTACACCGAAGATCCAGAGCTTGTTAAGAATGCGCTTGTCAAGGTGCACGTTGGCCCTGATGTGGCGGAGGGCATGAACGAAACTGCTCGCCAGTGGCAGCGCTACACCGCCAACCGTCCAATGAACCGCTTTGCTCAGACCTTGAGCGACCACCCATACCTCGTGCGCCGGCTTGACCACATTGATGAAATGACCACCAAGCTCCTCACACCCCAAGCACCAGCTGCACCCACTCAGCCCACGACACCAGCTCAACCGCGGTAGGGGAAGCCGCGAGGCGACACAATGCTGCTTATACGAGACGCCACTATCTGTGCGATGGTGGCTTCTCGGTTTTGCTCGATGATTGCGATAGTGTAATAGCAACGAGACTCCGCACTTTACGTAAACAAAGGTAACGGAGTGAGCGAGCGCGCAGCAATACGCTGTGATATGTGTGGCCAGCAATGCTTTGCGCTGTATAGTAGAGCCGGCGCTCCAGAGTGCGGTATAATAGACCTATGCAACCACTCAAAAAGCGCGCCGCACAGCTCCTCGCCGATATTCTTGATGCGATTCGTCGTTTGCAAATTGCGGACAAAGCTACTCAGCTTACTCAGCTTGAGGCGCAGCTGGCCGACTCACAAATTTGGGCTAATCCAGTCCACGCTCAGCAAGTGTCACGCCAGGCAGCAGCACTGCGAGGGCAGATAGAGCCATGGCGAGTGTTACAGGCTCAGGCGAGCGACATTGTGGAGCTCATGGATCTGGGCGACGATTCGATGATACCAGAGTTCGAGCAGCAGCTTGCTGCCCTCGAGCACGACTACCAAGCGCGCCACCGCGACCTCCTCTACAGTGGTGAGCATGATGATCAACCAGCTATTATTAAGATTAGCGCTGGAGCTGGTGGTACCGATGCCCAGGATTGGGCAGCGATGCTCGAGCGGATGTATCTGCGCTTTGCCGAGCAGCATAGCCTTCAGGCGGAGCTCCTCGAGCGCTCGACGGGCGAAGAAGCTGGCATTAAGAGTGCGACATACAGCCTCCATGGTGCGTATGCCTATGGCCAACTGCGCAGCGAGCATGGCGTGCACCGCCTGGTCCGGCTGAGCCCATTTAATGCTGATCATTTGCGCCAGACAAGCTTCGCTTTGGTGGAGGTGATACCAGAAATCGCTGAGCCCGAGCAGGTGCAGCTTGAGGACAAAGACCTCCGGATCGACGTCTACCGCAGCGGTGGCAAAGGCGGACAGGGCGTTAATACGACCGACTCGGCAGTGCGCGTTACCCATTTGCCTACTGGTATCGTCGTTGCGATTCAGAACGAACGCAGCCAAATTCAAAACCGCGAGACGGCTCTCACTATCTTGCGCTCGCGCCTCGCTCAGCTCCAGCACGAGCAGCAAGCCGCCAGTCTGGCTGACCTCCGCACCGGTGAGTCTGCCAGCTGGGGTGCACAGATCCGCAACTATGTGCTCCACCCCTATACCCTCGTCAAAGACACCCGCACCAAACACGAAGCCCACGACGCCCAAGCCGTCCTCGACGGCGCCATCGACGGCTTTATCGAGGCGTATTTGGCGATGGGGGTGGGGGAGGAATAAAACTAAACCCCGTAGCATGACTGCTGTTCTCAGGCAAGCGACCTTATCAGATGACAAAATCACAACATTTTTGTATATAACACTGTTGACATATAAGCTAATAGAGTAATAGAGTAATAGAGTAATAGAGTATCCCTCCCGCATAGGTTGTAGGTTGATACGTATCTTAATGTAGTGGTTGCATAGTCTCAAGATGCTGCTTGATTGCTAAGCTCTCTTTTTTGCCACCATCAACACGTCATGTTGCATGAGTTCTTCGCCTTCGTTGCAGAAGTATCTGGATACTTCTGTTTTGTTTTTTGTATGGTGACAAGAAAGAGAGCTTAGCAAAGAGCTAGGCTCGTGTTGCACCTCATAGAGGTGCAGAGAGGAGTCCATCATGGACCGCGTAAACATCCTTCTTTGGGCCGTCACCGCTTCACTTGAGATGCATCCCGACAGGTCTCTGGATGAAAGAACTCTCCCTGCTGACCTCTGTCCGAATGAGCGGAAGGAGCTCCTTGCGAGGCTTACTCGAATGGGCTTTTATGCCTATATTAGAGAGTTCTTCACCTCAGGCCAGATAGGCATCGTCTTGGTCACCGAGAGACAGAAGTAGCCACTACTACGCCCCGCGAAGATAATATAACTGTTATTTTCGCGGGGCAACTCACCGTGATTTTTGTATTTTTATTATTTTGTAGGATAGCTATCTGCGGCTGTACTTTGAGATGTGTGATACGTCGTGTCTAATTAACCACGTAATAATCATAACAGTGGTGTAATGTACCGATGCGTTGCGATATGTAAACAATCTCGTCTTCAGATGCAGCCATATGCTATACTGGTATAGTGATATTGTTAGACAGAGTAACCAAACGGTATGATAAGGACGCCAAGCCGGCGCTTGATCGGGTAAGTCTACATGTTGAGCCCAATGAGTTCGTCGTTATTATTGGCACGAGCGGGGCGGGCAAGAGCACGCTACTCAAGCTCCTTACTCGCGAAGAGAAGCCCACAACGGGTAAAATTGTGGTCGGTGGTATCGACTACGACACTCTCAAGGATAAGCATATTCCACTGCTGCGCCGCAAGATTGGCGTGGTGTTTCAGGATTTTAAGCTATTGCCGCAGCGCACCGTTTTTGAGAACGTCGCCTTTGCGCTGGAGATTGCAGGCATGAGCAACCGCGAGATCAAGAACACAGTACCTAAGGTGATCGATCTCGTCGGCCTCCGGGGTAAAGAGAAGCAATTTCCGCACCAACTTAGTGGTGGCGAGCGCCAGCGCGTGGCGATTGCCCGTGCCGTCGTGCGTCAGCCCAAGATTCTTATCGCTGATGAGCCCACTGGTAACCTTGACCCTAAGCACAGCTGGGATATCGTCCGTTTGCTCGAGAAGATTAATAAATATGGTACCACCGTGCTCCTGACCACCCACAATGTCGAGATCGTTAATCGGCTCAAGCGCCGTGTTATTACCATTGAGCATGGCAAGATCACGCACGACCAAGCCAGAGGGAGTTACCGTCAATGAGTCGCCGCAAAGATACCGCCCGCGCCCTGATGCAGCAAAAGCGCCGCCGTCGCCAGTGGCTAACGTTTGTCCGGATTTGCCGCTATGGCGTTAATAACTTTAGCCGCAACGCGTGGCTGACCGTTGCTGCGACGCTTGTGATGACGATTACACTGCTGATTGTCTTTACGACCTTTGTCGCCCAGCGTTCGCTGGCTGATACCGCTCAGGCCATCAACAAGGATATCGACCGCTCGATTTACCTCCGCCCTGATGTCTCAGAGGAGCGCGCTCAGCCGGTGCTGGTGAGTTTGCGCCGCCTCAGCAACGTCGAGTCAGTCCGCTTCATTAGTACCGAGGAAGCCAAGGAGCAATTTGCCAAGGCCAATAAGGACGATGAGGCCAAATTGCACGCCCTCAATGAGGCAACGAACCTACTACCCGCGACGATCCGCATCACGCTGCACGACAACAACGACACATCGCAGCTGATAGACTTCGTCAATACTAATTCTGCGCTCAAACCACTGATTAGCGCCACCCAAACGCCAACCTTTATGAGCCAGCGGCGCAACGGTACAACGCGCATTGCAGAGTGGACGCATATGTCGCAAAAGGCGGGGGTAGCGGCCAGCGTCCTCTTTATTGCTATCTCGTTCTTGATTATCTTCAATACCATCCGTATGGCGATCTTCAACCGGCGCGACGAGATCGAAATGATGAAGCTGATTGGTGCCGACCGGGGCTTTATTCGAGGGCCATTCCTCGTGGAGGCAGTGGTATATGGGGTGATTGCCGCGGTGATCGCAACCACGCTTGGCATCATTACGCTATTCCTCTCGGGCAATTCGCTCAAGAAGTGGGGAGTCGCTCTCCAGCCCACGATTGATATGGCAGCATCCTACTGGTGGCTCATTGCCCTGGTGATGATGGCACTAGGCGCATGCATTGGCGTCATCTCATCGCTGGTGGCCACTCGCCGTTACCTAAAGATTTAGCATTGATACAAAGGAGGCCCGTGTTGACAAAGCACACACCGCTTGTTACCATAAGAAATATGAAACAATCCACCACATCTGTTTCGCGTGCCCACACTGCTGTGGCCGCACCTAAGAAAACCAAGGGGCTTGCCACCAAGTCGGTCATTGTGGCAGCTGCCGTGATTATGGCGCTGAGTACGCCAGTGAGCACCTACCTCGGGGTGACCACCGGGACTGCCTCGGCTGTGTCGCAGGAGGAATACCAGCGGCAGATCGATGCGCTCAATAAGGAGATTGGGCAGTATCAGTCGCAGGCCAAGGAGCTGAACGAGAAGGCAAAGAGCCTGCAAAATGAGCTCGAAGTCTTGTCGAAGCAGAAAGCGATGATCCAAGCGCAGATCGACATCAGCCAGAAGAAGCACGACCAACTGCAGGAGAAGATTGCTCAGACTAAGCGCGACATCAAGGCCAACCAAGATGCCTTGGGTGACACGCTGGCCGATATGTACGTCGACCGCACCATCAGCCCGCTGGAGATGCTGGCGAGTAGCCGGAGCCTTGGCGACTATGTGGTGGAGCAAGATCGCCGCGATAGCATTCAGACCACGCTGAGCGAGACGATTACGCGGGTCAATAAGCTCAAGAAGCAGCTAGAAGAGCAAAAGAAGGAAGTCGAGCGTGTCTTGGCCGACCAAAAGAACGCCCGTGAAGCCCTCGCCGCCAAAGAGCGTGAGCAAGCAGACCTCCTTGCCCGCACCCAAAACGAAGAAGCAAACTACCAAAAACTCACTGCCGACCGCGAGAGCGAGAAAGCCCGCGTCCAAAAGGCGCAGCAGGATGCTATCCAAGCGGCCATCCGCAGTGCTGGCGGCGGTGGCTCGCTCGGTATTACCTCTGGAGATGGCTCGATGGGTGGATACCCATGGGCTGGTGGCTGTACCGTTGATGCCAATGCGATGTCGCATGGCGGTGCGACCGGTGGTGGCGAAGATCCACTGGGCTATGGCTGCCGCCAGTGTGTGAGCTACGCCGCCTGGAAGACCTACCAAAAGACTGGCTATGCGCCGCGCTACTGGGGCAACGCCAACATGTGGCCCAATGCCGCGCGCAACGCTGGTTTCTCGACGGGCCGCACCCCACGGGCCAATGCTCTTGGCGTCATCTCGGCGGGGCAGTATGGACATATCGTCTATATTGAAGGGTACGACGCTGGCAGTAACACCGTCCACATTAGCCAGTTCAATTACTATGATTATCAAGACGCTAAGAATGGTGGTACTGGTTGGGGTAAATATAGCGAAATGACGGTGTCTGCCAGTACGTATGATACGTATATCTATCTATAGGAGAGGGAGAAACGGCCATTATGTGTAATGGCCGTTATTTTAGTTGGTACTTTTCTCTGCAGAAGGCTTATATCCAACAACTGAGCGTCAAATTGCACATTGATAGATTATACTAAGTGTGATTTAATAAAAGCTAGTTATGAGCGAAGTTCCAAAAATACCACACACACCTCATTTGATGATGCACACGAGAAAGCACTAGATACAGGTGAACTGGCAGTAGAAGAGCAAGCAGAACGCCGCCCAACTAAATTCGCTTGGTTGCTTGGTGCTAGAGCGACAAGAGAACCGGGTGAGGATTCTCCTGTTTCGGTTATGACCCTCATCAGAGAAGGTCGAACACGATACACTGGCCCGACAATTGCCAAATATGTCACAATTGGAATTCGTGGTACGCCAGCCGGCACTCTTGTTAATATCCCTATGGTGTATCCTATGTCGCAAGAGCAAGTTGATTATGCACAGGAAGTAGCTGCAGAGATGGCGACACCAGAGTACAAGGCACGAGAAAGAAGGTGCTTGGAGCAATTATGGGCGCAAGATGCAGCTGAACGAAAAGCGCGAATGCAGCAACAAAAAGGACTAATGAAGATGGCGCTGCAGGGTATAAAACTCATCATACAGAGATGGCGCTCTGCGAAATAAATAAAATAGAGCTCTATTTATAGTCTATGCTGCTGGTGGGATCTCGAGCTGTTCTTCGGCCCGAGTAGCATTTTGGGTAAATTTAGCTTTACCCGTCTCAGGCGGGCCAACTCGGTATCCATACTGGTTATACTCTGTGCCAATTGGATCATCGCTCTCGCAACTCCGGAGGGGTTCAATATCAGTGGGCAGCTGGGCAATGTAGCTGTTGCTAAAGGCGGCGCGTGCATCGGCCTGAGCCATCTGGGCTAGCAGGGCAAAGAGCTCTTTGACGTTGCTAACCGCCTCACCTGTGCTGGGCGGCTTCTCACCACCGTAGGTAAAGCCGTGCTGCTCCTGTGCTAAGAGATCTTGATCAAAACCGTGGCTGCAATCGCGGCAGTCGAGGCAGCGCTCGTAGAAGTAGTGCACCGCGTAGGTAATCTCGCTATGTGTAATGGTGATAGGCGGCTGGTCACCACGGGCGCTCCCTTTCATCTTGGCAATGATGCGTGTGAGGTTGTCGATGACACCGTGGAGGATTTGCTCGCGCTGGTGGCGTTCGTTGTCGATAATGCGCATCGCATCGAGCTTCTCGCTGCTATGGCGCGGGATAGTCGGCAATTCAGCAACAAGCGCAAGATGCCCAACCACCTGGCGAGCCTGAGGGGTAGGCTTAGTAAGCAGCTGTGAGCTACCTTCAACAGTGGATGATAATGGGCAAACAGGCGCTGCTTCTGCGCTGACAACGGCAAGAGACATTAGGTAACCTCACTCGTTTTGATTAAAGAATGGTAATTGTCTATTATACAAGGATGAGGCAAAAATGCAAGCCTCGGTGTGCTATTCACATTCTTTTGCCACACTGCCCGAGCGTAGTATAATACCATAGTATGGTACAGAGTGACACAACGAGCGTGAGCCGCTCGAAATATGAGTATGATGAACCAAAAAAGCTGACTATCTCGCAGCTAACGGCCTTGCTCGTGGCGGTGCTGCTACTGGGGGCTGGCTTTGTGGCAGGGATGTACGCCGACAAACTCTATGCGGCGATTGCGCCAGTCTTTGGCCTCAAAGTGTCAGCTGATAGCATTGACCTCAGTAGTGTGCAGCAGACCTATCGCAAGCTCAAAGCAGAATATGATGGTAAATTGGACGACACGAAGCTGATCGATGGCGCTAATCGTGGCCTAGCTGCGGCCACTGGCGACCCTTACACTACCTACATGGACAAGCAAGAGACCGAGCAGTTCGACCGCAGTCTCAATGGCGAAGTGAGCGGTATTGGCGTGGAGATCGCATCGCGGGGTAACCATGCCACAGTAGTGCGCGTCATCGAAGACTCACCAGCAGCCAAGGCAGGCCTGCGGGCTGGCGATATCTTCCGCAGTATTAATGGCCAATCGGTGGTGGGGCAGAACTCTGAGGTAGTGGCTGGCAAAGTGCGGGGCGAGGCTGGTACGACCGTCAAGCTCGTGATGCAGCGTGAGGAATCGACCGAGGAATATACCATCGTCCGGGCCAAGGTGAGCGACGCCAGTGTGCGCAGCCAGATTCGCGATGGCGTGGGTATCCTTACCATCACCCGGTTCGACGACCAAACTGGCCGACTGGCGCGCCAAGCGGCAGAGCAGTTTGTTCAGCAGGGGGTGCGGGCGGTGGTGCTCGACCTACGCGACAACGGTGGTGGCTATGTAACGGCTGCTCGCGAGGTCGCTAGCCTGTGGCTTGAGAACAAAGTCGTGGTGGTAGAGAAGTCTGGCGACACCGTGCGGGACACCGTGCACAGCAGTGGCCAGGCGCTACTCAAAGGAGTGAAGACAATCGTCCTCGTCAATGGCAATAGCGCCAGCGCCAGCGAGATCGTGGCGGGGGCATTGCACGACCACAAGGCAGCGACATTACTCGGCGAAAAGACCTTCGGCAAGGGCACGGTGCAGCAGCTATTTGACCTACCTGATGGCCGTAAGCTCAAGATCACCGTGGCACGCTGGTATACGCCCAATGGCCGCAATATCTCGCAGGGCGGCATTGCGCCAGATACTGAGGTCAAAATGAGCACCGATGACCGTAACGCTGGCCGCGACCCACAGCTCGATAGCGCACTGCAAAAGTTTGCAGAGTAGGCATATATCTAACAAAACGCAAACGTTTGTTCGCCAAAAGTATTGTATTTGTTCTAAATCTACGCTACCATAAAGGCATATGGACAGACGAAAGAAAATTCTCTTGGTAGAAGACGACACCGCGCTGCTGGCAGTGTATCGCTCGCGGCTGGAGCTGGAGGGCTTTGCGGTGAGCGAGGTGCATAATGGCGAAGATGCACTCTCGGCGGTGGTCGATGTTCGGCCCGATCTCATCTTGCTCGATGTGATGATCCCCAAGATCAGCGGCTTCGACGTGCTCGATATCTTGCGCAACACCCCAGACACTACCAACGTTCGTGTCATCATGCTGACGGCGCTGAGCCAGCCCAAGGACAAAGAGCGGGCTAAGCAGCTAGGGGTGGACGACTACCTCGTTAAATCGCAAGTGATGATTGGCGATGTAGTGGCCCGCATTAAGTATCACCTGGGCATGAGCCAAGAATAACAGAGGTCAGAACACTAGAGAATACAGTGTGTGGCTGGTCTACGCTCTTGGGCAATTTTTCCTCAGCATTATTTCGTGGTATGATAAAAAGATGACGGAAAAACATTCGGCATCTCCCGCTGCAAAAGAAGAGACATCAGCACCACCCCCACCACGGCAGCCTGAGTATCTCTTGACGCGGCCAATCACGACGGACGGCGCGCCACAAGAGCGTACAACTCATCCCGATACACATATCATTCTCAAGCGCCAAGATGTGCCACGCTACCAGTGGAATGTGCTGCGCAGCAGCGGCCAGCTCGACGAAGGGTGGATTGATACAGAGATTATTACCGAAGATGGCGTGACGCTAGTGCGGATGGCTAAGCCAGTCCACCGAAGCAACATTCACCAGCTCGAGAAGTGTGTGCCACTGGCGGTGCTGCAGGAGCAAAACATCGACTTCACCAATGCATATCTGCAAAGAGCCTATGGCATGACAATGGAGGGTGGCAGGCTACAACCCGTTGCTGATACCACTCATGCTACTCACCAGAATGACTCAACTGATGAGCAAGAAACAGAGGTACTGCCCACTCAAGGTGGTGATACACACAAGCACCTCAATGGGGATGGTGCGCGCCAATTAGTTGGGAGTGTGGCGGCAAAGGCGAGTGACGGAGAGGTGGATAATGGCCCACTGGTACGGCGAGCGCTTGGACGCGTAAGATAACATGGCCTAGCCTAAGAGGCAGTAATAACTGGAATAACTGGTGTCAAAGCCCTTACTGATTAGGCTAGAGACTGGCAAAAATAATAAGCATGCGTCATTCTCATCCGTAGTGCAAAACATGCCATTGCTAAGTAGTACGGGCGGCGCCTATCGATAGCAAGCACCGAGCTCACTCCGGTTATTATCAAAATAAAAAGACCACCTCGATCATGAGGTGGTCTTGCGTGCGCTATAAAACACTTACGCTGCGCTAACACACACTTGGGTGCGTGGCTGGGTCTTGCCAGTGAAGGTAGACTTCTTGACCTTCTTGAAGCTGACAACACCACTGTGAGCGGCGTGGATGGTGTAGTTGCGGCTCATGTATGTGCCAGGGCCGGCAATCTTCGTCGCGCCTGTCTGGCGAACGAGGACCTCACCAGCGTTGACCTGCTGGCCACCGAAGCGCTTGACGCCAAGGCGCGCCCCAGCGTTATTGTGGACGTTCTTGCTTGAGCCACCTGCTTTGACTTTTGACATATCACTCCTTTAGCTAATATAAACAATCTATACGATTATACGTGAGGGCATGGGCGAAGTCAAGCGGTGTGGATTGAATAGCAGCCGTAAGAATACTAACCATTATAACGAGAGGAGGAAGCGACAAGAAGAGTGCGCAGACGAGCGATATATTGGGCTGCAGGCGTGGCGAAAAAGGGGACAAAACATAGACAGTGATGCAGATGTGCTGCAGCATTGGCCGAGCAGAGATTGGATAGTTGGCACTATGGTGGTATAATTAGCTACACTACAGATACAATAATGATATGAAAAGGAGTGATGATGGCGGGACGATATGAAGGGCTAGGAGGATCTGGACCACGGGGTGAGTGGCCATATCCGGGCAGTGGGCCGAGTGGTAGCTCGGAGATAAAAAATGGAGCGGATTGGCTTACTGCGCATCGGGATGCTGAGAGTGATTTGCCGTTGGGGCAAGGGGAAAGCGGCACTCCACAAGACAATCGTGCGTCTGCTGCAGATGCGCTTCGAGCAAGCCTAAGAGAAGTGGCTGATCCTCGTGAACCGACAGTGTCAGCTGCGCCATCAACTCCGGAAGGTATACGTGCAGCGCTACGTGATGGGGTAGGTGTTCACGAAGCACCAGCTCCTCAGGCAGCAGAAGGAATACGGGCAGATCCACACAGAGAAGCCCTTTGGAGCGCAGAAGGGACACTCCGCAACGCTCCAGAGGTGTTGGTTACTGCAGCAAATGAGTTAGAGAGTATCATTAAAGGCGGCAACGTACCAGTAAGTGTTGTGCCTCGTTTGAATGCTGTAGTGAAGTCTCTACGTGGCATTAACCTTCATGATCTTGGTGTTGCACAATCGTACGTAGGAACTGAAGCTTACAAAATGGACATGGAGGCAAACAATCGCCAATAATTCCATGCTACCAGAGCGGTACGAAGAACCTCAGCTATGTCATGCTGAGGTTCTTGCTTATTGAAACTGCTAGCATGTAGAAGGAAGCACGTGTATTACTCGATGACCAGAATGAGATTTTACCCCAAGGTTATTTCATTACTTCCATCACCAACAACTCCCGCGCTACCACTTGGTTCTCGCGGTAATAACAGAGGTCGGCAGGGCGAGCGTGCTGGAGTGGGCGGCGCTGGTAGCCCAGTCGCTCTAGCTGGGTGATGAGTGGCAGGTGAGTAAACTGCCCGTTGCTGTCGCGCCAAGCGGGCACTGCAATAACCAATGGTGTGCCAGGGCGTAGCTGGGGACGGAGATTAGAGAGAAAATGGCTGATGATATGGTTGCACGTGGTACGCACAGTGCTGAGCTTAGCCGGAGCGGGTGGGGCAGAGAAGGGCTGGCCAAGGTATGTCTCACAGACGACGGCGCTGAGCTGCTGGGCAAGTGGCCACTGATGGGTAGTGGCATCAGCCTGAGTAACGTCCTGCACCGCGCCAGAAGTAGTATCGGCAGAGCGGCGCTGCAGCCAGGCGAGGTTCTCGCTGGTGTAGCTGACCATCTTAGGGTTTAGGTCGCTGCCGCACACATCGTAGCCCAGGAGGAGCGCCTCTTGCAAGACAGTACCAGTGCCGCAGAAGGGATCGAGCAGCACGGGGCGCGGCACTGAGTGTTCAGTAGTAGACGAAGGCTGCACCAGTGGCCCAGCCATATTAACCATCATGCGGGCAAGCTTGGGTGGCAGCATACCGACGAAGGCATCGGTGCGCGGGCGGGCTTGGTCGCGTGCGGCCAGGGCAGAAATGTTTTGCGCGCCAACACTCTCCGCCACAATAACGCGCCCATCCTGGGCTCGCACTATTAGCAGCTCAATGTGGTGGGGTGAGCGGCCAAGCTTGTTGTGGTGGCTCGTAGCAGTATTGAGCGCTGGAGCGGCATTAGGAATAAGGCGTAGGCTGGTGCCAGTTGCGCGCAATTTTGTCTTAAGAATAAGGCCAGTCTTTTGCACCTCGCGGGCACTGACAGAGAAGCCATAGGCACTCATGCCCAGCGTAATCTTGTGCGGCGCATCCTGCCACTGCGCGCTATAGTGGCGGACGATTTGCCGGCTCACCGCCAGCCAGGTGCCGCGCAGCTCTAGCACTACCCGGCCCGCCTTTTGGCTGCCACCCAGGCGCTCAAAGGTGAAAGCATCAGAGGCAATAGTAGCGGCCTGCGCACCAAACCAACGTACCGCCGCCGCGCCATACAAACACTCCAGCTCCGCCACGCCCAGGGCCGGCTGCCGGCCAAGAATTGCAATATACATATGCCTAGTATAGCGCAAAAGTGGGTGAGAATGGAGGAAATGGGCAACCAGGCCCAAGAATTGACAGGAGCGACCAGGAGGCATATCATACGCCTATGACATCATATTATACAATAGCTCGCCTTCTCACCTATGATGACAGGCGTTTTGTCGGTATGGGGTGGGAGATTGATTGGCCATGGATTCATCAACCTGACAACCCAAAAAGCCCCTACTTGTCATTTGGTGATGCGCGCTGCCCGTGGGCGATTGAGGTTGGCGTCTGCATTACCCCGCGCGATAAGTCAGTCCGTGAGAAGATGGACGTCTCCCCTAATCAGGATGTTGGCGTGGGCACGACCGAGCCAGGGCGCTATATCCTCACTGTGTGTTCCCCGTCATTCTTGGATGACCCTGCTGGTGCAGAGTATTTTGATGGCGACCCAGTTAAACCACTAGTCATGCCCCAGCTTGACTTCGTCGAGATAGCGGAGTTTGTCGAGGCGAAGCTTGCCGAATACCGTCATATCCCAACGGTTGATGACCCATTCGGAACCGACAGAGAATTCTATGAAGCGACGAAAGACTGGCTGTACGACACCGAGTACGACGAGTGGACGGCCTATGAGGCGACGATTGCGTGCCCGGCGAGTATGCTGGAGTAGTTGCAATCCGCTTCGTGGTATAATATACCCTAGCTATGCAGAAATATATCAAAAAAATAAAACAGCTGTCCTTCCGCACCTGGCTGAGTATTATGACGTTTGTGCTGATTGCCTTGATTCTATTCTTGTCGCGGCACGAGCTTCTCCAGGCCTGGCACTTGCTGCAGCAGGTTAATATATGGGTCTTGATTGCCGTCTTCCCAGTGGCGGCGTTGGGGTATTTAGCAGCGGGCGAGATGATCTTCTCATATCTGCGGCAAAAGGGCTTCGTGCGTGATGTGAGCCCCTTTGCCCTGATGCGCTTGTCGCTGGAGCTAAACTTCGTCAACCACGCTTTTCCCAGTGGTGGCCTGAGCGGTATATCATACGCTAACTGGCGCTTACGCAAATACGGCGTCTCGACGGGGCGTGCGACGATGGCCCAGATGGTGCGCTATGTCATGGGCTTTGTGGCAGTGGTGCTGTTCCTTGCAGTGGCGGTGGTAATAGTGACGATCGATAGCGGAGTGAACCGCTGGATTATCCTGATGAGTGGGGGGCTGGTATTTTGCCTGACGATGATTACGCTACTGGGAGTATACTTACTGACGAGCCAGCGGCGGCTGCACAAGGCGGCGCATCAGATCACGCTGACGATCAACGGCTTCGCGCGGCGCATCCTGCGGCGCACAAAGCCAGTGATGGATGAAGCTGCGGTGCGGCGCTACTGCGACGACCTCCATACCGATTTCCTCGAGTTGCGGCGCGACAAGAAACTGCTGTGGCAGCCCTTTGTCTGGAGTATTATCTTTACAATTATGGAGATCTTGCCCTTCTGGATGACCTTCCAGTCGCTGGGAGTGTCGGTTAATCCTGCATCAATTCTCATTGCCTACGGCGTGGCCACGACCATGGCAGTGGTGGTTGCTACCCCTGGTGGAGCTGGTGCGTATGAGGCAGTCATGGTGGGGATCTTGGCGCTTTCAGGCGTGAGCCAGGGCCAGGCCATCGCTGGGACGATGCTCTACCGCGTGATCGCTATCGTTACCACACTGGTGTTTGGCTATGCATTTTATCAACTAACCATCATGCGTTATGGACGCGACAAACCTCCCACCGCTGAGCGTTAGCGATTTCCTCGCCTGTGCGAGCCAGGTGCTGGAGGGGGCATTTCCGGTATTGACGGTCGAGGGCGAGGTGGCTAGTATGGCGGTGCGCCAGGGGAAGTTTGTCTTTTTTGACCTCAAGGACGAGACAGGCAGCGTGAGCTGCTTTATGATGGTGTGGCAGCTCCGGGTGGCGCTGGAGGATGGCATGCAGGTGGCAGTGCAAGCCGTGCCCAAGCTCACGGCGCGCGGCAAATTTAGCCTGACCGTGCAGCAGGTGCGGCCAGTTGGGCAGGGGAGTATTAAGAAAAACTTCGAGCTGCTGCGCCAGCGCCTTGGTGCAGAAGGGCTCTTTGCTCCAGAGCGCAAGCGGCCGGTGCCCGAGTGGCCCGAGCACATTGCTGTGGTGAGCAGCCCCCAGGCGGCGGGCTATGCTGATTTTATGACGATCATTGGTCAACGCTGGAGCGGCATGCAGGTCGATGTCTACGCAGTGCCAGTCCAGGGTGCTGGCGCGGCCGACCGGATCATCCGCGTCATTGAGCGCTGTAACCGCCGTGCAACCGTGCCACAGGTACTGGCGATTGTACGTGGTGGTGGCAGCGCCGATGATTTGCAAGTCTTTAACGACGAAGCGCTGGTGCGGGCGATCGCTGCAAGCCGGGTACCAACAGTGGTTGGGGTAGGGCATGACACGGATGAGACATTAGCTGACCTCGCCGCCGACGTCCGGGCTGTGACGCCGACTAACGCTGCTCAGCTCATCACACCTGATGCCACAGCAGTGCGAACGCGGCTGGCCGAACAGTTGCAGTCAATGAAGCGAACGATTATTGCCACAGCAGATGATGAGCAGCTAGCGGTGCAGCATCAGCTGGCTGAGGCTCGAGTGAAGCTAGCCAGGCGACAGCAGGTGCTTGAGCAGCAATGCGCAGCATTGCAGGCCCGGCTTCGGCTGTATAACCCTGCAGCAACCCTAGCGCGTGGCTACGCCCTGGTGCGCGGCCAGGCCACCGTCGGCCAGGCGATCACCATTGAGCGATATAGCGATATGATAACAGCGGAGGTAACCCATGTCGAACGCAAAACAACCAACGAAACAGGCGAAATCCACCACACCCAGCACTCGGGCCAAGCGCACCACACTGAGTGATGACGACCAACTGGCAATGGCCCTTGCAGCAGAGGGAATCACGCCGGATTATAGCCAGCCCAATAATACACCAGCAAGCCCGTCAGCGCCGCCGCAGCCTGACCAGCAGAGCAATGCAGATAACCGTTCACTGCGTGAGCAAATGGAGCAGCTGGAGGAGATCTTGGCGTGGTTTGACAGTGATGAGTTTGAGCTCGAGGCGGCGGTAGAGCGCTACCGACAGGCAGCACGCGTTGCCGAGCAGATCGACCAGCGCCTAACCGAGATCAAAAATAAGGTAACTATTATCACAGAGGACACAGCCACCTCATGATGTGGTGGGCACTCCTGGTCATTATCCTACTGTTTTGCGTGACGGCGCTAACGGGGGCACCCTATGTACCGTCACACCGCCGAGATGTGCAGCGGGCGCTGACCCAGCTCTATAGCCTTGGGCCAGAGGATTGCTTGGTGGACATGGGCTCGGGCGATGGCGTCGTCTTAAAGACTGCTCGCCAGCAAGGGGCACGAGCCTTTGGCGTGGAGCTCAACCCGCTCCTCGTCTTGCTCTCGCGCTGGCGTTTGCGTGGTGATACCAAAGCGATGGTGGTGTGTGGTAACCTCTACCGCACGAACTTTCCAGCTGGCACCACAGTGGTCTACACCTTTGGTGACTCACGCGACATCGCTCGGATGGCCGCTCATGTGCAGCAGCAAGCCACCCGCCTTGGCACAGACCTATGGTTCATCTCCTACGCCTTTGCCGTGCCTGGCTGGACACCAGTGCGCGAGCAAGGCGCGCATAAGCTATATCAAGTGCGAGCAGAACAGCACAAATAGCATCCCGCTCTTGTCTATCGCCCCAGGCATAAGTATAATAGGGATATGACGAAGCAATCTTACAAACGACGAAGTTTTCTTAGCGGCAGCACCTTTGCCATTATCGGGCTGGCACTGCTGGTGGTGCTCTTTGGTGGGTTTTCGGCCTGGGCCTACACCAACTATACTGAGGCCAAGAGTAACCTCGATAGCAAAATTACCGCGGCACAAGCTGAGGCCAAGAAGACGCAAGCAGACGAAGACGAGAAGAAATTTGCCGAGCGCGAGAAGCAGCCTATGCTGCAGTTTGTTGGGCCAGATGACTATGGCCGCCTGACTTTTGATTATCCCAAGACCTGGAGTGCCTACCAAGCCACCGATGTGAGCGAGGGTGGCGGTAAGACATACGAAGCGTACCTCAACCCCCGCGTCGTGCCACCAGTGACGGACACGCAGAAGATTGCTATTCGCATCAGCATCGAGCAAAAGATCTACGACAAAGCGGTGGCCGACTACGACAGCCAGATTAAAAAAGGTGAGCTGAAGTCGAGCGCCTGGAGCAACGACAAAGGCCTGACAGGCACGCGCTTGGAGGGGAACTTTAGCAAAGATATCCGCGGCACTGCAGTAGTGATCAAGATGCGCGACCGAACGCTCACGGTGCGGACAGATGCCGACGTATTTAATAACGACTACGAAGCCCTGATAAAAACCATTAAATTTAACGAATAAATATAGAACATTGCGACGATCTGTGCTACAATGCAGCTGGTATGAGCACGGAGGGGAATGCGGTTATGATAAGCGGCGCTTCCTGGGGGGAGGCGTCGCTCTTTGTTGCGGCGGCACACGACCTCAAGTCGCCACTGGCGCTGCTACGGCAATTGGCACTGAGCTTAGAGGCTGGTGGGCTGTCGCCCGTCGAGGTGGCCGAGCTAGCTCGGCGGATGGCACTAACCAGCGAGCGGGCCTTGCGCCTCACCACCGACTTGACGCAATCCACCCGTCTCCACGAGGAGCTATTTGGCATCGAGCCGCTCAATCTGGCGTTGGTGGTGCGCGACGTCGTGGCCGAGCTCCAGCCACTCTACGCAGCCAAGGGGCGTCGCCTAGCGGTACGTGTGCCGCGGCGGGCAGTGGTGGGTCTCGGCAACCGCGACCTCCTGCGGCGCGTCCTGTGCAACTTCGCCGACAACGCACTTCACTACAGTGGCGAAGGCGATGCACCCGTGGTAGTGCGGCTCTCTCGGCGAGCTGGCGGCCAGGTAATCCGCCTGGCGGTACGCGACTATGGCCCGGCTATTCCGCCATCACTCTGGCAGCAATTGGAGCAACGCCTTGGCGTGAGCGCGCAGCCGCTGCACAGCCGGCCAGGCAGCAGTGGCCTAGGGCTCTACATTGCAGGGCAATTTGCCAGCGCGATGGAGGCGCAGATTGGGGCAGTGCGGCACCGCGATGGCGCGACCTTCTACATCGATCTTCAGGCGGTGTATCAACAGAGGTTATTATGACGCAATCGCCGCCGCGGGTGTTGGTCATCGACGATGACCAATGGTTTGCTGAGCTGCAGCTTGCGGCGGTGCGGCGGGCTGGTATGGTGCCCGTCTACGCGGCCGATGTGCTGGCTGGCATGGCAGCGCTCGACGAGGCACTCCCAGCAGTGATCATCCTCGATATGTTCATGCCAGGAGGCAATGGCCTGGTACTACTCCACGAACTACAATCGTATAGCGACACGGCGTGCATTCCTATTATCATCTGTAGTAATAATGCGAGCGACATGACGCTAGCCGATCTCGCACCCTACGGCGTCGTTGCCCTGCTCGACAAAACAACGATGCACCCAAGCGACGTGACGAACGTACTAGGTAGGTATATCCCAAGCGAGGTAGTGGCATGAGCATGCAGCGCACCACAGCGATCGTCCTGCGCCGCACCAACTATGGCGAGGCCGACCGCGTATTGCAATTGCTCACGCCAGAAGGGCAGCGGGCAGTGATTGCCAAGGGTGTCCGGCGCGAAAAAAGCCGGCTAGCTGGGGCAGTTGAACTCTTTGCGATCAGCGATGTTGTCATCCGCCAGGGACGCAGTGAGCTGGGCGTGCTAACACAGGCCCGCCTGACGAAGTATTATCAGACAATCGTGGCCGATTATGACCGCCTACAAGCTGGCTATGCCGCCATCCAACTGGTGACACAAGCTAGCCGCATGTTGGACGAGCCAGCATGGTATGAGGTGCTGCGCTTGGTATATGAAGGGCTCAATCAGCCTAGCGTACCCGTCATGCTCACTCAAGCCTGGCTAGCCATCCATTATGCGGCGCTGCAGGGCTACGAGCTTAACCTGCTGCGCGACGTCGTAGGCCAGCCCCTCCAGCCCGAGCGGCGGTATATGTATGACGGGTCGGAGCGCGGCCTGCGCCTCAGCGACCAAGGCGACATCACTGCAGCGCACATCAAGCTGCTCCGCCTGCTCGCCACGCGCCCACCCACAGTAGTAGCACAGGTCGGTGGCGTGCTGACTATCCTGCCCGAATGCTGGCTGGTGGCACGGCAGCATGCTGGGGTGTAGCTGCAGTACAGTATACATGCCGAACAAGAAAATATCTGGAGGCCAGTGACTAAGCAAACGGATGAGCTCTGTATATATTCTGGCCGGAACATTTTCGGTTTGGTGTGTATACTGTACTGTTTTATCATCCACCCAATGAAGAACATACCCACCTCAAGAAATGCTATAATAATACCAAAGAACCAATCATGAAGCTGCCGCGTTGCCAACGCGGAGAAAGGACGCGTGTGAGTAGCGCAACGAGCAACGTAACAATGGAAGCAATTATTAGCCTGTGCAAGCGCCGCGGCTTTATTTATCAGGGGTCGGACGTGTATGGCGGCCTGAGTGGCACGTGGGATTATGGCCCGTTAGGTGTGGCGCTCAAACGCAATATTATGAACCTGTGGTGGCGCAGATTCGTCGACGAGCGTGACGACATGTACGGCGTCGATGCGGCGATTTTGATGAATCAGAAGGTGTGGCAGGCCAGTGGACATGTGGATACGTTTTCTGATCCGCTTATTAGCTGCCTGGGTTGTAATACTCGCTATCGGACAGATAAATTAGTTGAAGATGATTATCAGGACAAAGTTATGATAGCACGGTCAAGTCTGCTTGATCTAAGTAGTAATGTTCTCCAAAATATAGATACAGTTGAGGATCTAATAGAGCATTATAGACAGTTTCCTAATGAGAGAACGCTTAATGAGGCAAAGTCTATATTAGGAAAAGCAAAGAAAGGCAACGATGCCCTTTCCATGGCCGTTCCTGATATCGCTGATGCTGAGAAGTATGAAGGTGTTTTCCCCGCCTTTTACCTTGAAAAAAAATCGATAAAATGTGATGTGTGCGGTCAGTGTAAATGGAGTGTTTCAAGGCCATTTAATATGATGTTTAAAACCTACATTGGCCCTGTTGCAAATGAAAACTCGATTAGCTATCTCCGCCCAGAAACCGCCCAAGGTATCTTCACCAATTTCAAAAACATCGTCGATAGTTTCTACCCTAATCTGCCGTTTGGCATCGCTCAGCAGGGCAAGGCATTTCGTAATGAAATTGCGCCGCGCGACTTCGTCTTCCGCAGCCGCGAGTTTGAGCAGATGGAAATTGAATATTTCGTAAATCCTGAGCATTGGCAAGAGGCGTTTGATGAATTGCTGGCGGCGACGCATGCGTTTTTGGCAGAACTGGGCTTGAAACCAGAGCACATCCACGAGCTGGACGTGCCGGCGGAGGATCGGGCGCACTACAGCAAAAAGACGATTGACATCGAATATGACTATCCAATTGGCCGCGAGGAGCTGATGGGCATCGCCTACCGGACTGATTTTGACCTAATGAACATCCAGCGTGCCAGCGGCAAGAGTATGGAGTATACCATCAAGGGGACGAATACGAAATTTGTGCCGCACGTTATCGAGCCCAGTTTCGGTGTGGAGCGGGCACTGATGGCAGTACTGGCCAGTAGCTACCGCGAGGATGAACAAAATGGCGAAAAGCGAGTGTACCTGGCCCTGCCAGAGCACTTAGCACCAGTCAAATTTGCCGTCTCGCCACTACTGAAGAATAAGCCAGAATTGGTGGAAAAAGCCCGCGATGTGTACGCGAACCTCGCCAAAGCCAACCCCGGCCGAGTGATGTGGGACGACAACGGCAACATCGGCAAACGCTACCGCCGCCAGGACGAAATCGGCACGCCGTACTGCGTGGTCATCGACTTCCAGACGCTGGAGGATGGCACCGTCACGGTACGTGATCGCGACACCACCGAGCAAAAGCGGGTGCAGGTAGCTGACCTACTGGGCCAACCAAGCCACTCTGCGTAAGTAAGCGTACGACGAAATCCCACAAAGGAGCCACCATGCCAACACGGGTAAAAATCACAATCAACGACGACAGCGCTGGCCGGGCGGCGCTCGATGCCTTGTACGAGGGCGCCAGCCAGGTGGCGCTGTGCCGCTATGCCTTGCGGCTGGCAGCGCACATTATGGAGACTGCGGGCTACAGCGACCCACACAACCCAGCTATTACCACTGGTTTTGCCGTCAACCGCCAGTGGCAAGCTGGGGCGGCTCGCATGCACGATGTGCGCCAAGCTGGCTTTGCGGTGCACAAGCTGGCCCGCCAAGCGCCGGATGAACTCACCACGGCGGTGCTGCGCGTGGTAGGCCAAGCCATTGGCACTGGCCACATGCCAGAGCACGCCATGGTGGCTAGTGATTATGCTATCAAGGTCATCAACCTGCTCCACCCCGGCGATAGAGCTGCCGCTGCCCGCGAACGCCAGTGGCAGGTGCAGGTGATGGGGAAGGAGATGGCGGTTGTATAGCTTGAGGCAGTAAGTTAGCTGTCCGACACTAAATAGAAAAAGGGTCCTTAGGCAACTAACCGTTCGGAACCTTTTCGTCTTAATAGCTCTTATTGTAGCGACATAGAAGAATAAAGCAAATGAGCTAACTTAGTTATGGTGGATAGTTAGCTATATAAGTAAATAGCGAGAAAAGCTTCAAGGTGGTATAATCACCTCATACGAACAAAATCACAAAAGGCTAGGTGTATACATATGAGTAACACGACAGAAAAAACATCCAATTCACGCCCTCTCATTAAAAAAGAGCATCGCAACAAAGTACTCATCACCCTCTTTCTCGTGACGGCACTCGCCGGAGGTGGCTACTGGGCGGTTGTAGCTGCGACGAGTGGTAGCGCGCCGCCGGTAGCGCTAGCATTGCGCTTGGCGTACATCGCGGTTTTGTATATGCCGGTACCACTGTATACGCTCTTACTAAGTCGATTTATGCTTGGCATACCAATACCATTTCGTGCGTTGTTATCATTAAAGCATATCACCGTGAAGAAGTATGCATTGGTCGCTGGGCTATTCTTGGCCTGGGCAGTATTGATGATTGGCTCCGTTGCGGTTCTTGGCTGGCTGTGGCCAGAGACTTTTGGGCATCTGGCAACGACGAATGGACACTTGGTGCACAACCTTGAGAAGCTCATCGGCACATCGGTTGATACTAGCGCGATGAACATGCCACCAACGCCGCTTGTCATGTTGCCACTTGGTATCTTTGGTGCATTGATGGCTGGGCTAACGGTAAATGCGATCTTTGCGATGGCGGAAGAGATCATGTGGCGTGGTTACCTTGCGCAGGCATTTGCGGGACGGCCATTTTGCAAGAAATATGTGACGATTGGTGTGCTGTGGGGGCTGTGGCATATTCCACTGATTGCCCTAGGGTATAACTATGGCACAGCGAACGCGCTTCCGGGGTCGGTGTTGTTCATTGGATTTTGTGTGGTGATGTCGCTTGTGCTTGGTTTTGTCGTTGAGCGGACCAGAAGCGTGTGGCTTGCTGCGGTGCTGCACGGGACGTTTAATGGCTTCTCGCAAGTTATGCTACTTCTGGTCGTTGGTGGGAGCTCACTATTGGCTAGCTCAGCAGTAGGTGTTGTCTCGCTACTGGCGTGGCTGGTAGTGTTTGTGAGTTGCTATATAAGCACCGCTTTTGCATCTATCACAGAGCGAGCATAAGCGGACTGTCTCATCCAGGAGGGTCGATTCCGCTAAACTATTATAGAGGTATAATAAAATCATGCATATAACTCGTCGTATTCAAGCAGTAAAGCTTCGCCATATTGGGGGATTGCTGGTAATACTCAGATCAACCACACATTAAGTATATAGCACGAGATCGACACGATTAATTGTCGCGTGACATGCTTATTCCAATTTTGTTATAATGAGCCTATGACGATTACCACAATCCAAAAGATCATCAAAATCGGCTCGAGCCGTGGCGTGACGCTGCCGGCTAAGCAGCTGCGGGCGCTTGGCTGGCAGGAGGGGGATGAAGTGCGCATTGTGGTTGATACGGTGAGTTCTGCTCATACACCAGTGCAACCAGCAACTGACCAAGTGCGGCGTGACTACGAAACATTCACGCAGCAGTATGGTGAAACGCTGAAGAATTTGGCTGACCGATGACGCGCTATCTAACGACGGATGAGATTCAAGCATTACATTATTGGGTGATTGCGGACTATGGTGGCTCGCATGGTCTGCGCGACGCGAAGGCACTTGCGTCACTCGTCGTTACACCACAGGCAGTGTTGTTTGGTTGTGAGCTCTATGGATCGGTGCATAAAAAAGCAGCAGTGTATCTCCATCATTGCATCGCTGACCATCCGTTTATAGATGGGAATAAACGGACAGCAGTAACACTAACTGGAGTATTTTTATTACGCAATGATGTCTGGTTGCGAGCGGCACCCCAAGAACTTGAGAATATAGCAGTACAGATTGCCACCGATCATTGGGATATTGTGCACATCGCACGGTGGTTGCAAGAAAATACTGAGGAAATATAGTATACTTTTCCACAATATTTCCACAGAGTGATGTATTTTCTACACACAGATAACGATGGTGAATTCCTGGGGTCTAGAGCAGAAGGCTTGTTTATTTCAGGCCCAATTACCCTCTTGTTACCATAAGCGTAATAATGATATAATGCGAACGTTATATTTAAGGTGTTGTGTTTCACAACAAAAAGGAGGGTTATTGCATGAGGGAACTCAGGCAAGCAAAACATAATAAATGGAGAACACTGACGCGTGTGTCTCAGGCTGGGTGCCTGGTGGCAGTAGCTGCCATGGTGGCATTATTTGCCCAGCCCACACGTGCCGCACAAGAGGTAGCCTGGAAGGACCAAGCTGGCTCTGGCACAAAGAACTGGTCGGCAATGGCCGGCTCAGCAGATGGCACTAAGCTCGTCGCAGCAGTGAATGTCGGGAATGTCTACACCTCGACAGACAGTGGTGTCACCTGGATGGAACGACCAATAACTGGTCTTACCACTCCGCAAAAGTGGACGGCTCTTGCCAGCTCGGCCGATGGTAGCAAGATTGCTGCCTTTTACCAGTGGGGTGGCTACATGTACACCTCGAATGACTCAGGTGCTACCTGGACGAAAAATGGTCTCCCAGGAGCTGCTGGCGACTGGGTGTCTGTGACGAGCTCGGCCGATGGCACCAAGCTTGCTGTTGTTGGGCGTGGCAGTAAGGTTTTTACCTCTGAAAACTCTGGTGCAACCTGGAAGGAGCAAGCCAACCCAGGTGCAAAGAACTGGTCGTCTATCGCAAGTTCGGATGACGGCACCAAACTCGCTGCAACTGTTGCCGACGGTGTTGTCTACACCTCGACAGACAGTGGTGTCACCTGGACAGAGCAAGCAGCTGCTGGCACTCAGAAGTGGACATCGATCGCCAGCTCAGCTGATGGTATGAAGCTCGCCGCAACCGTCAATGGTGGCAAGATTCACACCTCGACAGACGGCGGTGTTACTTGGAAAGAGCAAGCTGCATCAACCCCACAGAAGTGGACATCGATCGCGAGCTCAGCTGATGGTATGAAGCTTGCCGCTACAGTCAACGGTGGTAAGGTCTACACCTCAGACGACGGTGGTGTCACCTGGATGGAAAATGACAGCGCTGCTACCGGTGCGTGGTCGGCTATTGTTATGTCGGACGACGGTGCACGCCTCGCTGCAGCACTCAACGGTGGTAACATTAACACAGCAACAGCTAAGGACAAGCCAGTTGTGCAGCCAGCTCCGGCCAATCCAGCGCCCGCAAATCCAGCTCCAGCAAATCCTGCACCAGCCAACCCAGCTCCAGCTACACCTGCTCCAGCGACGCCCGCACCTGCGACTCCGGCACCTGCTACACCTGCCGCACCTGCGCCAGCAACTCCAGCTGCTCCAGCACCTGCTGAGCCAGCGACAGAGCCAGCACCTGTAGCAGAACCTGCACAGGTAAATCCGGCACCGGCAGCTGCACCCGCAGCACAGCCTGCCGCTCCTGCTAAGCACGAAGGTCCAGCTCTCGCCGACACCGGTGACAGCGTATGGCTCGTCGCTGCCCTCGCAGCCAGCGGTCTTGGCGCCGGGAGCTTCTGGTTCGTCAAGAGCCGCAAGAACTAGAGCACTGCACTGCAGCGTCTCTATACCCAAGAGAAAGGCATACCGTATGCCTTTCTCTTTTTTGGTTGAGGTAGGGTAGAGTGCTCATTATAGAGCAATTGCATATTATCAAGCAGCTTGGGTGCTAATGTAGCAGTGATACACCATTGCGGCACGTGAGTATAAGCAGCAAGGAAACTACCTTTTATAGATAGAATGCCAGCACTAGCGCGCTGCTAGGGGCTCTTGAGAAAAAGAATAGGCGGGTCACGACCGTGTTGGCGCGGCCTTTGCGTTGCGCGGCGATGGTCGGGGCTAGAGATGATGGCGACCGATGGAACTTGCTTCCTGTGCGATGTGTCTTGGTAACGATCACTAGTGCATCGGCCTTGTAGGCTACATCAACGGTAGCGTGAGCGATCGTATTGAGCCAACGAATAGCCTTCCGCCGATGAGGGCAGCTTGTACTTTTTTTGGGGAAACGTATAGTGTGCTTTTATTCTTACCCAAAGCAGTGCGGGAGATGGTTAGAGCGCCAACCCCACATTGCTAATACGTGTAAATCTCGCTCTTACCAGCAAGCTTTACACACCAATACACGCGAGGTGGCAAAAGAAAGTGGCTTGGATAGCAAGTATCCAAGCCAAGATAGAGCTGTGTGGGGCAGGAGTACGGCTACGATCGCCGTTTGCGGAGTATCCACACCCCGCTACCGCCTAGGGCAATTGCACCGAGGGTAATGGGGAGGATGCTATCGCCGGTGTTGGCGAGGAGCCCGCCGCGGTGGGGTGAGCTGCCCGTAGAGTCGGTGTGCGACGTGTCTTCGTAGATGGCGATGGGGTCGAGGATTGTGCCATTGGAAGCGCCGTCTTCGTCGCCAAAGCCACCGTCGGTCACATCGTAGGCAATTGTTGTGCGTGTACCGCTCGGGTTTGTGCCAAAGTTGATCCGGCCTGTGATGTCTTCGATGACTGAGCCACCTTTGGCAAGTTTGAGCACGGTGAGGCGGCTTGGGTCGCGATAGCGCGTGCTGAGTGTGAGCGCGACATGAGTGGTGTAGCCAGTGTGCGCTGTGCGCCCAGCACAGGTGATGGTGAAGCGCACACTATTGCGCAGAGTCCGGCCTTGGTACTGCTGGGGAGCAGCTGCTGGCTCGGCCGAAGCAATGTGGCTGCAGGGTGTACCGGCTGTAGCGAGCGATACCGCACCGCCGTGTGGCTGGGTAATGGTAGTTGAGTTGGTTGGCTGATTTGGCTGCTTGGGTGTTGGCGTGGATGGGGCTGATGTGATGGCGTTAAGCCGAGCCTGGAGGGCAGCTTGTTTGTGTGCATCCTTGACGGCGGCAATGCGAGCTTGGGCAGCAGCAATATCTGCAGGGCTCTTGCTGGCTTCGGCTCGGGCCACAGCAGCTTCGGCAGTGGCCAGTGTGCGATCATCTACCGGTGGAGTGGTGGTATATATCATGCCACCGTAGGCAGCAGCTATCAGCTTGCTCCCATCGGTCGAGCTGGCAAGAGCCGACCAGTTGGGCACGCCAGGCGACGTCTGAGCCACCCACGCTGCACCGCCGTCGGTCGATACGTAGATATAACCGCCACCGCCAGCTGTTGCAGCGAGGGTGCTGCCATCGGCCGAGATGGTTGCCGCTGTCCAGTTGTGCCGGCCGTCCACGCTGTGCTCCGTCCACGTCACGCCACCGTCGGCCGAAGTATAGATATAGCCACCAGCGGCTGTTGCGACGAGCTTTGTGCCGTCGGGCGAGCTGGCAATTGATGTCCAGGTGCGGTTGCCAGCTTGGGTGCGTTCTGTCCAGGTCTTGCCGCCGTCTAAGGAGGTATAGATAGCACCGCCTTCCACGACTGCGGCTAGTTTGTTGCCGTCGGCCGAGCTTGTGACGGCGCGCCATTTGCGGCTGCCCGACTTTGGCTGCTCCGTCCACGTTGCACCGCCATCGCGCGAGGTGTAGATAACGTGATCCTTGGCGACGGCCACCAGCTTATTACCATCGGCCGAGCTCGCGATCGACATCCAGTTGATCGAGCCACTCATCGCGTGCTTGTGCCACGTTGCACCGCCGTCTTGCGATGTCATGATGTAGCCACCCCAATCGTAGAGTGCCGCAAGCTTGCTCCCATCAGCCGAGCTCGCGATGCTTACCCAATTGCGCACTTCCGACTTTGGCTGCTCCGTCCACGTTGCACCACCGTCTTGCGAGGTGTGGATTGTACCACCCCAGGCAGCGGCTGCAAGTTTACTGCCATCAGTAGAGCTGGCAAGGGCAGACCATTTGCGGTCGCCTGCAGCATCATGCTTGGCCCATTTTGTGCCGGTTGCTGGCACTGGCGTCTCGGGTGGCTGCGTACCCGCACCCTTTTGGAAGACACGCACATAGTCGATCAGCATCGTCTGTGTAGGGAATGGCTCGGATGGGTCGATAGGGCTGAGGTTTTTGCTAATCTCTACATAGTCGTTGAGGATGAATTGCCAGCCGCGGTGAAATGCCCCATTGATATTTTCTTGGCTGGCAACCTTCGTGAGTGGCTCAGAGTCCTTCCGAGGAATGATATTACCATCATTGGTAGGGCTCACATGGTAGCGATACACCTTGATGGGCTGGTCGTCTACAAAGTACTTCACCATCGTGCCGTCATACTCAACGGCCCAGGTGTGCCACTCGTATGCAAACGAGCCTGGCCGCGCACCGGCATAGTGCTCGCCACTGTGCGAGAGGGCACGCGTCCGCCAGCCGGTCTTCCATTTGCCATCGGCGCCATGGTGGTAGCACGACATATGGGTGGTCGACCACGCGTAATTTGGTGTGGATGAATACCACTCGATGATGTCTAGCTCACCGTATGGGTCGTTGGCCTTGGGGTTATCGTTGCAGTTTTGCAGGGTATTGCCACTTACCATCCACAGCGATGGCCGTGTGCCACGCTTACCATTCCAATTAAACTTCGCCCGAATCTCTGCTCGGAATGGCTTAGTGCCATCGACAACCTTGGCCTTGTTCTTGACTCGCCCACTGAGGTAGCGAGTCGTGGTGCCGCTCGGGCATGGCTGCTCACTCATGTTGGCACTGGTAAGTGGCTCGCTGAGGTTGCTCACGCAGTGGCGCTGCGTAGTGATCTCGAGATGGCTGTTGGCGACCTTGAGATTGTTTGGGCTGTAGGCGAGATGCGTATTGCGCAGATTATCAGTATTTTGCTTGAGTATATCCCACTCGCCAGACACAGCCGAGCCAGTAAACTCATCGTGCCACACCATACCCCACTGATCGGCATGCGTCGTGCTGTGATAGAGAAGTGCAAGCAGCGCAGCACCACTCAGCACCACAAGCACTATAATTGCTTTTTTTATCACCGTTTTGTCCCCCCTGTTTTTGTCTAAAAACGTTATGAGCATGATTATAACGCTTATGGTTAGTTTTTTGCAAGGGGTTAGGCCCATAATCTTGCAAGACTCGCTGCATAATGCATATTTTTGCCAGGGCGAGAGAGCACTGTATATTCTCGCAGTGTGGGCAGTTATCCACGCGATTTCCACAGCACGATGTGGTTTTTACACCGCTACAGAGATGGGGTAATAAGGGGTGGTCTTTTGGGCTATTACAACAGAGGATAGTGGGGTATACTAGAGGCACAACAACCTAACACACAGGAGGGTGTATGACGAAGTTAATTAACTATTCGCTGGCAGGCGTGGCAGTGGCCGCAGCCATGGTGTGCCTGAGTGGTGCGCCAGCTCATGCTACCGAGCAAGAGCTCAGTGCAGCGCGTGCGGCGTGTAGTACAGTGGTAGGCCAAGTCAAGGCGGCCAATGCATATGCCTACTGGAAGATGCCAGAGGGCTACCCAGAAGACCACAGCGCCGACGCAACCAACAGCTTCCGCCAGCAACACGGCTGGGTGGTGGCCGGCACAGAGGTATACGACTGGGCATCCAACGAAGCATTTGCCAATAGCGGACGCTTCGTCTGGGGGAGCAAGACAGTCAACTTTGCACCAGGGAGCTTCTGCTTGAGCAGTGGCAAGACGACGGGTGGCCGCGAGCTCATCCTCACCTTCCAAAAGGACGGTAACTTAGTACTCTACAGCCACACCGGTACGGCTCAGTGGGCATCTAATACTCAGGGCAAGGGTGCACGCTTGGCCTTCCAGGGCGACCGCAATATCGTCGTGTACGACAAGAACGACAAAGCCATCTGGGCATCGAGCTGGCAGTGGAGCACGCCACGTCGCGGTGCCAAGATTGCTCAGCCCGGCCAGCGCTGGTGGCATGGCTATGGCAAGGCACAGCAAACACCAGAGTGGTTTCATGCGTCGCGCCGCACCACAACCAAGCCACAAGACACTGGCGTGCTTACCCTGCGCGCCACCGACCGCACCATCGAGGGTATCCCCGAGACCAACTGGGCCTCGCCACAGTACCCACACAGTGCAACCTATGGCTCGTTCACAGTCACCAACGAAGCACAAGGCGATGGCATACGAAACCACGTCAACATCGTTGGGACGTTTGATAACTAAGCCGCGCCCCGCAGCATACACAAGCAACCCCACGCTATTATTGTGTGGGGTTGTTGGGTGTTGGGCGCCTATTGAATAATGGAGATATAGGATACTAGAAGTGGATTTGCATGTGTGGTTGCTTTGTATTATTATAATAACAATACCAAATAGGAAATATACGAGATGAAAACAATCTATATCCACGAATCTGGCACGTTGGACTTGGGCTGCCATAAGCCCTACTTTGTCATGGCAGCGCTGATGATCGACGACGAGAAAGCGCTCAAGCGGATGAAGAATCTGATCCGGCGGGTAAACGGCCACGTTTTGCGACGATACAAACCGGGGTCATTTCTTGTCGATTGGTACGTTAAAGAACATATTGAGCAGTATATTACGAAAAGCCTACCAGCTCGGGATGATCACTCTATCACGTATGTTGTGATGAAGCGTGACAAAAAAGAGACGCGAATGCGCAATAAAGCAGCACGTATCCATATGCGGCAGGTGCTGCTGCGTCGATTGCTGCTCGATACGCTGGTGCGGTGTCATGAGGATGTGCGTATCGTTGTGAGCAACAAGACGATCAAGGCGGCAACGGCGCGCCAGATGCAGCGCTATATACAGCAGCAGGCGCGTGAGCACGGGTACCAGCATACACTTGTGATTGACACGGTTGAGCCGCAAACTAACTATGGATTGCGTATGGCGCACTTTATTACCCGCCTTGTTTTTGTGACGTATATGCGGCCAGTGTATCTTGGTCGGGTGCTGCACAATCTCCCATTGGCGCGACTCCGTATTGCAAAAGGTGAATTCATTCACGAGAGCCATACCGACTGGTTGATTGATCAGCTTACTTGATATATACTAAGTGGGCACCACATGTGGTGTCTGTGGAGTCAGTCTTATGCCTTGCTCAGTGTAGTGAGTGACGTGTATCACGTGGTACACGTCACCGAGACGTAAGCATCCATGGCGCGTTTGCAGAACGCGCCATTTTTTGATGTCATGTTTCTATAGACTATCTCATTGATTTCCATGCCAGAGAAGTTTCAAGTATTGGCATACTTATTACTCGAAGAGCTTAATACACCACTTATATCCAAGACTGGCAGGGCAAGGTCGACACGACAGGCATCGACCGTAGTGGCCGCCCAATATAACGAGGAGCACTCTTACTGATACACCGCCGGCTTCAACACACCAATGTACGGCAGGTTGCGGTAGTGCTGGCGGTAGTCGAGGCCGTAGCCCACCACGAATT
>CAUTXC010000003.1:0-62789 GCA_963542675.1 uncultured Candidatus Saccharibacteria bacterium | reverse complement strand
GATCTTCACGGCCTTTTGCTTGATGAGCCGCCTGGCCTCGCCGCGACTTTTTGTGATGCCCAGTCGGACAATGATATCGATAATTGACTCATGGGCATCTACCTGAATGACGTTAATATCCTTGGCAAGATTCTTCTGACTCACCTCAGAGACCCATTGCTGCTCAGCATCAACGGCGGCGCTCGCTCCATGGTACATTGACACTATCTCTCGGGCAAGATCCTTTTTGATATCGCGTGGGTTTTCTCCGTCGTCGAGCCGATTTTTAATTACAGCAATCTCACTCATAGGCAGGCGCGTACAATCCACAAAACACTGGTAAATACCCGCATCCGCCAGGTGCATGATTTTGAAGAACATATCTTTGGCATTCAGATCGAGACCCACACCGGTGCCAAGGCTTTTGCTCATTAATTTTTCGCCGGTTTCTGGGTTTTCGAGCAGTGTGGTTGTAATGACAAACTTTTCTTTCTGCTTGTAACGCTTGAGCAATGTACGACCAGCCAGCATGTTGAATGTTTGGTCGGTGCCACCAATCTCCACATCAACATCCATTGCCACAGAATCGTAGCCCTGCATCAGCGGATAGAAGAACTCATGGACGAAGAGTGGCTTCTCGGCAGCGACTCGCTTTTTGAACGCATCGCGCTCTAGCATCTGCTGCACGGTAAAGTTGGAGGCAAGCTCCACAGAGTCTTCAAATGTTAGCTTGGAGAGCCACTCCGAATTAAACTGGAATTCTATCGGGTTGTCGATATCGTTAAAGTCTAGGATCTTGCCAATTTGCGCCTTAAATGTCTGCAAGTTCTCTAGCACTTGTTCACGTGTTAGCTGCACACGCATCGAAGTTTTATCGCTCGGATCACCGATCATGGCGGTAAAGTCTCCAATTAGCACAATAATCCGGTGGCCAAGAGCGTGGAACCGTTCGAGCATCAGATAATTTGTTGAATGCCCAAGATGAACATAGTTCGCAGTTGGGTCAATACCAAGATAGAATGTGAGGCGGCGGCCACTTTGTAGCTCCTTTTTGAGACTATCTTTGCTCGGAAGAATTTCGGCAACTGAGCGAGATAGCGCTTCATCGATCAAGTGTTCGTCGGTAATAACGTGGTGCGCTTGAGTATTCATGTATAGTATTTTACTACATACGAGAAGAGATAAAAACTAACACGTCTGAGCTCACTTGTCGTGTGCCGCTGGAGTCCTATGATGTACGGTGTATCATAATTTGAAAGGGAACCGCGAGTGTGCAAATGTCTTGTTTATACATAGATGTATGATATCGCTTATGCTACTTATGCTACTGTTGATGGTAGTGCTAGATCTGAAGATACACTACAATAATACTATGAATCAAGCATGGAACGTTATAAGTCAAAAGAAGTTAGTCGACTCACCGTGGTACAAGCTAAATATTGAAACTGTCAGGCTCCCGTCAGGCAAAGTCCTCGATGATTATTACGTGCGAGAGGGTATGAACGCCGTTTTGATCGTTCCACGCACTCATGAAGGCAAATTTTTACTGGTGCGTCAGTATAAACATGGAGCGCAGCAAAGTGTTATAGAATTTCCTGCGGGTAAGATCGATGCGGGTGAATCTGCTTTAATTGCTGCAAAAAGGGAATTATATGAAGAGACTGGAGGCATCTCCAGTCTCTTTGTAGAGGGACCTACATTTTTTGAGGACCCTACGAATAGCCGTGTCAAGATAGCGATCGTCTTTGCTGATAATGTCACTATAAAGCATAGGCAACATCTTGACGATAATGAGGATATTGAGGTAATGCATGTAACACCTGACGGGCTACGAACTATGCTCATGAACAATGAGCTATCTGTGGCAGCATCCGTAGCAGCAGGTTGGATGGCCTTAGAAAGGAGACAATAACATGAAGAAATATAAATCCGGGACAGTAAACCAGGTATTGAAAAAAGCAAACTGATGGTTGAGGTGATTGATAAGGAATGAGGAGTAGGATGGAGGCTGTTCGTCGATGTGGTATCTAGACAGATATAGTGCATAAAAGGGAAAATCAGAAGTTCTATATTCGTGCTAGAATAGTCACAGAGTAGAAAGTAGGGGAAGGGCAGAAAACATGCACAAAAAGAAACTAAGTGACAACGGCAAACTAAGCTTTCGCACTATCATCTTCCGTGGTATCCTCTACGTCATCATTATTCCAACAACCATTATGCTTCTCCTCGTTGGTGGTTTTTATCTTAAGTTAGATATCGAGGCTGGCCAAGCTCAAGCGACAATGAGGACGTACTTACGTAACAAGTATAAAGAAGAATTTGTTGTCGAGAAACCAATACGAAACGGAAGTGGGTTCGCGGTGCGGGGGTGGTTCGAGGCGGTAGCTTATCCTGTGGCGAACAAAAAACTTCCCTTTAAGGTGATGATGTCACTTTCAGACCCATGGGATGATTATGTAGATACACTATGGAGCATGCAAGAAATGGCAAGAATAAAACCGATGGTCGATAAAATAATGGCTGGATCGTACGTGTCTACTGTGGATATAGCAACGGGCGAAATTGGCAATGCTGTTACAGACACTAAGGCTTTGCCATTATTTCAAGAGGTAGCGCATAAGCATAGCCAAAGTATACTCTATAAGCTAGAAGTAACTGCGCAAAACGATGCTTCTTCGTTGATGCACTATGAGCGAGTCAAGCAGTTGTTGCAGATTATTAAGGATGTTCCTGCTAAGACTAAACTGATATACCGATGGTACGAAAATGGTACTAAACACGTCATAGTGCTCTTAGAAGATGAAATAGCAAAAATACTTCACGAAAACCAGGATATTCGTATATATGATAAAGAAATAATTAAGGAGAAAAAATGAATTTGAAAGTTGAGCAGTATCTTGCCTTGTCATCGCTTGCTTATCAAGTAATACCAAATAGTTTGTTAGATGATGTGTCAAAACAAACCCTTGAAGAGATTGTCTCTCACTTGATCGCAAGAACTGATTTGCTTGAACTTAAATCTTCTCTCCTCATGGCGCTTCATCAATTAAACAACTTTCAGAAGAGGAACAACCTGAAAGTTCTATATTAATGTAAGAATAGTCACAGAGTAGAAAGTAGGGGAAGGGTAGAAAACATGCGCAAGAAAGAGCCAGACGAGAATAATAAGCTAAACTTTCGCACCATTCTTTTCCGTAGTATTCTCTATGTAATTGTTGTACCAACAGTCATCATGCTTCTCTTTGTTGGCGGATTCTATCTCAAATTATGTGCTGAAGCTAGCCAAGCTCAAGCAGCAATGAAAACATATCTACATAGTAAATATGGTGAAGAATTTATCGTCGAACGACCAGAAAAGAATGGAAGTGGGCTTGGTGTAGAAGGATGGTTTGAAGCAACAGCCTACCCGAAGAATCACACAGACATCCGCTTCATTGTTATGCTGTCATCCTCAGGGAAGCATGATGGCTATGCTGGTGCTGTATGGTCAAAAGAAGAGACTGATCGACTCAAACCTATTATTCAGCGTATCTTTAGTAAAGATGTAGTGTATAGTGTAACCATCCAATCGTCTATGACGCTACAAACGAAAGATATACAAGTTGACGGTGTAATACCGCGTTTTACACAAGCGGCAGCACAATATAAGCAGCAAATTCCATATAATATCACTATTCAAAAAACACACCAAACACGAGAATATCAGGAAAAAATGCGCATCGTCGATAATCTTAAAGAGCTTGCAAAGGATCTGCCAGATACCGTTGATACTACTATTCGCTACCAAGCACAAACAGCTGGAGGCAAGAAGTTTGATTTGGATATAACAATCATGGCATTAAAATCCACACCACAAGAAACATTGGTCACAATGTTTCAAGAAAAGGAGAGTCTGTAAATATGAGCATAACAATAGAGCAATATCTTGCGCTAAGTGCACTTGCCTATAAAATACAACCTTCAAAAGAATAACTAGAGAGTTCCATAATTATGCTATTAATAGTCGCGTAGCCAAAAATAGGGATCCCGAGAACAGAAGATATGCACAATAAAAAACCAAGTGACAACAGTAAACTAAGCTTTCGCACCATCCTCTTCCGTAGTGTTCTCTATGTGATTATCATTCCAGCAGTTATCATGTTGGTAATATTTGGTATATTTTACACAAAATCTACTATTGATGATCATATTGCTCAATCACATATGCAGTCATACCTCAAACGTAAGTATGGCCAAGAATTTGTAGTAGAGAATTATCGAATCGAGGGAGCTGGCCTTGGAGTAGATGGTGTTGCTAAGGCTGAGGCGTATGCTAAAAGTGACCACACGATTCGATTTATGGTGAAGGGTTTTCCGGGGGATAGCCCATACAGCAATAACTATTGGGATGGATACCCCGATATGACATGGGCAAAACACCTCAAAAAGGATATTGATCCTATGATACAAAACGTATTTGGTGCTGACACATCACTCGCATCAATAGAAGTTTACAGTATACCTGCAGTGAACCAAAGGATAGGAAAAGAAATACCATTGTATCGTGATGCCTTCCAGCGATTTGGTAAAGATATACATGTCGCTGTACGTATAAAGAGTAGGGTTGTTCATAATGATGTAGCCGCACAGATATACCAGATAATCGTCAAGCTGCGAGAGTTTGGTGTGTCGCTATCTATTAATTATGAGAACCCCATGGTATACGTTGCACTAGTCGAAGAAACAAGTATACACTCGCCGCAGGATGTAAGGAAATATATCGAAATGAAGGAGAAAAAACTATGAAAATAGAACAATGCTTGGCATCAAGCTCATTACCTTAATAGTACATCCCTAAGTAGTTTTGCCTCTAGTGGTGAGAAGCCATCTATTGAGGCGCTCATAAAACAGGGAAAAATTGACAATTATCGCCATAGCGATGGATCTATTTCTCTCGAATGCAAACCCCCTTCCTCTCTCACACCTTGACAACTCATCAACGCTACAACTTGCAGAATAACTCAATAGTTCTGTATTTGTGCTATAATAGTCGCGTAGCCAAAAAATAGGGGTTGTTGGGAGAAGAGAATATGTCCAAGGAGGAACTAAATAATAACACCAAACTAAGCTTTCGTACCATTCTTCTCCGTAGTATTCTCTATGTCATCATTATTCCAACAGCTGTTATGTTTCTTCTTGTTGGTGGATTCTATCTCAAGGCCGATATTGAGGCGAATCAAGCTCAAGCAACAATGAAAACTTATTTACAAAACAAATATAATAAGGAATTCATCGTTGAGAAACCAGAGCGGAAGAGCAGTGGCCTCGGCGTAGAGGGAGTACTAGCTGCCAATGCTTACCCTATACGAGATCCTCATATACGATTTTCTGTAAACACCTCATCGAATGGCAATCAAGATAACTATCCAGGTGTAATATGGTCCCGCTCTCAGAATGATAAGCTAATAAAGGATCATATCATAAATAACTCGTGGGCGCAGACCGACATCACTGTCAGTCTTGCAGACAATACAGCACAGTCGCTGAGTAGTACACCTAAAACATACGAAGAAGCGACAGCATCTTATGGAAAAGACATACACTACATAATAAGTGTTAATCGTAATACAAATCAATTGGCTGTCGATAACCGGGATCGGTACTATCTCATGAACCTTATTAGATATATCAATCAGCAAAAAGTTGGCTATCGTATTGTACACTACAGCATACATGATACGAAGATGGACACAGACATAGTGTGTAATATACAGGTAGAAGGTACGCGTCTATTAGATGAAAAACAAGCCAATGAATGCTTTAGAAAATAAGGGGTGAGGACAGAAAACATGCACAAGAAAGAACCAAACGAGAATAATAGGCTAAGCTTCCGCACCATTCTTTTTCGTGGTATCCTCCGCGTTATCATTATTCCGACATGCGTCATACTTCTATTAACTGGTACATTGATCGGTATATTTCATATTAAGTACCTTATAGAGGCTCATCAAGCTCAGGCTGAAATGTGCGCCTATCTAGAGAAAAAATATCACCAGCACTTTATTATCAAGAACTATCGAATTGAAGGAGGAGGATTTGCAAGAAGAGGCGGCAAAGTTGCAGATGCACATAGAGAGGGTAGCTCTTACACCTTTCGTGTTTTAGAGAAAGATCACCGGCTTTACCGCGATAACTACCTCTCGGCACTTTACAATGAGCAGGAAGAAAAAGATCTTACCAAAATGGTTAAAAAATTGTCTATATCTGCAGTAAAATATATGCCAGATATTACAATTGCTCCTGACGTAGCTGATGGGATACAGGGCACGCCAGCTTTTGCTGAGACGTTGCGAAAGTATGGGGACCATATTATATATGAAGTATCTATTGTTGTAGTAGGGGACCAGGTAAAAGAAGAAGATGTCCAAAACGTAAGAAAACTTATGGAGTATGTCCAATCAAAAAACCCGAAAAGTTATGCTGTGAGATACGTAGTAAATAGCAGAACTGAAGATGCGCGATATGTTTGTCAGGAGTATGGAGGTATAAGCGAGAAAACAGCGCAGGAAACTTCCAAGGATTGCTTTAAAAAGAGTAAAGGGAGGATATAGCCAATAAATCTTTAAAAGAAATCATTAAGAAAGTACCTAGAAACAACCGCCTTGAATGTAAACCTCTCTCCTCCCTCGCATCCTGGCGCCTCAGTCTTTGGTTATCGCAGAACAGATATTGATAAGAATATCTGGGAAGCGATGAAAGATATTGAGTCGGATATTGCGATTGCATCGAGTGGGAATGTTTTTGTATAGGATGGGCTGAACCAATTCTACGACGCCTACACCTTCTACACCAAGACGATCAAGAAAGTTGGTGGTGGTTCATGTAGGCACCAAGAGCTTCACTGGCTATTCACTCGGTGGTAGGCTAGATGGTTTGGGCTACTTACTTTCTCAATATTAGTGCTTAGGTAGCATACTAGCTTTTATAATCTCCTAGAGGAAGAATAAGACAGCGAGAAATAATAAATGGGCTGATACGAGCACGTCGCTTCTGCAGGAGTCTCTTTAAGCTAGCTTTCATCTCCCTCCTGCACAATACCACACATGAAAACAGCAACCATGACCCAATCAGCCGCAGTGGTAGAGACGCCCGCTGCGCCGGTGCTGCGTGCGCTTAATCCGCGGACGCTTAGTATCGATATTGTGCTGCCAGTGCTTAATGAGGCGCATGTCATTGCGCGCTCGGTGAGCACGTTGCACGCGTATTTATCACAGCATGTGCCGCATCGCTGGCGCATCATTATTGCCGATAATGGTAGCACGGATGGTACAGCGGAAGCGGTGCGCCAATTAGCGGTACGTTACCCCGAGGTGCAGCTCATTCAGCTTACCGAGAAAGGCCGTGGCCGAGCTCTCAAGCAAGCTTGGCTACAAAGCTCGGCTGATATTCTGGCCTATATGGATATCGACCTCTCTACCAACTTAGACAGCTTCGTCCCAATGATCACCCCGCTGATTATGGGTGAGGCAGCTGTGGCGACGGGCTCGCGCCTGATGAAGCAGTCGCGCACAACCCGCGGCTTCAAGCGCGACATTATCTCGCGCTGTTACAACTGGATTATTCGCCGGACGATGAAGACAAAATTCGTTGATGCTCAGTGCGGTTTCAAGGCGATTCGGCGCGATGCGGCACGCAAAATTCTACCTCGCATTAAGGATACTGGTTGGTTCTTTGACACCGAGCTGCTCGTCAAGGCAGAATACGCTGGCTATACCATCCACGAGGAGCCAGTTGAGTGGGTCGAAGACACCGACTCGCGCGTTCATATTATCAAGACCGCAACAAATGATCTCAAGGGCCTTTCGCGGGTGCGGCGCGAATACGGCAAGGTGGGCTTTGGTGAGCTAGCAGCTGTGGCTGGACTTTTGCTACTAACGAGTGTGCTCTACCTCTGGAATTTGACTATCAATGGCATGGCCAATAGCTATTATGCTGCCGCTGCTCAAGCAGCGAGTACCGACTGGACGGCCTGGCTGTTTGGCAGCCTTGATGCAGCGAACTTCGTTAGTGTCGATAAACCGCCTATCAGTATGATGATCATGGGGCTTAGTGGTCGGCTCTTTGGCTTCTCGTCGTGGAGTATGCTCATGCCGCACGCGCTTGCGGGAGTCGCGACAGTTATGCTTGTCTATGCAGCAGTCAAGCGGTGGTATGGTGCCAAGGTAGGGCTCATCGCTGGTGTGGTAATGGCACTAACGCCAGCAGCTGCCTTGATGTTTCGCTTTAATAACCCCGATAGTTTCTTGACACTCTTCTTGACGGCCAGTGCCTATACCTTCCTCCGCGCCTTTGAAAATAAGAAACCAGTGCTGTGGCTGAGCCTTGCAGGGCTCTTTACGGGCCTGGCCTTTAATACAAAGATGCTGCAGGGGTTACTGGTGCTACCAGTGATGGCACTGCTCTATCTAATATGTGCTCGGCCAAAGCTCGTGACGCGCCTCTGGCATCTTGGCGTGGCCGGTGTGGTAACAGCCGTCTCGACCTTTTGGTGGAGCGTGCTTGTGTGGCTTACTCCGGCGGCTCATCGTCCGTGGGTGGGCAGTACCAATGATAATAACATCTGGAGTTTGATTTTTGGCTACAATGGCTTTGGGCGCTTGCTGGGTAGTGGCGGTGGCCCTGGCAAAGCGCCAGGTGGTGGGGTAGCGCAGATGGGCCAAGCGGCGGCAACCGCAACCCAATCTGCCGCGCAGCCAGCTAGCCATACAGCGACGCAGGCAGCATCCATGACGCCACCAGCCGGTGGTGGTATGGGTGGCCATGGTGGTGGCCCAGGAGGTGTTGGTTTTGGCGGTGAGACAGGGGTGCTGCGTATCTTTAACGAAAGTTTTGGCCCTAATATTGCCTGGTTGCTTGTGGTAGCTGTGATCGGTGGCGGGCTCGTACTATGGCTGCTGCGCCGCGCACCACGGCACAACAAAGAGCGTGTCGGTGTGCTGCTGTGGCTGGGCTGGCTGCTCATTCATATCATTATCTTTAGTATGACAAGTGGGACGATCCATCCATACTACGTCGTGGCGATGGCACCGAGTGTTGCTGCCCTGGTAGGGATTGGCGCGCCGTATCTGTGGCAAGCTTACACGCGGCGCACGAAGCTAGCCTGGCTTGTGCCTCTGACAGTACTGCTCACGACGATCATTGGTGTCATTATGCTTGGCTATAGCAATACCTGGCCGTGGCTTACTTGGCTTGTCATTATCACTGGTGGAGCAGCGGCTGTGATGACGCTTGTGCCACTGGTAACACTCCCTCGGTGGTATGTGCGGACGGCTCTTGCTATGGCTGTGCTGGCTGGCATGGCTCCACCAGTAGCCTTTAGCTTGAGTACAATAGCGACAGCGCATAGTGGAAGTATTCCTACAGCAGGGCCGAGTGCAACGGCAATGAGCGGCACGAATAACGAATCAGCCCAGGCAGAAGCCGCTCTTGTCTCGTACCTTGTGTCACACCAGCAGAATGCAACATGGCTTGCGGCAGTCAACAGCGCCAATGAATCGGCACCAATCCAGCTCTCCACAGGCAAGGCGGTGATGGCAGTTGGTGGCTTTAACGGCAGCGACAGTACGCTCACGCTCGAGCAGTTCAAGCAGCTGGTACGTCAGGGCAGTGTGCGCTACTATGTGGTGAGTCAGCATGGGCCAGGTGGGCATGGCGGGCAGCAGTCGACGCAGGCAGGAACGAATTCGTCGGCTCCATCGACTGCACAATCCTCATCGGCCCAAACGCAAACTACCCATCATCATGGTGGGCCAGGTGGCAACTCTGCTATCGCTACCTGGGCGGCGAGTGCTGGCACCAAGGTTGACTACGGTGGCACGCAATACACCGTGTACGATCTCTCGCAGGCAGTTTAAATCGTATCGTAACAGAGATAAAGAGCCAGTTTTTGGGCTGGCTCTTTATTATTTTTTTAATTAACGCAAAGCCTACTTGTGGCGCATTGCCAGGCCAGCGCGAAGTGTCTCATGATAAAACGGTAGCAGCGGCAAAGCATCGATCTCGGTGAGTGGATACCACGCTGCTGCGCTATTTTCGGCATTAAGACGAGGTGTTATGCGCTGCGCACATTCAACGAGCACCGGATACACATACCACTGGCGACTATGCGCTGCGTCGATCTGCATCAGGGGCTGCTGCGCCACCATGATAGTTGTATCTCGCGGGTCAATGCCTAGCTCCTCGGCCAATTCTTGCCCGGCCAGTACCGTAATGCTCGTATCGGTTCGGTCGATGAAGCCAGAGATGCCATTAAGCATACGCGGCTGCTCAACCTCTTGCTGGCTACGCCGTGCCAGTAAAATCTCATCACCGTAGCACACCACGCAGTTGAAGACAAAGCAGATAGGCTGACTAGTGTAGTCGATTTTTCCATCGGGCAGACGCGGATAATCTTTGGTCTGATAGGCAATCATCGCAAGCGGATCCATATGATTAGTATAGCATAAGAGGAATGAACAGAGGTAGAAAATACTAATGCGTAAGTCATAATATACCTTGATATATTTGCCTTTTTGTCTATACAAACCCTTGAGGAACGGAGTAATGAAGTAAAAAGTCGAATTTTTAAGACTGCCCTAAGCCACGTCGTGCATACTACAGATACAACCATAAACAAGGAGTATACGACAATGGCACAGCAACCAACTCTTACCACAGATGAAGCTCTCGTTTTGCAGCAGATCAACGAGCATGGCGAAGACGATGTGATTGGCCTAGAGCAGAGCCTGCGCATGAGCCGCCCAAAGCTAATGGCGCAACTCACTCACCTCAAGAACAAAGGACTTGTTACAGTCAAGATGACGACTGGTGATTGGTGGATCACCGTCAGCCGCCGCGGCCAACAGATGATGCGCCGCCTATGGCCCGAAGCAGCACTGGGCTACTAGCCCGCAATACAAAGGATAAGCATCGCCACTATGGCACTAAGAAGGTGAGATAATGTGACTGACACAGCGTACGCAACATGTAATGATGAACCTGAACATTCTTGAGAAACATTCATTTTAGCACGCCATCGGATATCTGAAAAGAGAAATTTAGGGCAGTGCAATAAAGATCTATAATGATGAATAACACGGTATAATAAGGATATGAAACTACTAGTCGTTGATGATGAGCAGCGTATTGCCGAGTCGATAAAACAGGGGTTAGAGCAAGAAGGCTACGCCGTCGATGTCGCCTTTGATGGCGAGGATGGTTGCAATGCTGCATGGGCCGATGAGTATGATGCGATTATTCTTGATGTGATGATGCCAGTGATGAATGGCTTCGAAGTAGTGCAGAAGCTTCGCAGCAGGGGCAACCACACACCAGTGCTGATGCTCACAGCTAAGGACCAGACGCAGGATATTGTGGCGGGGCTCGACCACGGCGCAGACGACTATTTACCCAAGCCTTTTTCCTTCGATGTGCTAGCGGCTCGCGTGCGTGCCCTGCTACGGCGTCCCCAAGAGGCGCTCGGAACCGTGCTGCGTGTAGCTGATATTGAGCTTGATACCGTCAAGCAGACCGTGACGCGAGCTGGCCAACCTATTGCACTCTCGGCCAAAGAATTTGCCATCTTCGAGCACCTCCTGCGCAATAAGAATCAAATCCTCAGCAAAAATAACATTATGACTCACGTTTGGGACTTCGATGCTGATATCTTGCCAAATAATGTCGAGGTTTTTATCAACTATCTCCGGGGCAAACTCGAGAAGCCATTCCCAGATAGCCGCCCGATTATCGAGACAGTGCGGGGCTTTGGTTACATCATCAAGGACGACCCAGCATGAGGCAGCGCCAATGAGCTTTCGCACCACAACACTCCGGCTGGCTGGTACCTACCTTGCGATTATCATGGTAATGAGCCTCGGGTTTAGTCTGGTGTTTTATCAGACGTCGGCTGCGCAATTGGAGCGGCAGCGCCCACCGAGTGAGGCTGGCAGAGAGCAAGAATTTCATTTTACCGATCATACCGTCAATCGCTTCCTTGAGCGGCGAGCGGCTGAGGCACGGCAAGAGCTGATCGCTCAGCTGGTGCTCGTGAATCTCGCGGCGCTGGTGATTGGCAGTGTGATGAGCTATCTCCTCGCGGAGCATACTCTGCGGCCGATCCGCGCCAACATGCACGCCCAGACGCAGTTCGTTAGTGATGCCAGTCATGAGCTGCGCACGCCGCTGACCGCGCTGCGTACTGCGAACGAAGTAGCGCTGCGCAACCCTAAGCTCACCCTTGCTGAGGCTCGCACCGTCATAGAAGCGAATGTGACCGATGCGACGCGGCTGCAGACGCTGGCCAATACAATGCTTGGCTTGCTTCGGCACGACCGCTCGGTGGTGCAGCTGCAGCCAGTTGCTTTACAAACTGTGGTGAGTGAAGCGATGAACTTAGTGGTGGCACCTGCCCAAGCGAAGTCGATTGCCATTGACGACACCACGCCACCTTTGATGGTGCGGGCTCATCAGCAGCGTCTTGTTCAGCTCCTTACCATTTTGCTCGACAATGCCATCAAATACAGCCCAGAGCATACCACCATTACCATCACCGCTGAGAGTACCAGTCGCTGGGCTAGGGTGCAGATCATTGACCAAGGCATCGGGATGGACGCCGCCACGCAGCGTCAGATATTCCAGCGCTTCTACCGAGCCGACCAAGCTCGCACTGGTGGCCTAGGCCAGGGCTATGGCCTTGGGCTTGCGATTGCCCGGCAGATCATCACCGAACATGGCGGCAAAATTACTGTCGACAGCACACCTGGTAGTGGCACGACCTTTACGGTGAGCTTGCGCCTTGCTGGCAGGCAGAGTATGTAGTAGATAACGTTCTGTAGAAATAGAGAGCGGATGCTTGATAAATAAGCAAAGGCGCGTCTCAAACTGGGCTTGGATTAGCTGGTAGTAAGGGTATATGAGTTGTATTACTTTTTGAGATCAGCTAAAAATTCTTCGGCAGAGTTAAACGGCTTGCTCAAGTTATTACCAGTTGCTAGCGATGGCTCAATTTCAGTAAGCAGTGCTTCGAGTTGCGGCGTCGTTAGCTCAGGGGTATACGGCTCAATATGGCGAGTTGCAACGACTTGCGTGAGGTAGCTGTTAATTAACGCGCTCAACGTTAGGCCAGCGCTTTTTGCAACTTCTTGCATCCTATTAGATAGCACACTCGGACGAAGTTTATGCAAAAATAGTACGAGAAAAGCGCGCGGCAATGCGATGGGTCTAGCAAGATTTCACTTTAAGCTTCTTTTAACGCCTACTCCCTATACTCGAACCATAATAACGAAAGGAGTATGTATGAACATAGAAGATGGCTTTGTAGCGGAGAAGCGTGGTGTATCGCCGACATCACCATCGTCCACGCAAATGCAGGCTAAAGGCACAGCCAACTCTGGTTTGATCGCGGCGGTGATCGGGGGTGTGATCGTGGCGGCAGCGCTCGGATTTCTTGGTGGTATGCAGGTCAATAGCCGCAGCACATCGAGCCAAAGTGGCCCTGGTGGCCATGGTATGATGGGTGGTCAAACCAGCCAGGGGAATATGTCGCCACCAGGCCAAACAGGTCAGTCGGCAGGCGGTGGTGCTCAGCCAGGCGCACCGTCAAATGGAGCAAATACCACTACGCAAAACCAGCAAGGCACCACCCAACAAACCACGCAAGATATGACCAAGAATACCTAATACTGATAATAAAACCACCTCTGATATGAGGTGGTTTTTGGCTTACTGGAGCAAGGGTTATTGTGGCAAGGAGACACCCTTTTCTTTGAGGGCTGGCTCGATGACGAGCTTGCCAAAGGCATCGGCGTCGGCCCACACTTGGCGCGCATCTGAGCTGCCTGAGGTGGTGAGCTTGCCGTCCTTGACGTATTGATTGGTCACATTCTTGCCATTGACAAGAATAGCTGGTGTGGCGCTGGCGGCATTTTGAGCGCCAGCCAGGGATTTATCGAAGGCGATCTTTTTCTTAATCCGGGCACCTGAGCGGTCGGCCTCAGCGAGGTCGGTCTTGAAGCGGTTGACATCAAGGCCAAGCCCCTGTGCAGTGGTGGCGAAGTAGTTGGTGCGTTCTGTGCCATCGAGTGACTGCCACGAATTTTGTTCGGTGTAGAGCTTATCGTGCATTTCCCAATATTTGCCTTGGAAGCCAGCTGATTCGGCGGCAGCTGCTGCCGCGAGTGCATTGGGGTGGATGGACGAGAGAGGGTTGTTGCGGAAGATGAGCTGTACGTGATCTTTGTATTTCTCAGTGACTGCCTTGAGTGCGGGCGAGGCCTGCGAACAGCCAGGGCACTGGAAGTCTCCATATTCGATGATTGTTACCTTGGGCGATTTGCTCCCGTGGGTATGGTCGGCGATGTCGCCATTTTGGCTACTGGCGCTTTGTACCTGCAATGGGTCAACACCCGACAGATTGATCGACTCACCTTGGCGCGACAGCCACACGAGCCCGCCTAAGATTGCGAGGCAGAGCACTGCAAAGATCAGCCATGATTTTTTTGTCATAAACGAAACATTCCTCCTTATTCTTGCATATTATATCGTGCCCGAGAGGCCGAATCAAGCTGACAGAGGTGCTGCATGGGCCAAAGCATTGAGCCGATCAGAGGAGTGCGCTACAATGATGGCATGGAAACGCTCATGATCATCATCTTTGCTATCTTTGTGATTGCTCTCATTCTGGCCGGTAGTGCATGGCCCGATATACCACCGGTAAGCCAATACGAGCTCGAGCGGCGGCGCCAGCAGAATAATCGCACAGCGATTCACCAGTTGCGGCGCATTGCTGTCTATGATGATCTCGTCTCGCTTCAGCGCTGCGTGGTGGCGCTATTGCTGGTGCTGATGGTGATGGCAAGCATTGGGGCATTTGACTTTGGTGGTGGTGTGCTGGTTGCGCTCGCGGTGGCACTGCTCTATGGTGGTGTGGGGCGGATTGGCTGGGTGCATGCGATTGCCCAGCGCTTCTATAATGCGGTTGAGCCGAGCTTCGTGAGCTTTGCGGGACGGTTCCCGCGAGTAGTACGTATTGTCCGTTCGTTTGTACCACCAGTAGAGACGAATCTTCGCCTAGGGTCGCGAGCTGAGCTTGAACATCTGGTGCGTCATGCTCGGCCATCAGTCTTGCCACCAGTCGAGCGTGAGCAAGCGCTGGGGAGCTTGACTTTTGCGCGTAAGACAGTCGAAACAGTCATGGTGCCGCGCAATGCTATCAAGACAGTCGAGCAAGACGCTATGGTGGGGCCGCTGTTACTCGATGAGTTGCATCGCACCGGGCATAGCCGCTTCCCGGTGGTGGATGGCGACATTGACCATATTATTGGCGTACTACACACCCGCGACTTTATGTCGCTCAAGGAGGCGGTGTCGGCTCAGGTGCAAACGGTGATGGACCCAAACGTGTACTACATCGACGGGGCACAGTCGCTTGAGCAAGCCTTGGGTGCGTTTATTAAGACGCGTCAACAGGTATTCATTGTCGTCAATACGTATCGTGAGACGGTGGGTATGGTGACGCTGGACGATTGCATCGAGGCCTTGCTTGGCCATGCTCCCACAGCAGATGATGACGAGGTATATAGTCAGCCAGTGGCCTTGCCTGAACCCACGCAGCCGCGCGCCCTCCCCATGGGCGAGCAGAATGATACCTGAAATTGTGGTATAATCTAACAGATATGACACAACGAATACTTGCCAACCAAACGCCGGATTACACCGGTCAAACCATCACTGTGGCCGGCTGGGTACATGCACGGCGCGACCATGGTGGCCTAATTTTCATCGACCTACGCGACCATACTGGCCTGGTGCAGCTGGTCGTCAGCCCCGAGCAAACTGCGGCCTTTGCCCTGGCAGAGCACGCCCGCGACGAGTACGTCCTGCGGGCCCGCGGCGAAGTCCGCCAGCGTGGTGAGGGCCTGGCAAACCCCAATATTGCCAGTGGTAGCATCGAGCTAGCCGTCAGTGAGCTAGAGGTGCTGGGCAAAGCCGAGACGCTGCCTATCCAGCCCTTTAGCGAGACTAACCAAGCGAATGAAGACCTGCGCTTTGCCTACCGCTACCTGGACCTGCGCCGTCCTAAGCTGCAAACGATGCTGCGCCGCCGCGCCGATATGTACCGCCGCATGCGCCAGTATATGGACGAGCGCGATTTTATCGAAATCCAAACGCCGATTTTGGCTAATTCCAGCCCAGAGGGTGCGCGTGACTTCCTCATCCCCAGCCGCTTGCAAGAAGGCAAATTCTACGCCCTGCCACAAGCACCGCAGCAGTTTAAGCAGCTGCTGATGGTTGGTGGCGTGCCGCGCTACTACCAGCTGGCTGCTTGCTTCCGCGATGAAGACCCGCGCGCCGACCGCCTGTATGGTGAGTTTTACCAGCTGGATCTCGAGATGAGCTTTGTGGAGGATGGCGAGCAAGTCCGCCAGATGATGGAGCCACTGATGCAGCAGCTGGTGACGGATTTTGCTGGCAAAACACTGCTCGACCTCAGCAACCTCCCAGCTGGCGATGGTCAGCCTATCCCGCGCATCCCGTACCAAACCGCTATGGAAACCTACGGTAGCGACAAGCCAGATTTGCGCTTTGGTATGGAGCTGGTCGAGCTAACGGACGTGTTTGCCGACACCGAATTTGGCGTGTTCAAAAACGCTGAGTGTATTAAGGCAATCTGCGTCAAGAACGGCGCATCCCTCAGCCGCAAGCAGATCGATGGCTTTACCCACATCGCCAAAGCCGAGGGCGCAGGTGGTCTTGCTTATATTACCTACCAAGATGGCGCAGCCAAGAGCCCAATTGCCAAGTTCCTGCGTGAGGAAGAGCTGGCTGCTATCCAAGCCAAGACGGGGGCTAAGGACGGCGATGCAGTCTTCTTTGGGGCTGATACGCGCCCAGTGGTCAATGCAGTGCTAGGGCGGCTGCGTAGTGAGTTTGCTGAGCACTTTGGCCTCAAGGACCCGCAGGTGGTGGCGCTGGCCTGGATTATCGATTTCCCATTCTACGAGTGGGATGAGCATGCGCGCAGGCTCGACTTTGGTCACAATCCCTTTAGTATGCCAAAGGGTGAGCTCAGCACGCTGCAAGCCGCCCAGTCGGATGATGAGAAGCTAGCTATTCTGGCTGACCAGTTCGATATGGTGATGAACGGCTACGAAATCTGCAGCGGCGGTGTGCGTAACCATAACCCGGCCGTATTGTATGAAGTATTTGGATTGCTCGGCTATGGCCGGCAGTATGTGGAAGAGAAGTTTGGCGCTATGCTGCGGGCCTTTACCTACGGTGCGCCGCCACACGCGGGCTGCGCCTTTGGTATTGACCGCATCCTGATGGAGTTAATTGGCGAGCATAACGTCCGCGAAACCCTCGCCTTCCCCAAAAACGGCAGCGGTGTCGACGTCATGATGGACTCACCCGCGCAGGTAGAACCTGGGCAGCTGAAGGAATTGGGGTTGTCGTGACAGCTTACCTCGTCACTGGTGTTGCAGGCTCTGGCAAGACAACATTACGCAACATATTTCGCAGTCGAGGATACCAAACGTACGATATCGACGAAGGCTTTGCAGAGTGGGTACACAAAGAGACGAATATTCCAGCGGTAGAGACCGATGAGCCAGTAGAGCCGCTTAATTTACATCATGAATGGCGAATTATCAGTGGTAGACTGGAGAATATTACACGGCAGTCTCATGGACTGACGGGTGTCTTTGGCTCGGCCCATGATTTGTATCAGTATGCGTATTTGTTTGACACTATTTTTCTCCTTGAGTGTCCGAGAGAGGAAGTCTTGCGGCAGCGAATCGCTCAGCGTCCAGCTGGTAGCTATGGTCAGGAACCTGGCGAGCTAGAAAATATCATTCGCTATTGGCCAATCTACGAAGATAACTTTCGGAAGATTGGCGCAACGACCATAGATTGCACACAGCCGATTGACATAGTGTTGCGGACAATCCTCACGCAAATAGATTCACAAGCAAAGGACACTCTATGAGCTGGGATCTCACCGCAATCAAAACAAAACGTCATGTTCAGTCGGTTAGTGACCTGACGGAGGAAGACTGCGTGCCGCTCGAGCGTCAGCAAATGATTGCTGAGCTCAAAAAGATTGCCAAAGCATGCGGTGCACAGCTAGACACTCGCGACCCGTCGTGGCCTGTTATGGAGAAGAAAGAATGGCTGATCGAATTCAGCCTGAGCGAGCACAGGGAGCAACTCATCACGATGGGGCTGCGCGTCAGGGGTAGTAGGGAGCCAACGGAGGTATTTGCGTGTCTTATCCGGCAGCTTGGCATGCGGCTGGTGGAATGGAGCACCGGTGAGTTCCTGGATCTATCCAAGCAGAGCAGCTTCGGCCGCTGGCAGGAGTGGAGCGAGCGGGTGCTGCGAGACCTTACAGAGTCACGAAAATCATAAGCGTGTTGCGGGTGTAATAAGAATAAAATAGAGGTAGGCTAGCTAGTTACGATAGCTCTATCGTTTCTATCCGCTGATACTTCACTCCAACCTCAGTTGCCGCTGCTGTGCAAAGTGTATCAATCAATCCCTTGCCAGCGTCACTCAAGATAGCGTCATGAATAGGAAAAGCCAGGCGTGGCGCGACAGCCTGCAAGAAACTACGTACCTCGGAGAATTTGAGCCATGGTGCAGCTACAGGCAGAGCGAGGACGTCGATGGGGCGCTGAGGCAAAGCGAAGGAATCGCCAGGGTAGTAGATACGATTGTTGATCAGCGCGGCAAGGTTGTGGAGGCGCGGAATGTTTGGGCTTACCGCAGCGTGCTCACCGCCAAAAAACTCAAGCGTGAATGGTCCGATCTGGCGTGTATCACCAGGCATCGCGGCTATTGCATGGCGGACAGAGAATATGCCTTCTGGTAGAGATATCATTGTACTATCTACAACGATATCATCAATACTTATAATCTCCGCCTCAGGAAATGCCTGTATAATACGCTTGATGAGCGCAGGGCTACAATGGTCGGGATGCGCATGGGTAATGAGAACTGCCGCGACTTGCTGCGGCATAGCAAAGTCATCGGTATATATGCCTGGGTCGATGACCAGGCTCTGGCTATCAATTGTGATAGTAAAGCAAGAGTGGGCGAATTTCGTCAGCGTTGTCATACATCTAGTATAGCGGAGAAGAGGGTGAAGCGATACTATGGATTCGTTATCATACGTGCTTGGTCTCTACGTCCTGCCAGTCGCTGTTGTGCCGAAGCTCGGCGTTATCACCAGCGAAGACCGCTTTTGCTTCGGTATTGTCGCTCAGCGTCCAGAGGAACCAGGCAGTCATGTAGGCATCGCCATATTCCAGTACATCTTTGTGACCAATGGTCTTGCGCCGCGCGATGACGCTTGGTTTGTCTGTATTAAGAGCGCGGAAGTTCTGCTGTAAGTCGCTCAGTGGGCTAATGGCGAGGTTGTCGCTTGGGCCGGTACCAGCCATCATGTAAGTGGCTGTCTTAAGCTTGCTGGTGTCGTAGTGCCAGTTGTTGTCGTTTGCGGTGCCATGACCGACGGCGCTCGCAGTGTAGAGGGAGGTATAGCGGTTACTATTACCGTATTTTGTCGCGGCATTGATAGCACCAGCGCCGCCTTGGGAATGCCCGGCGATGCCGATTTTGCTTGTATTGACGAAGCCTTTGATGGGGCTGCTCTCGGCGGCATTGAGCTCTAGCGCGGTATCAAGCATGGTCGATGTCGTTGCACCAGTGCCTGGCCAGCCATCCTCATTACCAATGACAACAAAACCCCAGCTGGCCAAATGCTCGAAGATTGGCGCATAAGTAGACGCGTAGGTGGCGGTGCCATTGACCATCAGCACAAGTTGGAAGGTTTGGTCTGGAGCAGTGCGCTGTGGGGTGTAGATATGATATTCTTTGATGGCTGTGCTATCGCTGTGATGAGTGTGGTGCGCAACGCGGTAGGGGCCAGGCTTAGTATAACGCTGCTCTAATGTGCCACTGGGGCTCAGCTTCGCAGCGTAATCCTTCGCCACGCCGTCGTCGCCGGTGATGCTTTGGTTGAGGTAATTCATATAAAGCACAAGCAACACAAAGCATACTAAGAGTATTGCTATGATGATACCCAGAATTTTCAGAAGCTTTTTCGCCATCGGTATATCCTTATTCGGTTCAATAATACTAGTAATATTATCTACTATACACCGGGTGCATAGTAATGGCAAGGGAGAGTGATTGCTTTTTACTCGGTATATTTTGGCTCTGTTAGTAAGAGATCAAGTGACTTTATCCCTTGGCTATGACAATGAAACGCCTAAGCATTGCACTCACAAGAGCCAACGGTATATACTGATGAGCATGTACGAACAAGAACTTCATACCGCGCAGCGGATTGCTCGCGAGGCGGGCGATATTATGCGCCGCTATTTTGATAGCGACCAACAGCGTCAGACCAAGGCGGATGGCACGCCAGTGACAATTGCCGATACAACAATCAACTCGCTGGTGATCCAACGCCTCCACGAGACCTTCTCGGACGATGGCGTCATTGGCGAAGAGGAGAGCACGACGGGCTATGGCCTCGGGCGGAAGTGGCTGTGCGACCCGGTCGACGGCACAAAGGCCTTTACCTGGGGCGTGCCCACAGCAATGTTTTCGCTCGCACTGGTAGTTGATGGTGTGTCAACCGTCGGTGTTGGCTATGAACCAATGACAGATCGGCTCTACTGGGCAGTGCGTGGCCATGGTGCCTTTTGCAACGGTACGCGGCTGCAGGTGAATCGGCAGACGCTTGCCGAGGGGATCTTTGCTGCGTCGTGTAGCTATGCAAATATCCGCCGCCATGAATATTATGATAAGCTGATCGAACGCAAAGTGAGCACAGCAAGTATTAGTGGTGCAGTAGCCAAGAGTGTTCGCGTGGCTGAGGGGCGCTTCGTTGGGTATTATGCCGAGAAGGTGCATGCGTATGATATGGCAGCAGTGCACGTTATTGTTGAGGAGGCTGGTGGTAAGATGACGAGTATATCGGGCCAGCCGCTTAATTATGCGCAGCCATTTTGTGGTGCGCTTGTGTCCAATAGCATCGTGCACGATGAGCTGATGGCAATAGTGCAGGGTGAGTGCTCATAAATACCGCACGCTACCAAATGGTATTTTGCGCTTCATCTGCGTGGCAATGCCGAGAGTGTCGGCTGGCTGAACGGTGTGTGGGCCGTAGAATTGGTTGATCTCGTCGATTGCAGCAGTGAGAGCGTGGCGAGCTGATGGGTCGTCGAAGAGTGCGAGCTGTGCGTCTGTCTCGCTCGTAAGAAGATAACACGACATGCCAATCTCATAGGCGGGCAGCGGCATCGATTGGGTGAGTCGCTTAACGATATGAAAGAGCGTGGTGCCATCACGTAGTGGATGCTCGCGGCGCTCGTGGTTGTGCCAGCGGCCTGTTTGATAATTTTTGGCATAGAGGCGCACACCACGGGCGCGCACGTATTGCTGCCGGAGCGCAGCCGCGATGTCTTCGCATAGAACGTGGAAGCGGCGCAAGACTTGATCGTAATTGAGGTTTGGCTGATCAAGGACGAACTGTCGCCCGACTGTCTTAAGCGGGCGCTCATCACTATCTACCTCCCAACCGCGCAGCCGCTTGTACCAGTCGCGCCCTGGCTTGCCATGAAACACCATGTGCTCGAGCGTTGCTTCGTCTGCAGCCAGAAAGTCGAGTGGTGTCTGGATACCAACCTGGTGGAGGCGCTTGCTGTAGCCAGTGGCAATACCGGTGAGGTCTTCGAGCGATAGCGTAGCGAGTACTGCGTGGAGATTATCTGCAGTAATGCAAGTCAGGCCGTCAGGCTTATTGATACCGGCAGCAATCTTAGCTAGCCAGCGGTTGGTGCCAATGCCAACATTGCAGCGCATGTAGTCGCCAACCTCGCTACGGAGGCGCTGCTTGATCTCCTGGCCAATCGCCAGTGCGCCGCGTGCTCGGATGTCGGGTGGGCTTTGGCTTAGGTCGATCACCCCTTCATCAATGCTTTTCATGGTGGCACTGGGCGAGTAGTCGCTGAGGATGGTTGCAAGTCGGTGGTAGACATAGCGATACTTGGGTGGATCGCTTTCTAGCGGGACGATATTGGGGCAAAGTAGCCGCGCTGCGGGTAAGCGCATACCAGTATGGACACCACGCGCTTTGGCTTCGTAGCTTGCGGTGACGATAGCCGCATGCTGGTTGCGCCGATTAACAATAACGACTGGGCGGTGGCGGAGTAACGGCCGAGATTGCTGCTCGATCGTGGCAAAGCAGCTATTAAGATCGATATGCATCATCAGTGGTGGAGCGGGATTGATATTGCTATGAGACATGATCGGCCTCGCGTGTGAGCCGCCACACCAGTGTAATACTGTCAAACTCGAGGCGGTAATCAGCCTGCTCATCTGTCACATCGAAGATATGCACCGTACGTGCACCGCGCTGATGCTCGAAGCCCAGGCCGATTCGCCTGATCGTCACTTCCTGGCCATTGCCGCGCCGAAATTTGACTGGTTGGCATGGCTGGTGCCCACGCCGAAAAATCGCTACCACCTCCACGACTTCATCAAGATACAGTTCGTCATCCATTGTTCTTAGTATAGCGCATGAGCTGGGCACGGTCGATGAGTGAAAACATAGTAACAGAGGTGGAGTGTGCGTATACATCAAGTGATGTATTGCTATGCTAGTACCCAATGCCACTCTCGCTTTACAAGAAAACACCCTATGGAAGTGGGATAAAAACCAAACTTTTTACATAAGGCTAAAGGAAAATTACGCGCAGCTCTTACATACTGTATTGCCTCGCACAAGAGCATAGTGAAGACGAAGAAGGGGATATTTACAAAACGAACAGCGCCAGCTGTTCTTGGCTAAGTTATCATAATAAAGCTAATGCAACAGAGCGGCGCAGCTCAGAAAATTATTTCTGCTTACGGCTCTCGATAAACATTATAATAAGCCAGATAATGACGACGATTGCTGCGAGCGAGAGTAGTCCGTTGATGATCCATGCGGCCAGCTTTAGTGCTGCACCAAGCAGCCATGCGGCAATAATGACAATAGCGATTGTGAGAATAAGTCGAGATAGTTTCATCCTTCTAGTATACTATACTCTATGGACACAGCGCAATTTCAGGCCATGATATGGCACAAAGCCAAGCAGCTCTACCGCCCTATGCCGTGGCGCAGCCAGCCGACGCTGTACTATGTGCTAGTGAGTGAGCTGATGCTGCAGCAGACGCAGGTAGCGCGAGTGCTACCTAAGTTTGCCGAGTTTACTACCCGATTCCCGACCATCGAGGCCTTGGCAGACGCCCAGCTGCCAGCGGTGCTGCAGGCATGGCAGGGCTTGGGGTATAATCGCCGAGCAAAGTATCTCCACAGCGCGGCACAGGCGATTGCTGCTGGTGCACCTATTGCGACGCAGGCCGACCTTGTGGCGCTGCCTGGTATTGGTGCGAATACCGCTGGAGCTATCATGAACTATGTGTACCAGGTCCCAACCGCCTTTGTAGAGACTAATATCCGCACGGTGTATTTTAATCACTTTTTTGCTGGGCAGGAGCGCGTGGCAGATAGGGATGTGCTGGCGCTGGTGGAGCAGACGATGGATAAGGGGCAGCCCCGCCAGTGGTTCTGGGCGCTGATGGACTACGGCGCTGAGCTGAAGGCAGCGGGTAAGGGTCAGCTTGGCACCAGCCGGCACTACACGCGGCAGTCGCGCTTTGCTGGCAGCCTGCGCCAGATGCGGGGCGAAATTGTGCGGCGCATGGCGCAGGGGCAACCACTGAGCGCCATTACCCAGGAGCTGCGTGGTGACCCGCGTTTTGCTGCTGCACTGGATGGACTACGGAAGGATGGGTTGATATGAGTGAGTTAGTCCTCACGCGAGCAGAGGCTATCGCGCTATGTCACACGTGGGCGCGGATGCTTCGCCGAGAGTACACGATCGACACGCTGGTGAGTGACTATGGCGATGGAGTGCTTATGTCTGACCAGTTGGCCTATCCGCTCGAGATGCAGCCATGGATCACGCCAGAGGCCGAGCCGCTCCTCTGGGCGATTCGCGACCATGCAGTAGATGTCGATATTGACCACACCCGGCGAGCTGATTGGGAGAAGCTACTGGAGCTGATCGATCAGCTACCAAAGAGTGAATCATGAGATACGTGGAGACATTAGCGCTAGATAGTGCGTGACAATAGCAGCTTTTCTAACCTATGACCTGCACATAGCTTCCTATGCAAGCAATGAATAGCTGATAGGTATATTCATTTTTATGAAAAGTAAGGAAGTCAGGGTAGAGAATAGCCACATAACGAAGATTCAAAGCAATAAGACTCTTGACCACTCCTACAATTGTACGCCAAGCCATCCAGCGAGCACTGTTCCAGCGCCATAGGCCAGGGCAGCGGCGATAGCACCGAGGGCGAGCGTTTGCAGGGCAGCAACGAGTGGATTCTCACCACCAACTTTGCCCTTGATATAGCCAATTGCTACAAAGGTGAGTGCCGTAGCTCCCGAGCTGATATAAAACAGCAGAGGATGAGCCGCGCTCGAGCCGCGTGCCAGCACATGGGCAAGATAGGGGATAACAGGCACACTACCAACAACGACAAAGGCAGCAAAGGTCATGAAGCCGATGATTTTTGGCGAGGCGCGTTTGCTTGTACTCCGCGCCGACTCATCGTGCTCAGCACTGGCTGCGAGGTAGGCACTAGCACCCATCGAGAAGCCATCGGCAATAAGGTTAGCTGCGCCCAGCACCAAGATAATTGCACTCGAGATACCCGCGCCAGCACTGGCTGCTACCACAGCAAAGGTTGTGACGGTACCATCGACCGCACCATAGACAAATTCAGAAATATAACGTTTGAGGACAGGTTTCATATTCATAACTTGGTTAGTATAACATAGTGTGGTACAAACACAAAAGCGAGCAGCCAGTGGAGATGTAATGAAAACCACAAGATGGAGGCAATGGCCGTTTCGCCACTAAAAGGATTAATGAATATCTGAGCAGAATGTTCATTGTAATAGTGTGCAAAAAATAAGTATGGGGCAATAGATAAGTACAGACCCAGCTTACTGCTCGTTTGATTACTTAGGCTTGAGGAGGAGCTGATTGCGCTCGGCAGTGCGCGTCCGCGCCTCATCTAGCAGAGTGATACCTTCTTGCGAGCTGAGGCTAACGGTCCGCACGTACTCACCCTTATCTTTGTCGTAGCCCGAGACGGCAACGAGGCCGAGTTGTTCGTCGGCATAAATGACGTTCTCTTTCTCGCCGCTGTAGTCGATTTTGTTAAAGAGGCTTACATCTAGCAGCGCCGTACCGCGGCCATTGTCCCACGTGGCAAAGACACCAATGCGGCGCTGGGCTGCATCTGGATCAGTCGAGTCAAATGGCGTGTCTTTATCGATATACTCGATGATTGGCGCAAAAATCAGTGTATCAGCCTTGGGGAGGATTGTCTTGAGCGCGTGGTCGGCGGGTAGTGAGTATGCTAGAGCGAAACGTTTGCGAAAGTCATACGAGAGCGGGTAGCGTCCATCGGTTGACGTGGTGCACTCGACCTGGAGGCGCGAATCGAGGAAGGTAAGCTCAGCGGGCGAGTAGATTGGTTTGTGCTCCTCTGTTGCGGTGACTTCATTCGTTATTTGGCTCACCTTTGTATCGGCATCGGTGTAGACCATGGAGTTACCCATAACAGTGACGGGGGAGGCGTATTCATTCACAGCATCAGACTTGTCACGCTTGCTGAGGCCGCAGCCCATAGCAAGCAGCTGCTGGATAGTATCGACAGCACAGTACTGCGTTATATTGCCCTCAGCACCAGTAATGAGGCAGTCCATCACCATCTCATGCCCCATGCCTTTGCCGAACTGCTTTTCCTTGCTGGGGTCGCTGTTTTTCTCATCTCTCGAGAGTAGGTGTCCAATCTCATGGCTGTATACGTTGCCACCAGTCTTATTGCTCAGCACAAGCACCATCGGGCCATTGCCGCCCTTGGCTTTGTCTTCGTCGGTACTTTGGAAGGCGAGGCCGAGTACATTATTCTCCACGCCTGCTGTGTTAACGGCCATCAGCATGAGTGAATGCTCACCATCCTGCACGTCTAGCCGCTCGCGGTATTCTTCAGCGATTTTTTTGATTTGGTCGTTGGAGTAATAGTATTCGGTCGTGCTGTCTTCCTTGGTGCGGGTGCTGTCTGGCGCAGTGTTGCAGACAAACTCGGTTATGTGAAACTGATATGCATCGCGAGTTGTGTGAGTGATGCGGCCAGTGTGGACGCGCACTTCTTCGTATATTTCTTCGTTGGTCTTGCCAGGCTCGAAGCCAGCGGCATTAAGAGCCACAACACCAAGCCGGACAACAACCGGCTGGAATGAATCATTCTCGTGGTCTTGGTGCTGCTCTGCAGAAGGCTGAGGGGTGTCGCCACTGAGTAGAGCGCTTAGTACTCCTAAGCAAGCCGCTGCTAACGCCTCGCGGCGCGATAGATGCCCTGATGGTTTTTTGACTGAGCCATCTGGTGTAGCTTCTGGTTTCGGGTGACTCATATTAGCCATATTATATCACTAAAATGCCAAAAATGTCAAACTTCGTAGACTTACGCTGTATAGCTCTAGCCATCTCCAGCTCAAGAGCTTACTTCTCAATCTCTTATTTTGCTATTTTCTCTTTTGTAAGCATAAATAAAGATAGGTATCTCTCGAGAATATTTAACCCTTCTACAGAGGTAGAAGCAGATTAGTAGAAAAATAAAACTCACCTATTACTTAAAGCGAGTTTTAGGCGCGCTGCCAGCATGAGGTGCTATTGCTGTTCGGCTGGCGCTTGTGGTTGCTGCTGATTCTCGGTGTCGCTATTGGTGGAGAAGAGCTGGAGTGATTCGTCACTCAGGACATTTGGGTCAAAGGTACCATCGGCGATCTTGCTGCGGCGCTGTTGATACATTTTTTTGAACTCGTCGAGCGATTGCTTCGTGATACTACCTTCGGTTTTGTATGTCTCGGGCTCAGCATCGCGAGCGGCTTGCTTGCGCACCTCCTGGAAGCCAGGCCGACTGAGATCAACCTGCGCTGCACCACTGGTGTTGTACATATCCATGGCGACCCACACCATGATGCCCGCAATGGCGATGACTCCGCAGATCATCGCCAAAAAACGGTGCTCGCGCATGGTGCTTAGCTGGTGCTCAAAGTCGAGTTTATTGGGCTGGCTGGGTTGGCTGTTGGACACTCGGCGCCTCCTTCTTGGCAGAGAATTGCTTGCTATAAAATACGTCGAACTGTGAGCCATATTGGCTCAGTAGCTGGTTGAGCCGTAAGGCAACATCGGCCACCCGCTTGCGACGCTCACGCACTGGCTTGATGAGGTAGTAAAACTCGACGGGCTGATCGGTGCAATCAGTCCGTAGCAACTCGGACAGCTTCTCCTCATACTGGCGGTATTCGCTGCGGAAGGCAGCAAGCTGGGTATTGTATTCTACCGTCGTTTTGGCAAGCTCCACACCATCGAGTCGGTTGAGAGCGATGCGGCTATTAAGTGGGGCCATCAGACGGGTGGCAATCACCTCATACTGCTGCCCTTGGTTGACCCGGACAAGCCCATCGTTGGCGTGGATGCGTCGCAGGGTAGACTTGACGCGGACACAGTTTTGTTTTATTTGAGTGAGTTGATCGTTGCTGAGCGGTGCAACAGGCTCGGCATAGGCCGGAGAACCAAGTGCAGCAGTAGCAACTATAACAACAGCAAGAAAAGTGCGCTTCATAGCTCCCCATTATGACGCATCAGAGGAGATTGGTCAAATGATTTGCTCTTAAAAATAATTACGTAATCACTGCTGCAATAAAAGCGATCAGTACTAACAAGATTGGTATCCCAAGACCCAGAATGAGAGCAATGTTGACACTATTGTTGATAATGATACTGTCGCGCTCGAGACCGTTGACGAGCTTGGCGAAGGGTGCGTAGGCTTGGATGGCAGCCCACCACCAGTCGTAGTCGTTGTTGAGGGCTCGCTCGATGTTGTGGCCATAGAGAGCACCGCCAACGCCAGGTGACACTGCAGCACCAAGGCCCGCTAGCAGCTGAGCGCTCGCTCCAGCAAAGTCGAATTGAATACGCTGACCATTGACCCATATAATGATAAAGCTTGCCTCGACCGCCGCTTTGGTAATCTGCTGTGGATCAACATCGAGCGTCACGCCAACCATTTGGTTTGTTTGGGGGTTACAATCAATGGCGCGTATGCGGTTGGTCGTCGTCCATTCGAGAATGCAGGGAACTTGGCTCAAGATGGTGCGATTGCGATAGTGCGAGACAGGCGTTGCCATGACCAGTGGTGTACCGTCGAAAACGCTACTGTAATTGGCATCCATCATTACTGGTGTAGGCTGGGGCGCTGGCTGCATAACAAGAGGAACAGGCTGCTGAGCGGGTGATTGCTCGGCTGGCTGGGTGAGGCTATCCTGGAGCGTTGGCTCTGATGACTGCTGTGGCTGTGTTTGTACTGACTGCTGTGGATGATATGGTGGTGGCGCAGGCTGAGCCTGAGGTGGAGCTGCCGGCTGTGATTGATAAGGATAAGAGGGAAATTGCTGATTCATGAGAGTATTATACTATACCGGTAAATACGCGATACGTCTTAACAGAGGTCATATACCTTGAGATCAGGATTTCATTAAAGCATAATAGCTCAGCAGGAGTATCCGTTACGCAGAATGAATTTTTGTTGTGGCGGGAGCAATGCATACGCAATAGAGGTTACTTGTGCTTGCCTGGCGAGGCTGCACCGAGCTCAATGTGCTCCTTCTCAAACTCGCGCAGGATTCGCCTTCGCATCTCGGCCGTGAGGGCCCACTGGTCGGATGGCTGGGTCTTGCCAGAAACAACGAGGCTAATCGACGATGCATTGAAGTCGCCAAGTATGTCGAAGTGTGGTGGCTCGATCACTTTGCGCTGCCATTTTTCCTCGCTGGAGATTTCCTCGCCGATCCGATTGATGATATCGCTGGCGGTACTAATGTTGGTATCAGGCGCAACGGTAATGGTGAAGTATACTTTGCTATAGCCCATTGTCTTGTTGATGACATGCTGCACCACACCATTGGGAAAGAAGTGGACGTTGCCCTCGACATCGCGGATCACTGTGGAGCGTACACCGATCCGCTCGACTGTCCCGCCAAAGCCATCGATCTCGATAATATCTCCCACCCGATACTGGTTTTCGCTAATAATAAATACCCCTGAGAGAAAATCCTTAACGAGTGACTGCGCGCCAAACCCGAAGGCGACACCAATAATCCCTGCGCTCGCAAACAGCGGCGCAAGAGCTGCACTATTGAAAAAATGAGTAAAGATAGCATAGCCCGCAATCACCACGACAATAATGCGCCATACATTAGCAAAGAGCCCGCCCAGCGTCTTGTGCCGCTTCTCGAGATCCTTCTTAGGTAGTGTGCGCTGATATGTGGTAACGAAGGCATGCCGCGTCAGCCACATCACCAGACGTGGTCCCACCCAATACAGTGCAATCGCCACGATAATAATAATGATAATCTCTAGTGCAGTGATCTCAGGTGAGGTAATTGGCTTCATAATATGGTAGTATAACAGATGTGAATGATGAATTAAACCAGCTTGTGCTTACTTTGCAGCGTGGTGGCGTGGCAGTACTCCGGACTGATACCCTGTATGGTATTGTTGCCCGGGCAGATGACGAAGCGGCAGTAGTGCGGGTGTATCGTCTTAAGCAGCGTGATAGCAATAAATCACCCATCATCCTCGTGGCCGATGCTAGCCAAACTTATGCCGATGTGCCCACCTTACCGTCGCTTGACACCTCCTGGCCAACAAGTATCTTGCTTGATTCGCCCCATGCTCCGCAGTGGTTACGCCGCGCTAATGATATGCTGGCCTATCGCCAGCCGCAGCTGCCGTGGCTCCAGGCGGTCTTGCGTCAGACTGGCCCGTTGATTGCCCCCAGTGCTAATCTCGAGGGACAGCCGCCCGCCCGCACTATTGCTGAAGCTCGTGCGTACTTTGGTAGCGGTGTCGATTACTATTATGATGGTGGCACTGTGCCGACTAATACGCCACCATCACGCTTAGTACGAGTGCTATCTGATGGGGTGGTGGAACGACTCAGGTAGGGCATAATAACCTGAGAAAAACGTAGAAGCTTACTCGGTGATGTAAGTATTACAACATTTTTTAGAGCGGTTCTCACTTCTCGAGTGAAAAACATGCTAGACCAATAGTGAATTCTCATACCTCACCCAAATAACGTGGAGCGTGGGGTCACTCACGAAAGAGGCCATGTATTCAGGTATAATAGACTCATGACGTATCTTGACCCTCAGCAATTTATCATCACTCGCAAACGCAAGAAATATCGCTTTGCTAAGTTCCATAACGCCACCAACTGCTACGAGTACGATGAATGGTGCCAGGCAACGCCAGAGGTGCGGCAGAGTGCGACGGTGCTCGAGGTTGGCGCTGGTACCGGGATGTTTAGTGTGGAACTAGCGGCGCAGCACCCGGATGAGGTATTTGTGGCACTGGATGTTAAGGGTGATCGCTTGCAAAAAGGTGCATACACGGCGCTCGAGCGTGGCATCACTAATGTGCTGTTTGTGCGGGCTCGGGCCGATCAGATTGGCGAGCTCTTTGCTGCTCACTCGCTCAAGCAGTTGTGGGTGACTTTTCCTGATCCATTTCCTAAGCGGCGCAGCGCTGGCCGGCGTCTTACCCACCCAACATTTTTGCGCCAGTACGAGCAGCTGTTGCGGCCTGATGGCTCGCTTTTGCTCAAGCATGACGATCGTGATTTCTTTTGCTGGAGCCTGGAGCAGCTCGTTGCCTGGCAGTGGTCGATTCGTGAATTATCTTTCGATCTCCACGAGTCGTCACTACCTGATGAATACAAGACGCTCACCGCCTACGAACGGCGCTGGGTGAGTGAGGGGAAAGCGATTGGCTGCGTGCGAGCGACGACCGGTACTGGCCAGTAGTACCGCTCCGTAGCAAGATCACATACTCACCTGACTGAGCTCTAGCATGCCGTGTTGCTGGCTCGCTAGTGCGTTATTTTTGTAGCGTTGATCATAACTAATATCTGTGCTGCACCACTCGGGAGGGCAGAATGTTTCAGCACGTAGTGTTGCCTCGGTCTCGCGGCCGCGAAACTCAACTTCAGCAGTGACGAGTTTTCCTTCAAGGTTGCCGTGGTAGATATCAAGCTCGATTGTATGCTCGTTGCTATCAGGGTCAGTGTAGGGTACATAGTAGCGTGTTTTCTCGATGCGCTTGCCCTTGGTGAGTGGCCATAGCGAAGCAAAGGTTGCTTCATTAATAATGATATTTTGCTCATCTCGCACGACAGTACCGCCCGATTTTACCGTGAGCTCAAAACGTTGCCCATCACCAAAACGCCGGACGCGTGTCTCCGATCCATCACTGCTGTGCGCGAGGTAGCCCTGACTGATGTCGATATGGTCATATGAGTCAATATCTGCTGGTATCTTATCAAGGTTGACTAAAAATTTACGCTCAACTTCTTTGAGCTGATTGGGGCGCTCAGGGACGTGAGAACTCATCATGTCGGCAGATTTTTCTTGTGCATAGCATGTCTCAAAATGATAAGCGAGATTTGCATACAGCTCAGCAAGCTCAGGAAATTCTGTGCCAAATCGCTGAGTGAAGCTCTCGATGAGCTTGTCGTGTGCTGCTTGCAGTTCAGCAAGATTTTTAATGCCATAGTCCTCTTCGACTACCCGCACCCCTTGCCCAACAATATCCATCGCTACTGGAAGGATCTTATCGACTGCTCGTACAAAGCGTGCTTCGGGTGTGTTTTGTGCTTCGTAGCGCTCTAGCCCTTGACGCATAACGGGTGGAAGACGTTGTAATAATGTGTGGGCTGCTTGCTGCTCGTTTTGTTGTTTGATGGAAAGTTGCACAGGGGTAAGGTCGAACGTTGCGACATCGCCAGTGACAATCTCGAGCAGCTCGTGGACAGTTGCAAATTGCTGCACCACATCATTATCTAACTGCGGATAGAGACAGGCTCGTAATTCTGGCGCAAGGGCGGCAAGCGACCAACTATGCTCTGCGTCATTCTCGCGCTCGCCACCGGGCCGGCGTGGCACGCGCACTACATCGGCCAAATCACAGCTTATCTCCATACTCTGCAGTGCAATATGGCACAGCTGACTTTGGACCGGTGATGGTGTGATACCTCGTTCGTGTGACGTGTGTGGTGGATAATTGTGTTCTGGCGGCGAAGTCGTTGACGTGTGATTATATTGGTTATTATTGTGGTGACTATTGTATGGCAGGTTATTCATATCACTACCATAGCGTGCTATAGTAAGTATGGATAGATAGGATAGTTTGAGTCAAATATGTTTGAGCAAGATACGATTAACCACCACATCCAAAGGCGGATTCTCAGTGTGTTGTGCTATCGCAAAGTGGCTCGCTTTCGTGATCTGCGCCCACCGCGGGTGGATACCAATCTCTTTAGCTATCATCTCAAGGTGTTGCTGCAGCACCGGCTTGTCCAAAAGGTGCCGGGTGGCTATAGCCTGGCACCACGTGGTTTGGCGTATGTCGATCGAGTTAGTACAGACAATATGCTGGTTCGAACCCAACCTAAAATCGTAACCATGCTAGTGGTGCAAAATAGTAATGGTGACGTCTTACTCCAACAGCGCACCAAGCAGCCCTACATTGATACCTGGACGCTCCCTTACGGCAAACTCCACATCGATGACAGATCTATCCAAGCGGCAGCTCAGCGCGAAGCGGCGGAAAAGCTTGGCGCTATAGACCTAGTACTGCAGCATGCGGGCGAATGCTATATTCGTGTTTGGGCAGACAAGGCAATTCTCTCGACTACGCTTGCTCATGTGTTTTATGGGGCGACTGATGATATCACTTTGCACGAACGGCTCATTTGGGCGCGCCCACACAAACTGGCGCAGTACACGCTTGCACCAGCAGTGGAGCAGATTGTCGCGCGGGCATTCTTTCGCGATCCGTATTTTTTTGAGGAGTTTGACGACGTTTTAGATCAATAACAAGGAGGATATATGAAGATCGACGACTACGCACAGCAAGCAATCACTACCCTGAGCAGTGACTATGCCTACGGTGATGCCAATGCCCAACTAATGGGTATGGTGCTAGGTCTGGGCGGTGAATCGGGCGAGGTGCTCGAGAAGTTTAAGAAGCTACTGCGTGACCAGCAGGGCACGATAACCGAGGCAGATAAGCAGGCAATCATTAAGGAGCTGGGCGATGTTTTGTGGTATGTAACGGCAGTGGCACACTTGCTTGGTTCGAGTCTTGAGGAGGTTGCTCAGCGCAACAACGCCAAGCTCGCCAGCCGCCAGCAGCGCGGTCAGCTGCGGGGTAGTGGGGATGACCGGTAAGTTGTGTGGTTTGAGGGTGCTGTAATCCATCATAGCCACTACACATAAGTAATAATAGTGGGTGAGCGCTTGTAAATGCCATTCGTGATGGGTGTAGATAGCTTGAGGTAGGTATTTACCCCTCTTGTGCGAGCCGCTGCCGTACCCAGCCATCAATCGTGCCTGCTCCCATGCAGAGCACAAGCTTGCCCTCGGCGCGGGCAGTTTGGATGGCGTGCCACAAGGTGTCATCGAGCTCGGCATAGTGAACACTGCTACGGTTTGTTAGTTGCTCAGTAAGTTGCTGCGGGGTGAGGATGGATAGAGCTGGGTCTTCGCGACTAAGGTAGGTTGGCAGCCAATAGATTTGCTCGGCGCGCTCCATACAGTCAGTGTATTGCTGACGGATCTCATGCTGACGGACGTTTTGATGTGGCTGATATACCAGCACAACATGGTCGGACAATTCTCGTGCCATTTGCAATGTCGCGGCGATTTCTACCGGGTGGTGGCCATAATCGCTATACAGTCCAGTCCCAAGCCGCTCAAAGCGCCGCTGCACTCCCGGGAAGGTATTGATAGCTGCTCGAATGTGCTCGGGTGAGCCAAGCCTGAGCTGCTTGCATGCCGTTGCCACCAGTGTTGCGTTTGCTCGGTTGTGGGCCCCTGCGAGTGCAAATTGCTGCACATCCTCATCTTCCAAGACACGCGCCCGCCGCCGTGGTGGTACAACGCCCGCATCGGCATCGCGTTGCCACATGATAGTATATTCGCTCTGCTCAAGGAAGCGGCTAAAGGCATCGGTGTAATCCTGCTTGGTAGGATAGGTGTCTGGGTGGTCATAGTCAACAGAGGTCAGCAGCGTGAGATGAGGGTGGAATTGCAAAAAGTTGCGGTCAAACTCATCACACTCATACACAAAGTAGCGACTACCCGGTACATAATGGCCACTGGGACCAAAGCTTAGCGTAGTACCTACTGAGTAGCTGACTGGCTCACCCAGCTGGCGCAGCGCCCACACCATCAGGCCAGTTGTTGTTGTCTTGCCGTGGGTACCCGCGATGGCAATGAGCTGGAGGTCTTTTTCTTTGATGAGATAAGTAAGGAGCTCGTCACGCTTAGCGGTATAGATGCCAAGTCGACGTGCCAAGACAAGCTCGGGGTGATCGGGCGGCAAAGCTGCAGTATAGATAAACCAATCGATGGGGGTTTGCTTGTGGCGGTAGGCTAGGTATTCGCCTGTTTGGTCTTGTGAGACGGAGATGCCACGCTGCTCGAGTTCTTGTGTTTCAAGCCCAATGTGGCTATCTGAGCCAAGCACATGGTGTCCTGCGTCGTGCGCCAACTCAGCCAGCGGCCCTAGGCCCACGCCGCCGATTCCAGAGAAGTAGATATTCATACCTTCCATTGTACCGCCTCTGGCACAAAACCACCAGAGGTAGCTAAGGAGTGCGATTGCTCCACCTCGCGCTACTGGGTTCAATATTGAGGTTATGCTATACTAGAGCCAAAGCATAAGTGGGCATACGTAGGGTACATAGCATGGCAAACAAACAGCAAGTCAAGCGCTCGATGAAGCGACTCCGGCGCATCAAGATGTGGCACTTGGTGCTACTACTTATGGTGCTGCTTGTGCTGTCTGCGACCTTCTTGCGGCTCAATAATGTGGGGATGACCGAGCGGCGGCGGGCAGTTCTCTCGGCAGATAAGGCGGGCAATATGGAGCAGATCCGCCAGCGCATTGCCGACCTGCAGCAGTATTCCTCTGCCCACATGAATGCCGATACTGGCCCAATCTACCTACAAGAGCAGTACAATCGCGACGCTAAGGCTGCGCTCAACGCCTCGATGAGCACCACCAACCGCGCCGGCCAAACCGCCAACGCCAAGGCCGATGCAGTGTGTAAGCCACGCTTCCATAGCTGGTCGATCGACTATGTGCGCTGTGTCTACGAGGAGCTGGGCAAGCTCAGTAGTACCAATGCTAGCCTTCAGACCGCCAAAATGCCCGACACCAGTCTCTACCACTACAACTTTAGTGCACCACTATGGTCACCTGACTTTGCTGGCTGGACGATTCTCCTTACTGGCGTAGTCATCTCGGCCATTCTTGGGCGTATTGTGGGGATGATTATTTTGCGGATTATGCTACGCATTCAGTATCGAGCAGCAAAATAAACAGCCAAAAAATAAAAAACTACAACATAATTTACAACACGTACAACACGCAAGATGGCCGTGAGCGAGCGTTCGCTCGGTGCTCCATAAAATTTATGCTTGACCCCTGTTTATCGTACAAAAATAGTACCAATATCTATCATACACAATAACCATAAGCAAAAAACAAAATCGCGCGTCTATGGTTGCCATCTCTGTAAAAAATCGCTGCCAAAGTGTTGACATCCATTTTGTGAGCATGTAGGCTAGGTTTTGTAAGATCAAATAGGAGGAGCACTATGGCTTACAAATATACTAGTTCGAATGGTACTACATACTACTTGCACACGCAAAAAGATGCGGTATTGCGCGGTGGCGTAAAGCGGACGATTTACTATTTTTGCAAATCACCAAACAACGGCAAGGGTGAGCCGTGTGACATGCCTGAGGGCTACTATGTGAAGGAACACTCACGCAACAAATTCCCCTTTGCTGCCAAGAAAGACGCGGCAAAGCCCGCCAAGAAGGCTGCTAAAGCAACCAAATAACCCGGACACGTGTATATGAAAAAGACCTTTCTGTAACAGAAGGGTCTTTTTTGTTGAACTTAGTGCAAGAAGGGCTACAAAGCAAGTAGAGTATGAGATGAAGTAAGCCGCGAGCCTATACTGCGTGACGAGAAACTAAACTTCGCGCCGATAGACACGCTCTCGCACTACTCAGAGCGCTAGAGAGCGATGTTTGGCATGAATTGTGGCTTTTCTCTCATTTTGTACCTCTCGCAGCGAGAGAGGTATGAGAGAGGGTGTGAGCGCATAAGCTGCTAGCGGGGCGACATGTCCACGACTGTTATGCCTGGTATGAGGCCACGCTTGTCTTCGACGATTTCCACCCAGTTGCCGTCTGGGTCTTTAATGAAGCAGTAGCGAAAGCCAGTTCGCCCCATCACGATATCGGTTGGCTCACTCCAGCTAAGGGCTGCTGCGCGAAACTCATCGAGATTATCAACACTGAGGCCAATGTGCTTAATGCCGACTGTTTCGAGATCATTGCCAATTGTTGGCTGCGCTTGTGGTTGGTGTGTATTGTGGGTATAGGCAAAGAGCTCAAGGATCACACCAGTGGAGTTGAGTAGCTGATGAATAGTTAATGTACCATCTGGTGCATGCCACACAACTGCCTCAGTGAAGCCAAGGCGCTTGTAGAATTGGATGCTCGCAGTAGCGCTGCGTACCGAGAGTGCGATATGATGGAGGACGGGCATGGTGGTTATTTCTGCTGATTCTTTTGATTAAGCTGCACCTGGAGGTCAAACACTTGCTTACCAAGCGAGTCGACTGCGCTGTGGTAGTTGTTTTGCAGTGCTACGGCCCAGCCGATAAGCGACAGGAGGCCGATGGTAAGCACCGCCAGCCATGCAATGATGATTTTATTGGATAATTTTTTACTCTTCATAGCCGTAGTATAGCAGAAGGTAACGATTATATGCAATGAAGTTTTGCAATAAGCAATAGTATGATGTTGCTAATACAATCGTAAAATTCCTAATGATTACTCCAACCAAGCTGCAAGGTTATTGTCTGCTGGGTCTTGAAATAAAAGCGCTTTTACTGTAGCCAACTTCGTAGCGTCTCGGGCTGGAAGCTTGATATAGTCTATGCGGTTAGCTACATTACTCATAGTCCTATTAATACCGTTTGCGCGTACTAAAAACACGCCACTACGGGCGTGCTATGACTAATCTTTGCAATGGTGGGGGCGGCTGGACTTGAACCAGCGGCCAACAGGTTATGAGCCCGCTGCTCTGACCACTGAGCTACGCCCCCAGACCACTTGCCACATTATACCGTATTGTTGGCGTATATGCTACTAGTAGTCGAGCTTCTTAGGGTTTTTTGGTAGTTTTGGACGCACTACATATTCTCCAGCGGCGGCATCCTGGGGGCTGGATAATCTTTCTCGTGCGCTTCGCTGTGGCCTATTGCTGTGCTGAGCGGTGGTTTGAGATGGGTGAGTGGCTTTAGTAGCATCACGTACTTTTCGGCGATATGCAACGATTGCATAGAATTGCTCCGTCGTCTCAGTACGGCACTTTTCATATTCTTGTGGTGACATGCCAAAGAGATGGTTGGCAATGGCGTGATCGAGCTCTTGCCAAGCATTGATAAGTTCGGGAGTGGAACGACGAGTGCGTTTGCGCTCAAGCGCATTAACAGAGCGTTGTTGAGCAAGGAGATCATCAAATGTAGGCCGCTTTGGCTGTGTTTCAGAGGTAGAGCTGCCTGTGGTATGAGTGTTGGGATATATTGCGGGTATAGGCTCGGTTTGTTCATGATCGGCAGAATAAGAAGTATCGCTATCACCAAATAGCTCGCCTTGTATTGCTAATTGGCCTACCCATACTGTTGCATGTGTCACAGCACCAAATACCGTTTTTGGCGGCGTTGAAGATTCTAGGCTGCGTTGCCAAGCAGCCTCTTGAGAGGGTTGTTTGTATGTCATCTTGCATTGGTTATAGCACAGAGGTCGACACCTGGCAAGTCTATGAGCGATTTTTTACCAAAATTGTGGTGCGCAGCGTGTTTTTTGCTGGCCGCAGCTTTTGCAGCAACTGCGTGGTCTACGGTATAATAGAAGCCTATGAAGTTTGTGTTCAGCGATACTACCAAGCGCCACATCATCTACAAGATCAAGCATGATTATCTCCAGCTCAATACCATTGTGCTGGCGCTTGCGCTCGTGATTGCGACATACCTTGCCTGGCAGTCGGTGGCACGTCTCCAGCAGAACTATACGCAGCAGCGCGAGCTAGAGACGAAACGGCGGCAGCTTGTCCTCACCGAGCTTGAGACGCAAACGCTGCAATACCAAAAGAACTTCCGCGAGAGTGACGAGTACAAAGAGCTTGCTGCTCGTGAGAAACTTGGCCTAGTGGCACCTGGCGAGAAGGTAATTGTGCTACCTAAGAATAGTGCTGAGGCACACGATCCACCAACCGACAAGCCCACCAATCCCGATGCACAGAGTAGCAACTTCGAGCAGTGGGTAACCTTCCTCTTTGGCGGTGCAGCCGAGCAGGCTCAGCAAAAGGATAAATAGCAAGTGGGGGAGCGGAAATCTTGACATTCAGGTGTTAAATCCTTGACAATCGGCATTCATCACTGGTAGAATAAGAACCGTAACGCGGGGTGGAGCAGCCCGGTTAGCTCGGTTGGCTCATAACCAACAGGTCGCAGGTTCAAATCCTGCCCCCGCAACCAAGGTAAGAACCCTACCACACGGTAGGGTTTTTGCTTTGGATTATCTTGGGAGGGTAGAGATGGAATGAGGTTAGTATCAACCTCAAAACTATTCTTGGTGCCTTTGCCGCTGGCGTCTAGTAGAGTGTAGCTTTCGTTCAAATGAGTGGAGATTCATTACTGGCGCATGAGCTGGTAGGTACTGCTCACGCCTTCAATACAGTCAGCGGCTATTGTCTCTACCGTGAAGGCCAAAAGACAAAGAGGGTATAATGTAAGTAATGACAAACCTTCAGAGGTGGCGCACAAAGTACGATGAGCAAGGTTTCTTAGAATAAATAGCAAATAACGGGGATAAATAAGGTAAAAAGTAAATTAAGAAACAATTTGTTTGCATTTTGTTCGTATATATGCTAGGATCGAGGTAGGTCGATAATGACAACACAAAAAAGAGGGTAGATATGCGAAAAAAGACGAAAGAAACCATACTCGCCACCTGGAATCGGTCGCGTAGTATGGCAGAGCTGCGGGCATTCATTGCCGCGCGCCACAGCAAACTAGCAGAGGTAGAGCTCTAAACGATCGAAAGCACCTTGGGTGATGTGCCTGAGGTGCTTTGAATATATCCCTATTACTATTTATCCTCGCACATCCGAAATAGGCTATAGCCTTGGATAAAAAACAAAACGGCGCACTTATCGTACGCCGCCTATCATACCTGGTAGCACCGACTGGGATCGAACCAGTGACCTCAGGCTTATGAGTCCTGCGCTCTAACCGGCTGAGCTACGGTGCCAAACATGACGCATTATAGCAGAGAATTGGCAAGAAGGCTAGGGCTCAGGCGAGTGTTTTGGCGTTCTTTTTTGCCCAGGCCAGTGGTATAATAGAGAAAACGCCCAATCAGGAGTTAAGGAGAACCACCACATGATACGACGACCACGCTACGATTATGATTTGTTGGTGCTGGGTAGTGGTGCAGCTGGCAGTACTGCAGCTTTGGTGGCAGCCCGGGCAGATAAGAAGGTGGGATTGATTGAGGCAGATACCTTTGGTGGCGGTGCGCCTAATTGGGGTGATATCCCTGTCAAGACGCTGCTGGGTGTGGCACAGCTCTATAACCGCATCCAACAGGGCCACCAGTTTGGGCTCGATACATCGCGAGTGGATTTTGACTACCCAGCCATCCAGCATTGGAAAAATACAGTGGTAGAGCGGACTGGTGCGGGCGATAACGAGCACTATTATAACCAACAAGGGATTGATACATTCTACGGCAAAGGTGTCTTACGTGACCAGCACACTGTAACGATTGGCGACCATGAAGTAACGGCAGGGCATATTTTGATCGCAACAGGGGCGCACGTGACTCAGCCAGCGATTGCGGGTATCGAGACGATTGACTGGCTGACACCGCGCACCGCCCTCAAGCTGAGCCGCCCGCCACGTAGCCTGTTGATCATTGGTGCGACGACGACGGCGATTGAGCTCGCGCATTTCTTTGCGACCTTTGGTAGCACGGTGTCGGTGGCAGAGCAGTCATCACGCATTTTGCCGACTGAGGATGAAGAGGTAAGCGAGGCGGTGAGCAGCCTCTTGCAGCGCGACCAACCACTGTCGGTCCTAACGCAAACGACGATTCGCTCCCTCATGCGTGGCCCAAGTGGTAATGTGATCGTCCAATATATCCGTGGTGGTATTGAGCGGACGATGGAGGTAGAGCGTGTCCTGGTGGCAACCAAGCCAGAGCCGACCATTGATATCGGGCTTGATAATGCCGAGGTAACGTATTCGCCTGATGGCGGTGTTGAGGTCAACCAATTCTTCCAAACCAACGTGCGGCATATCTATGCGGCGGGCCACGTGCTGGGCAATGATGTGCCAACCCACACCGTCTTGAGCGAGGGCCGGCTAACAGCGCACAACATCCTTCACCCCAAATCGCAAATGACGCTTGACTACGAGCTAGTGCCGCGTGCCACCTTCATCTATCCAGAGGTGGCTAGCGTGGGCTTTAATGAAGATGACTGTATTAAGCGCGACCTCAAGATTAATAAAGTGTTGGTACCGCTCGGGATGATTGCCCGTAGCAATACAAGTGACTTCCGTGAGGGGTTCGTCAAGCTAATTAGCGACAAACAAGGGGTATTGCTCGGTGGGACGATCGTCGCTCCGCGTGCTAGTGAGCTCATCCAAGAGGTCACTCTCGCCATCAAGCACGATCTCACTGCTGAGCAGCTGGCCGAGCTCCCGCACGTTTTCTTAACGTGGAGCGAGGCAGTGCGAACGGCGGCAAGTAAGCTGTCGCGTAAGTAGAGAGATCTGTTTTGTAGCTGAGGCATCTTCACCTTCTTAGTTTTGGCTGCTTAATAATCTAGGAGTTTGAGCTTTTTTAGCTCGACACTATCGGATTAGTTTTTTATTCTCTGCTACTTCTGAGAGTAGAGCGGTATAGAGGAAAAGAGTGGAAATTGCTAAAGCCTGAGCAATGAGGAGAAAAAGGAAAAATTGAATATACTACCGCATTCTTCATAAAAACAGAGAATATAATGGTGCAAATTGCATAGGGTGTGGCCTATTGCTTTGCATTATATTACGAAGAAGTTTGCGAGACTCTAGAGTTTACAAGAAGCTCGCTGGTGAAGACTCTGCCACGCTGGCTTGCATCGGCGTATTGCTAAAATAGCAAAAAGTATCCACTTTCAGCTCCATTTAAGTAAGACGGGGCATACTACCCGTAGTAGCACACGCTACCTCCTCCTCTATTTGCAAGCCGCCGTTCCTCCTCCCGGGCGGCTTGTTTTGTGTCTTACGCCTAGCATATTACACATAATAAAACTAGTATTTACTCCTCTTGGCAAAATGAATATACTATTGCCATGGCATATCTTGTTGCAGTGTCTGGTGGTGTGGATAGTGTGGTGCTCTTGGATGTGATGGCGGCGCAGGCGACGGAGCCGTTGATTGTGGCGCATGTCGATCATGGGATTCGGGGTGAAGCATCGGCGGCGGATGCGCGCTTTGTGGCAGCACTGGCGGCGCGCTATGGACTACCTTTTGTGTCTACTCAGCTTAAGCTTGGACCGAATGCGAGCGAAGCAGCAGCGCGAGAGGCTCGGTATGATTTTTTGCTCGATACAGCAGCGCAGTACCAAGCACCAGTGGTAACAGCACATCACTTGGACGATTTAGTAGAGACAGTGGCGCTTAATTTAGTACGTGGAACGGGATGGCGTGGGCTGGCCGTACTGAATCGCCCCGGGGTGGAGCGGCCACTACTGGGCTGGCGCAAGGCAGATATCCGCGCCTATGCACTGGCTCATCGCCTGGAATGGGTAGAAGATGAGACGAATGTGAGTGACCGCTACACGCGCAATCGGCTGCGGCGCTGCATTCAGCGGCTCCTCACGGCAGAGCAGGCGGCGCAGATTACCTCACTGCGAGATCGGCAACTTGCGCTGCGTCATACGATTAATGATGAAGTGCAACACCTCTTGCCGCAGTTTGCGGCTGAGCGCCATGGATTTATTATGATCGACGAAGCAAGTGCTCGGGAACTATTAGGTGCGATGATCATGTGGGCGGGTGCGCCGCGCCCAACCCGTCCGCGGCTTGAGCGTGCGGTGCTAGCTATCAAGACTGCTCGTCCAGGCAGCCGCCATGTGGTGGGCGATGGCGTGTATTTGCAGTTTGGCCCTCGGCAATTCACTGTAGAAGTGATACAATAGATCAGATTACTGTGTGAGAATGCAAGCGAACGAAAGGAGTGAGTTCCCTGATGAATAAAAAACCGTCGAAAGCGACCAATGCCCTGCGTCTAGGGCTATTTTGGGCGATTGTGGTGCTGGGTGTGCTGGCATTTTGGGCAATTAATTCGCCGCAGGCCAACCTTAAGGAGGTGCCGCTCTCAGATGTGGTGAACCGGGCAAATAATGGTAAAATTGCCAAGATCGAGATCCAAGGCAATGATCTGACTGTTACACCCAAAGGCCAGTCTAAGCCGACCGAGCGCAGCCTCAAAGAGAATGGCACTATCTATACCCAAGGACTCAAGCACGACAAAACAGAGGTAAAGGTGCAAAATGAGTCACAGACGGGCCTGTTGTTTTGGAATCTCGCACCAATTGTCCTGTCGGTCGTGTTGTTTGGCGTTCTCTTTATGTTTATGATGCGCCAAGCCCAGGGGCAGAATAGTCAAGCGATGGGCTTTGGCAAGAGTAAGGCCAAGCTGTATGGCCTTGATAAAGAGCGGGTAGTATTTGATGACATTGCTGGTAACGAAAACGCCAAGCAAGATTTGCAAGAGGTAGTGGACTTCCTTAAGCATCCCAAGAAATATCAGAGCCTCGGTGCTAAGATCCCTAAAGGGATTCTCCTTGTTGGTAACCCTGGTACTGGTAAGACAATGCTAGCCCGAGCGGTTGCGGGCGAGGCTAACGTGCCGTTCTTTTCCATCAGCGGCTCGGAGTTTGTGGAGATGTTTGTTGGTGTGGGAGCAAGCCGGGTGCGCGACCTCTTTGCTAAGGCCAAGAAGAATGCCCCGGCCATTATCTTTATTGATGAGATTGACGCTGTGGGGCGCAAGCGTGGCTCTGGCATGGGCGGTGGCCACGACGAGCGCGAGCAGACGCTGAACCAGATTTTGGTAGAGATGGACGGCTTTGAGGCTGATACAAATGTGATTATCCTAGCGGCAACCAACCGAGCCGATGTGCTCGACCCAGCACTGTTGCGCCCAGGCCGCTTTGACCGCCATACGACGATTAGCCTACCCGAGCGCAAAGACCGTGAGGCGATCCTCAAGGTGCACTTCAAGAACAAACCAACCGATGCATCGGTCGACCTCGACAAACTTGCTGCCAAGACAGCCGGTAGCAGTGGTGCCGACCTCGCGAACATGGCCAACGAAGCAGCAATTATCGCAGCGCGCCGCGGCAAAAAAACGATCACCAACCAAGATCTGACCGAAGCCTTTGAGAAGGTGGCGATTGGGCCCGAGCGCAAAGCGAAGGTAATGACCGACCACGAGAAGGAACTCACGGCGTACCACGAAGCGGGTCATGCTATTGTGGGGCACGTCTTGCCTGATAGCGATCCGGTACATAAGGTGACCATCATCCCGCGTGGTGGTACGGGCGGCGTGACATGGTTCTTACCCCCAGAAGACAAAAGCTACACCAATGTATACGAGTTTAAGGACATTCTGGCCCGAGCAATGGGTGGGCGGATTGCCGAGAAATTGATCTATGGCGATGATGGTATTACAACTGGGGCAGGGAGCGACCTGCGCAAAGCGACGGAAATTGCCCGTGATATGGTGATTGAGCAGGGTATGGGCGCAAAGCTCCGCGACCAAGTCTTCCATGAAGATAACGGTGGTATGGTATTCGATAAGATCACTCACGAGCGGCCATATAGCGATGCGACTGCTGAGGCGATTGACCACGAGGTAGAGGCGCTTATCAAAGAAGCTTCTCGCCGTGCTGAGATTGTCCTCTCGCACAACCGCCCAGCGCTCGAGAAGCTTAAGGATGAGCTGCTTGCTCACGAGACACTAGAAGAAGACGAAGCTAAGGCTGCGATGGCAGATGCCACTTTGCCAACGGAGGCCAAGCTCCATTAGGAGCAGGGAGGTACCAGTGGCACATGGAGCAAATCGTCGGCGTGTCCGCTCAGTCGTCGCCAAAGCAAATAGCAAACTAAACATCAAGAATGCTGCTGCCCTCCTGGCAGGCTCGACACTGCTGTCGAGCGTCTTGGGGATGTATCGCGAGCGGCTCATCAATGGCATGTACTACGAAACCTACAAAGTGGGTGCTGATGCCTATACCGTAGCCTTTACTATCCCCGACTTCATGTTCTTTGTGCTGGTGTCTGGGGCGCTGAGCGTGTCCTTTATACCAGTGTTTAATCAGCGCTTGGCGTCAGGCAACAAGCAGTCGGCGTGGGATTTGAGCTCGAGCTTGATCAACTTCTTAGCGCTCACAACCTTAGCAGCAAGTATTTTGATTATGATCTTTGCAGAGCCGCTTGTGAATGTTGTGGTGGGGCCGGGGCTCAGTGAGTCGGGGCGGAGCCTGGCAGTGAGTATGATGCGCGTGATCGCGGTCAACCCATTCCTCTTCTCTATCTCTACCGTCATTGCGAGTATGCAGCAGGCGATTGGGCGCTTTACCTTCTATGCGCTGGCGCCAACGATCTACAATATTGGTATCATCATTGGTGCAACCTTCTTTACGAATGGTATCAATATCTTTGGCTGGCAAGTGTTTGAGGGTGGCATTATGGGTGTAGCACTAGGTGTGGTGCTAGGCTCGGTGCTGCAGCTGATCGTTAGCTCGGTCGGCTTGCTTGGGCTAGGCTTTGACTATCGCTTTATGATTAAGCGCAAGAACAAGAGCTTTCGCCAGGTGCTACGCCTGCTGCGGACGCGCTCGCTCGACCAAGGGATTGACTACCTCAATGGCCTTGTGGAGACAAACCTCGCCTCGCGTATGGCTGATGGGACGGTGCGGGCTTACCAGCAGGCGTCGGCATTGTCGTTGATGCCAGTGAACTTGATTGGTGTGGCGATTAGCAATGCCGCCTTCCCACAAATGACGGAGCACCTGGGGGCAGGGCGCGAGGATCTCTTCCGCAAAGAATTGCAGGTGATGATCCGGGTGATTATTTGGCTGGCATTGCCAGTGGCGGTCATTACCTACTTTGCGCGGGGCTATGTGGTGAGCTTTATCCATAACGGGGGTGACCCGGTGATATCGGGCTTTCTTGGTGTGCTGGTTTTGACGATATTTTTCCGCACGATTTATCATATTGCAGCCCGTAGCTTCTATGCGCAGCAGGATACCAAGACCCCGCTTTATATCTCATTCTTTGCGATCGGGTTTAACATTATCCTGGCGATTATCCTAGTAAATCTCTGGTCGAAGAACCAAAACCCAGGTTACGGCCTAGCTTGGGCGCAGTCTATCACTGCCGTGGTGGAGGTGATTGTTCTCTTCTTCTTCATGGGGCGGCGCATGCCAAGGCTGTTTGACCGCAGCTTCGTTAATAGCATCTACAAGATGGTTATTGCTGCAGTGCCAACTGGTTTAGCTGCCTACCTGAGCGTGGTAATGATCCCCTTTGGTACGAACGATAAGAGTTTCTTCCTTGCTTTTCCGAAGTTTATTATGATCACAGTAGTGAGCTTTGCGGTTTATATATGGTTCAGCCGGCGGCTGCGGCTTAAAGAGGCTGAGCCAGTGCTTAATCGGTTGCGGCAGATCTTCTTTGGGCGGATTAACCTTGGCTGGAGCTGGAAGCGCTAGCGTATGGAACATATCCGTAATTTCTGCATCATCGCCCATATCGACCACGGCAAGAGTACCTTGGCTGACCGCATGATGGAGCTGACAGGCACCGTTACCAAGCGGGATATGAAGCAGCAGCTGCTGGATAGTATGGATCTAGAGCGCGAGAAGGGAATTACGATCAAGCTCGCCCCAGTGCGGATGAAGTATGAGTACGTAACTTCTTCAGAAGTAGGTGCTGCCCCGTCGACTGCCACCCGCTTAGTATCGCCTATTGATTCAATTGACGGGGGCAGAAACACCGCGCCCCAACCTGGCACCTACGACCTCAACCTGATCGACACCCCCGGCCACGTTGACTTCAGCTACGAAGTATCACGTAGCTTGCAGGCCTGCGAAGGCGCGGTGCTGGTGGTGGATGCCAGCCAGGGGATCCAGGCGCAGACGCTCGCCAATGTGTATCTCGCGATGGAGCAGGACCTCACGATCATTCCGGTACTCAACAAGGTTGACCTGCCAGCAGCCGATGTACCGCGCGTTTCCAAGCAGGTGATTAATCTACTCGGCTGTGATGAGAGCGATATTATTCATATTTCGGCCAAGACTGGCCAGAATGTGCCGCAGGTACTGCGGGCTATCGTCGAGCGTATCCCAGCGCCGGTGTCGCCACTAGCGGTGCAGGCTGAGCGCATGGCCACGCAGGGTGGTGATAGGCCGGCCATACCAACGCGCGCCCTGATTTTTGATAGCTACTATGATGACTACCGGGGGGTTATCCTCTACGTGCGAGTGGTAGATGGCACGATACCGAAAGGTGCGGACATCACCATGATGGCTACCGGAGCCCGCGGTCTCGCCCTGGAAGTGGGACATCTCAGCCCAGCTATGCAGCCCGACCCACTGCTTGGCACTGGCGAAATCGGCTACATCGTCACCAACTTGAAAACCACGCGTGAAGCGCGGGTGGGTGATACGGTGACACTCAAGAAATACTTTGAGTAGTTATAACATGTGCTATAGTTTACTATATGATGGCTGCGATAAAAAAGTACGACAAATTCATCGCCATCTTGTTTGCTGGCCTGATTATGCTATTCATCGCCGCAGCATTTACTGTTCCGAGTTTTTGGGATTGGCTGTGGCAGCGGCACCACAACCAGCTTAGTTGGTATATCCGTCCGTTGTTCTTGATACCGTTTTGCTGGTTCGCCTATCGGCGGAGCTGGGCAGGGATAATGATGGTGATATTACTCACCTTGACCAGCATGGGGTGGTTTGCCCCGCCCAGTGAAACGAATTCACACGTGCAACAGTTTTTGCAAGTTGAACAGCAGTATCTGCAGGGTGAATGGACATTTGGTAAGATTTTCCTCACATTGCTTATACCATTATCCTTTAGTGCTTTAGCAGCGGCATTGTGGTGGCGAAATGTCTGGCTGGGTGTGGCAGTCATGGCGTTCATGGCTGCCGGTAAATTACTATGGAGTATAACTTTTTCTGGTGAAGCTGGTTTGGCGGTGATTGCTCCTGCGACAATTGGATTTATCCTATGTAGTGGCTGTTTGTGGTTGGCTATGATGTTGTCTCGTCGTCGTATCCCTAGGGTTAAGAAAAATGAATTTCATCAAGAAAGGGTCAAATAGGTAAAGCTATTATCCATATTTTACCAACCATGTCATCACATCAGCTGCAAAAATGGCGCATGCTGTCGTCGCGGACGCTCTTCGAGCACCCTCGACTCACCGTCGCAGAAGATACAGTAGAGCTGCCAAATGGGAAGACCATCCAATATATCCATTATCCCTACCATGGGCATGGTGGGGTAATCGTAGTGTGTCGCCGAGGTGACAATATCTTGGTGCAGCAAGAGTATTCGTACCCAGTGGATGAAGTGTTGTATCAGTTCCCGGGCGGGAAGATCGAAGCGGGCGAGGATGTGTGCGCGGCAGCGCAGCGAGAGCTGGCTGAGGAGTCGGGCATTGCCATGACAGGTGTGCGAGCGTGTGGTTGGCTCTATGCCGACAATCGTCGCACCAGTGCGAAGCTCCATGTGGTTTACGGCGAATATGCTGGGACAAACCACCAACACCAGCCGGATGACACCGAGCAAATCATTTCGGAGTGGCTGCCAATTGCCACCATTCACCACATGGTCGCTACTGGTGCAATCACCAACTACGCCATGCTCGCTGCCTGGGCTTTGCTCGCCAGCACCCTCCAGCAAGTAGGAGACTCTCGTGCGAACGAGTAGTGTGGAATTACCATCGGCCAGTGAACTGCGCACAATGATACACCAAGAATCGCCACGGTTAGCTCGGCACCAGGATTATCTTGACGCACGGCCGTGGTTGTTTGCAGAGCTGAAACGGATTGCACATAACGCTGGTATCGATACAGCTGTTTTTGATCATTATACAATGTACGATTTTGATGATACTATATCGAAGCTTCATCGGTTCACAGTGCAACTTGCTGATTACTTGGCTCAACATGCTCATCATAGCGAAGCTGCTACACTCTACGAGGTGCTCGCAAAGGTAACCCACCAAGGCCGTCGGATGTCATACTGGTGTTTGGCTCGGCAGAGAATTGGCGAATTGCTACTGCAGTGGAGTTGTATCATGCTGGTGTTGCTCCCAAAATAATGATTGCTGGTGCTTCGCCGCGCTGGGCAGTTGCCTACGGTAAAGATACTCCTGTAGCCGAAGCTTGGCGCATGGCGGAGTATGCTCTAACTCATGGTGTCCCGGCAAGGGATATCATCATCGAAGATCAATCAATATCCATCCCAGACAATGTGAAGCGCAGTATTGACTGCTGGGAAGCGATGCTGTGGTGCCCACGACGTATTACACTGGTGACGAGTGAATTTAATGTTCGCCGTGCAGAGATGAATATGTATAAGTTTGCGCCATGGCCAGTAGAGATCTTTACCGCAAGCCCTGAGCCAAGCCCAGCCTTAAGAGTGGACACATGGATAGCAACCGACCGTGGCCGCCGCCTCATCCTCAACGAATATGCTAAAATTATAATAGAAAGTACCATTGATCATCTGCTGGCGGCAGAGAAGGGAGTGTGAATATGGGGTACGTTGGCTCGTATGTGTGGCAGTTGCGCCAGAAGGTTGGGGATAAGAAATTACTCACGACAACTGTTGATGTCTTGCCTGTTGATGAAGCAGGGCGCGTCAAACTCATCTACGCTAAAGCCTTTGATCGCTGGAGTACAGTGGGCGGTCATGTCGAGGAAGGCGATAGTTATGCCAGCGCGGCACTACATGAGCTGCATGAAGAAGCAGGAATCACTGCGCACGCCAGCGACCTTGAGCTCTTTGCAACGCAGTCTGGACCAGGGCGGGTGTATCATTATCCTGATGGTGACACACAAGCCTTTACTGTAGTGTTTTGCCTCAAGCAATGGCAAAGCGAGGCATCGCACACTGATACTGAGGAAGTAGCGACAGGCCAGTGGTTCTCGCTAGACGAAGCATTGCAGCTCAATACGAATGACGCCACACGCCAGATTCTCACTGCCTACCAGAGGTATAACGAGACGGGTGTGGTGCAGATGATAGAGGAACGGTAACACTTTGCCTACCTAATAGAGGATCGGTATGACGCAAGAAAGACTCCTGACAGAAAAGGACACAGCACATAACAGTGAAGATGAAGCAAAGGCGGGCTGGCACACAGCTTTTGCAGGCATGATGTTTGATGTCCAACATAATAACAAGGGCTGGGAAAGGGTGGTGCGAGCGCCAGGCGTGCGCATTATACTTGATGATCAAAACAGTGGTAAAATCTTGCTCACCCGCGAATTTCGTCATGAGCTGGATGGATATGATTATCGTCTGCCAGGAGGCAAGGTATTTGATTCACGTGCCGATTACCAAGCTGCTCGCGCCCAACATATTGATATAATTCAAGCCGCGACGACGAAGGCTGTGCATGAGGTGCAAGAAGAAGCGGGTTACACGATTGTCGACCCGCAGCTTATTCACACCTCGACACTTGGTGCGACGGTGAAGTGGGATTTATATACATTTGTTGCAACGAATTTTATAAAAAGTGATGATGGGCAGCAACTTGAGGACGGCGAAGTGATTCAGACAGACCTGTGGTTCTCGTATGATGAGGTGCGCGAAATGGCCTTGAAAGGTGACATGCGCGAGGATAGAATCGCGATGGTGTTATTGCGGTATCTAACAGATAAAAAGAATGAATAAGGGAAAGATAATACTTAACAGAAGTAGCCACGATGAGCAAATTCGACGCCATGACACCAGAAGAAATTGGCCAGCTCTTTCCTATAGAGGTGATACCATATGATGAACGATGGCCACAGTTATTCATGGCTGAGGCAGCGCGGGTAGGTGGTACACTGAGTGATGAGGTGCGTACTATCGAGCATATTGGTAGCACAGCGGTGCCGGGATTGGCAGCCAAGCCAATCATAGATAGTCTACTCCTTGTGAATAAGCTCGACAGTCGGGCGAAGCAGCGGTTGACAGAGCAGCTTCGCCCGCTTGGCTACGAAAATATGACTAATACTGAGACGGAACTGACAATGGAGTTTGGCAAAGGCTATGACGTGGAGGATCCGCTACGCCAGAAGTACCATCTCCATGTCGAGCAGGTAGAGGCGATGCCATCGCCGAAGATTATCTTTCGTGATCGCCTGCGGAGTAGCCGTGTCTTGCGTGAGAAGTATACTAAACTCAAACACGAGCTGGCACAGCAGTATCGACACAACAGAGAGGCATATACGGCAGGTAAGGCGGCTTTTGTGCGGAGAGCGTCTCAGATCTTCAATCGCTAAGGTAAGTGTTGTGTTTATAGAACAATAAGATGGTTCATATACAGCTGATTGACATTGGTTTACAATTATCCTATTATTGTCACATGCCAAATAGAGAGACAGTAAGAAAACGCACGCTATTGGGCGAGTCAAATACGCCTGCCGATACAAACAAAGAAGGTAATACACGAAAAGACGCACCTCCAATTGCGGCGGTGCTAGCAAAATGTAGTATTGACGCGACTGAGCTATCTGCACAAAAGAGCTATACAGTTGAAGAGATTCGGGATTATATCAGCTGTCGAGAGCAATCTAAGCCGACTGCGCATCTTGACTTGACTACGGAGGATGCACAAAAAATGCTTGACTCTGGAGATGAGGTGACGCTGTTGGTTGGCCTTAAGTATTTTGGTCAACTCGACCCCACTATTGCGCAGCAGATATGTGATATTGGTTCAATTGCAGTGCCTTTTCGGCTCAAACAATTCCCCGGCGTTGATTATGATGATATCACAAAGCGCATGACACGGGCAGGTCACAAATGGGTGTCTCAAGTTGGCCTGGAAAACTTTACAGAATTAAACGATGAATTAGCGCATCGAATGGTTGAAGCAGGGGAGGGAGGCTTAGCTTTACGTAGAGAAGAGGTGCAGATTACTGATGTAGATAGTGTGTTGTGCCATTTGATAGATTATGGCGATGTTGATGACGTACTTATGGCAATAAATAGCCCGCGGGAAGATAGATGTAATAGCATTGATATTACAAAAGTGGTAAGTTATATAGCTCGGCATAAAGGGCTAAATGAGGATGATCTTGAGTGTATTATAAAGAACAACCCTAGTGTTAATCGCACAACCGTCTCGCTTGCACTTATTGACCATGGTTCAGCTGATATGGTCTTTACAATGCTTGATAGCATGGCTGTTGATCAACAGAGATTTGCTGCCGGATTGACTGATCGCTATGAAGTACTTCTCGAATCAGACGTTTCTGATGAGACATTTGCTCGGCGTGGCGAACTTATGGGAGACAAGCGTCCTGATTCTATGGTGCGAGCAGAAGAATTCTTTGGCTCAGCAACAGTTTCACGGGTGAAACTACTTCAAGAGATGCTTGATGGTAATGTCCCGGATACAGTACGTCAGCTTGGTGTTACATCAGCAGGAGAGGCTGGTATTACTGAGTTACGGAGTGTGATTGAAAAATTTCGACAAGCTTTTCAGGCGGCAGAGCTTGATGAGGTCTATACAAAACAGCTTGAGGAATCGCCAGTTTTACGTGATGTTCTCATGACATTAACGGGCTATAAAGGTTCTCGTTGGGGTGGCAATAGTGATGCAGGGTTACAGGAAAAAATTCGTTATCATAACCAAGCAGCCGAAGACGGTCGCATTGCTGCTATGAAGGAATTCTATCGGCCAAGTGATGTTTACAGCGTAGCAACTGTTGCTGGTAAGAAAGAACGTATAGGTTGGACTCCAGATGTTATTGAACGCTATGATGTATTACGAAATGATATTATGCATGCTCGCGCGCTAACGGGTCCTCAAGGTGGTGGTATGCGTCAAGCAATCGACGAGTTGCGCACTGATATCTTTGTTGAACTAGAAGATTTACAATATCGTATTGATACTACTGACAATAATGATCCAAAAGCAAATATCAAGGTCAGTAATCTTAAGCGTCGCAAGGATGCTCTCCAGAAGTATGTCGAGCAAGTTCAACAAGGAGATTTTGCTGATACTACCCGCTTTGTAATGGATTCCCCGGCTGACTTTACGCGTGGGTTTCAAGAGTTACAACCATATAAGAGCTTGCATCAGTCAATGCGTCGACTGGTTTACGCCTGGGCAATGCGCAAACAGCCAAATCAACGTCGTGAGATGGCCGGTTTGAGCGTTCAGCCATCAATTGAATCACTGGCAAGTATGCGCGAGTTTATAGAGCATATTGTTAATCAAGAAGTATATGGCCAGTATTTTAGCGATAAGAAGCAAGCAAATAAGTTTAAACAGATGAATAGTACCCGTGCGCTTGAGGAGGCGATGAACCTACATCAACAGAGAGCAGAGCGAAGTGGCACAACAAGCCTACGATTTGTACCAACAAGAGGTATCTTAATGGAAATGTCGGGGCAAATTGCCGATGCATGCTGGGCTGATAAATACGATTCATTAGCAGAAGACTTTTCGAACTTCACTTCTCTTATGATTAAAGCGCGACCCGGTAAGAAGAATGAGCGGATCGTTGGTGCAGCAATGCTTATCGAAACGCATGATAGCCAAACGGGAGATAATGTGCTATTGGTGCGTGGGCTCAACCCAACAGAAAACTATATTCACAAAATAGACGTTGGTGAGTTTTATAATGCTATTGTAGATTACGTATCAAAGACAGCCGAAGCAGCTGGCGCAAAACCTGCCATTGTTATTGATGATCATAGTGGCGGATCAACGACAAATAGGCCAACGCTTTATGGCTATATTCGTGCTCAACAGCCGACATTGCCGAAAGTATCGGTACCTCGCGATGAAACATTCTTCAACACATATGATGTTTCAAGTAAAAGTCATCTCCTTCACTAATATCCTCATCCTCACTCACAAGAATACTTCCTGAATTTCCATGTGACAGAATGCTACGATTAGTCGCACAATTTAAGAAGTGGCTGAATGTATAGTGTGCAGTATACTGCAAAAAAGCTTGGAATTGCGATGAAGAAGTATAGAGCGATCGATGGCTATAGGCCAATGTTTTGCCTCTCGCCCGAACAGTTCTCGCAGATTCAGCACTACTGCAAAAAGCATCTCAATCTATCTGCAGAACATAAGGGCTCCTCGCAAGAAGGGTAATTCTCCTCTGCTGCGAAACTTGCTATAATATCAAACATGACAGCGATAACCGTCCAGCCTCTCCCTGGCTACAAAGAAGTCAAGCCCTTCGTCTATGCGGGGTTTTTCCCGATGAGCAACGAAGATTACAATGACCTGAAAGAAGCGATTGAAAAGCTGAGCTTGAGTGATAGCGCCCTGCAGTTTGAGCCAGAGAACTCGCCGGTGTTGGGTTATGGCGTGCGGATTGGCTTCCTTGGCCTCTTGCATATGGATATCATTCGTGAGCGGCTCGAGCGCGAGTATAATTTAGACCTCATCGTCACCAATCCGAGCACTGATTATCAAGTCAGCCTAACCAACGGTGATGAGCTAGATATCAAGTCTGCTAGCGAATTGCCCGACCCAGCCCAGATCAAGGAGATTCGCGAGCCGTGGATTGATGGTGAGATCGTTGTGCCTCAAGATTACATCGGCGCAGTGATTCAGCTCATCGTCAGCAAGCGTGGCCGGCAAAAGAACCTCAGTTACATCGACGAGCGTGCCCTCATCTCCTTTGCGGCACCACTGGCCAATCTCCTGACGGATTTTTATGACCAACTCAAGTCGGTGACCAGTGGCTATGGGTCGTTTAATTATGAACTACGGGGCTACCAAGCGGAGGATTTGGTGCGCGTGGATTTCTACGTGGCAGGTGAGATGGTTGATGCGCTGAGTGTGATGTGCCACCGCTCAGAGTCGCAACGGCTGGGGCGCGAGGTGGTGAAGAAGCTCAAGGATGTCGTGCCGCGCCAGAGCTTTGAGGTGGCACTGCAGGCGGCGATTGGTGGGAAGTTTATTGCCCGCGAAAATATTGGTGCCTACCGCAAAGATGTGACGGGCTATCTCTACGGTGGTGATGTGAGCCGCAAGAAGAAACTCCTTGCCAAGCAAGCTCGCGGCAAGAAGCGCATGAAGCGCTTTGGCAAGGTCGATATCCCTAGCGAAGCCTTTACCGTAATGCTCAAGCGAGACTAACAACTAACAGGAGCTGTGTGCAAGTGCAGATACGTTATGACCGATTGGTGGCCGATATAGACAGAGCGCTCGTGTATGACAATGTGCCACCTGCAGAGAGAGCGCGATTATCGGTATTGGCGAGCAGTGAGCTTAGCGCGGCTTGCGCTAGAATTGAGCAATGGCAACGATGCGTTTACTCTTGACGGCATGCCAGTGCATTTTACTCGTCACTATGCGGATGCACGACGCACGGCGCAGTCAATTGCCCGTGGCCAGTGGGCATACCAAACGCGCGGTAGAGAAGAGGAGATCGCAGCAATGATTAATCATGAGTTTAGACCTGGGCAGCAGCTCCAACCGTCGTTGATTATTGCGCACAAGCGACATCACGCTGTAACGAAACCAGATTATATGGGGATGCCTGATTGTGTGCGTATCGGAGGACACATGACAGATATCGATCAGTACTCCCAAGAGTTCCTGGGAGACTACTTTCATATAGATCTAGACAATATCAAGAATAATAACTAACTTCTTACGGCAAGGGTGAGAAGCCACTCTCTGCGATGTGCTATCATAAATATGATATGACTATGACGAATCTTCAATCACTTATCGAACAGTATCAGCCGACCGAGGCAGTGCGCCAGCTTGTGTGTGACACAAGGATTGTGCTGCTCGTTGGCATTTCTGGGGCCGGCAAGGATACGACTAAGCAGCGGTTGCTCGCGAGCACCGAGTTTGCCGATATCGTCTCGTACACCACCCGTCAGCCTCGCCAAAACAAAGGTGTGTGGGAGCAAAAGGGAGTCGACTATCATTATATTGATGAAGCAACTGCTGCAGAGCTGCTGCAGAGTCGTGCCTTTGTCGAGGCAAAGTTTGTCCATGGGACGCTCTATGGTACAGGCGTCAGGCAGATTCAGGATATTCGCGATGCAGGTAAGATTGCAGTGACGGATATTGATGTGCAGGGTGTTGATGAGTATAAGAAGCTTTCTCCAGGTGTGGTCGCGATATTTCTCTTGCCGCCGAACTTCCAGGAGTGGCAGCGGCGCCTCAGTGTGCGCTATACCTCGCAGGCGGAGTTTGATCGTGAGTGGCCCAAGCGCTATACCAGTGCAATCCGCGAGATTACCCACGCACTCGAAGTTCCATACTACCACTTCGTCATCAACGATGATATCGACGAGACGGCGCGCATTGTGCGGGCGATTGCCTCCAAGCCGGATGTGTATAATCGCAAGGACGACGAAGCTCGCTTGGCGGCGCGAGACTTGCTCGATAGCCTCTTGCGCGAGCACCCGGAGCATGTATGAGTAAGCCAGCCACGCATGCTGCCGCTGAGCTAGGTGATGCAGAACATAAGCAGCGTTCATCTCTGGCGCTGCGCCGACCAGTGTGGTCGCCCACGGCGTTGGTCGATCAAGGGTTCTTTATTTTTGCGGGGGTGGCGTCATTTTGGTTTGTTTGGTTGGTGTGGCGCGAGGGCTGGCACACTGGTGGCTGGTGGCTGGTAGGGTTCTTTGCTGTGGTGTGGGTGATTACGGCATATTTTGCATTGCCGCGCTTGCACCGTATCTTAAGCAGTATTTATGTGCCTAATTATTTCATTGGCCGAACACGCACCACAGATGGCCTCCTCGGAGATCCGGTTAACCTCGCTTTTCGCGGTAGCGAGGCCCAGTTACACCGTGCCATGACGGCCGCCGGCTGGGCGCTGGCTGATGACGTGACGGTGCGCTCGTCGTGGCGGATCATCCTTGCCACACTGACTCGCCGCAGCTATCCTAATGCACCAGTCTCACCCCTAGTACTATTTGGCCGGCAGCAGGACTTTGCCTATCAGCAGGAGATCGATGGCAACCCAGGCAAGCGCCACCACGTGCGCTTTTGGCGCTGCCCCCAGGGGTGGTTGTTGCCCGGCGGGCATCAGGTGGACTGGCTGGCGGCTGGTACGTACGACAAGAGTGTGGGGCTATCAATCTTTACGTTGCAAGTGACGCACAAGATCGACGAAAATACCGACATCGAGCGCAACTACGTCGTCAAGACAGTCACGCGTGCGCTTCGTTCGATTGAGCTGACGGTGCTGGAGGATTTCTCAACGGGCTACCACTCGCGCAACGGGGGTGGAGACAACATTATCACCGATGGCGACCTGCCCGTTATTGAGCTTGGCCGCGTCCGTGCCAAGGCAAGCGAAGATGAAGACGCACCCTCCGATCTAATCCTCGACGCAACGACGCATGAGACTATGCCTGATGAACACGCTACTCTCATGTCGCAATTTTTGAGCCGCCGCCCACCACAGATCGCCCTTGGGATTATTATGATTGGCCTGGCGATTGCTGTAGCCACGATGAGTACCTTCTTCGAGATTCTCAACTTTAGCCACTTGCGTATGGAGGTGGTGCGGATCTTTCACGACAGTGGACTGCCGCTGCAGAGTATTGAGAGTACCACGCATATCGTAGCGACTATCTCAGCCATTGTATCTACGACATGGATTGGCATCGTGATTTTTCTTGCGGGGCTAACCTTCCGTGGCAGCGACCGCTCGCGGATTTTGCTGATGAGCATTGCCAGCCTTGCAGCGGTGATTAGTTCATTTGGGCTAACTATTGGCAGGGTCACGTGGTCGGCTGCTGGCACACTGCTCTTCATTGGTATCAACATTGTCATCGTGCTCATGTTCTCCACCGACGCTGCCCGGCGCTTCACGCGGGCACGCAGTGGAAAGTAATGGCCGCAGATTTGTAGGCTATGCTCGGTACTGTTACGCTGTTTCTACTCTGGTGCGGGCAAAGAGGGTAGTCTATTGTATCTGATAAAGCTACTATCGATCGTAACAATTAACCCTAGCCTCAGGGATAAGAGCTGAATACTCACGAATAATATTCATCATTACCAATGTTCCAGGAAAAGGGTGATAACAACGAGAGGTGCGAGAACTGACAAAGCTTTGGCAGCTCAAATTCACTCAGATTGACAACAGGGCAAAAAATCGCTACACTACCTGATATTGTGACAGAGCAGCTTGGTGATTTTTACGGTATTATTGGTGGGCTGAGTACGGATCTTGATCTTGATAGCAATATCCCTGAAAAATGTCGAAAGTGCCCACTGCTGGCAGGGACAATAGAGGCGCTCAAAACGGCATGGGCACAGAAGAAAGCGCTGGAGCGTACAGCGCTGGAGACGGCAGACGATATTACAACATGGCTACGAGTGCAAGGCATGTCTGAGGAGGAGATAGAGCAGATCCTAGAGGACCCAAAGCGGCTAGAAGAGGCACGAGCTGAGTATGGGAAGATCGTAGAGATGAAGCTTGCTATAGGGGGTGCCGCGTTCAATCAGCTGCTGCCAGGAATAGAAAAGCAAACAGCAGGCTGCCCTGGAATTATAAAATGCATGAGTCCGGATGGAAAAACGGTTGTAGAGGTGTGCGGCTCACACACTATGCCTGTCGGAGAGAGTAACGAAGCAGCGATAGTCCATCGTACTGGCAGAGGTGAGCAGGACTCATTCGAATCAGATACCTCCGACCAATAGCAGTCTATTTTGCCAATAAATAACGACAGAGGGATATGCAAAACACTGATGACATCAGATAAAGAACGAGAATTTTATGGCATTGTGGAGGAGCTTGATGAGCCAGATATATCTGCAGCTTCTTATATCCCCAAGCAGTGCTACGGCTGCCCGCGAGCAGCCGAGTTGCGCTGTAAGATAGCTGCGGTAGCCTGGGAGCATAATGAGATTTTGAGGAACTATTTTAACCGCGCTGCAGAAGATGAGGATCCCGAACAAGGAAGAGTCATTATGGATGCTATAGATAGACTCAAACAGGAAAATCTGCAGGCGAGAGATGAACTGAGCCAGCTCATTGCTCATTGTGAAGGACTCGCCTCAATGTGCGAAACAGTAGAAAGAAATGGCAAGGTAGTAGAGGTGAAGATCACTGCATGTATGTCGCCATCGCTCCTGCATCGCGATCTCGACGACCAAGGAGCGGAAGGATAGATCGCTGTGACACGTCTCGCTAGCAGACGAAGCTCAGCAGCAAGAAATAGACTACATCTTCCACTAGCTTATTAGCACTCTATTGACGAGAGTGCCAATTCTGCGCTATAATGCGGCTATGACAGAACGGCAACAAGCGATTCTTTCTGCTATCATCGAGCAATACGCCGAGATTGCTGCCCCTGTGGGGAGCGTGACGCTGGCGAAGCTATTTGGGGTGTCTAGTGCAACCATTCGTAGCGAGATGGCTAAGCTCGAGGAGATGGGCTTTGTTAAAGCGCCGCACACCAGTGCTGGGCGTATCCCCACCAGCAAGGGCTACCGCTTCTATGTCAATGGCATCACCAACGCCCAGATGAGCGAGCTCCCTAGCGGGATTGACCGTAGCACCAAGGCTATCGAAGCGCACGTCAACTCACATCTCGATGCAGCCGATCGAGCCATTCGCAGTGCGGTGGATAGCCTCGTCGAGCTCACGGGTAACTTGGGCTTTGCTACCATCGGCAGTGAACTCTATATGAATGGCATTAGCCGGCTCTTTAGCCAGCCAGAATTTCTTGAGGGCAAGCATGTCCAATCAGTAGCGCATTTGATTGACAATATCGAGCCGTGGCTGCGCGAAGCTCGGCCCAACGAACCACTCAATGTCTTCATCGGCAGTGAGAATCCCATCGGCAAGAGCAGCGATGCGACGCTCATCATTAGCAAATTTCGCTCGCCCTATAGCGACCGCAGCTACATCGGCGTGATTGGTCCCATGCGCCAGCACTACCGCCGTACCATCGAGCTGGTCAAGCGCACTGGGGTGATGCTGGAAGAGATATTATGATGGCACGACCACTGTTATTTGCGCCGCAGCCGTGCTATACTATGAAGGATAATGACGACTGAGCAGGCTGCTCAGTACCACAGGGAACACCACTAGGCAGGAGGAATGATATCGATGACAAAACACAAGAAAGCGCCAAATACAACAGAGCTTGAACAGCAGATTGGTGAGCTCACGCAGGATCTGCAGCGCACCAGAGCAGACTTTGAGAATTATCGCAAACGCGTTGACGCCGAAAAATCCCAGGCCAAAGCAGCAGGTGCTCAGCAGGCAATTCGCAAGCTCTTGCCTGTGATTGATACGATCGAGCGCGCCACTGCCAACGTCCCCAAGAAGCTCCAGAACGACACATGGGCAAGTGGAGTAGTAGCGATGTCGAAGAAGCTCGATGGCTTGATGGCAGAGTTCAAGCTTGAGCCGATCGTGGTTGAGCTTGGCGCGACGGAGTTTGATCCAGACCTCCACGAAGCCGTCTCGATGGATGATGAAGGTGGCGACAAAGAAATTATTAGTGAAGAGCTGCAGCGCGGCTATAAGCTTGATGGCCACGTCCTGCGCCATGCTATGGTGCGGGTCAGCCGGCAGCCGTAGGAGTGAGCGGGATGAGGCGTTGGCTGCTTGCAGGAACACTCATCATATTAGCAGCACTTGGTGTTGGCAGTGCTCAGGCTCATGCAACGCCACTGGCTAACCAAGCCGACATTACAGTGGTTAAGCGAGCGAGCACAGCCTATCAAGCCTTTACACGTGAGCTTTATGCCACTCAGCCCAAGAAAGACTCTATTGATGAACGAGCCAAGCAGGCTGCAGTAGCCTTTGCGGTAGTAGCCGGGCACTCATTTTCTACGCAGCTTGGCGATGAGTATAGCCGTCATGCGGCAGCTGTGAAGGAAAAAGCCTCAGCCGTCAAGACGCTTCTTGGGCGTGCTCCGCAAACCTTTGCTAGCAAAGATACGCAGGCTGCAGCAGTCTATTTGACAGATGTAGAAACAGCGGTGAGTCAGTATGACTCAGCCGTTGGTGTGCTTAATACAACAGTAGACGATGCCAACCAAGCGACGAATCGCCTCTACTTGTTTATGGTGATTGGTGCTGGACTCGTGGCGGCAGTCGCTGCAGTCTGGGCGCGACGCCAGCATACCCGGACATTTGCTAGTAAGCGTGTAGTGCGGGCACGCTGGGCGGTGGTTGCAGCAGCGGCAGCACCACTGGTGGGTGCAGTTTCGCTCTATGTGATATTTATCCAAGGGAGTGATACACGGGTTGTGCGCGGCGTGGGTTACGCAGTGCTGACCGGTGGTGTAGCAGTTCTTATCTATGCAGTAATGGCGTATTGGCGTCTCCGGCGGGCTGAGACGCTCGCAGCAGCAATTACTGCAGGTGACCAGCTCTATCAGTGGTAATACCTCCAATAGGAGGTTCTCAATACGCTTTTTGTCAGGCTAAAGTAGCGAGCCGAGTGATCACAGTAGGCCGTCCATTATTGTATAAAATCGATACCAGGTCTGGATTATTGTGTGGGTCTAAAATTGTATTAAGCCACTTTGCTCGCAGTTGCACTTGCAAATAAAGGATGCTAACGCTACAATGACGACAAGGGTTTTAGGATAAAAACAAGGAGAAAGAGGAGATGGTAAAACGGTCAGTCATAGCGCTGGTAGCGGCTGGTAGTATTTTGCTGGTTGCATTAGCATGCAGCAGTAATACCAATGCAAACTCAAATCAATGGGGAGTCGTGTGGAACGAGGAGTTCAAAGGGACCTCAGTACCCAGTGGATGGGATGTCTTGCAGCAGAACCGAGACAATTATGGCGGTAATCACTTAGCCTATAATCCAAGCAATGTAAAAGTTGTTGATAACGACTATCTAGAGATAAAAACGCAGCGCCACTGTGTTGCAAATCTTGACGAGCCGCTAAATGATTCTAATGTCAGCGAAGCACCATGCCCAAGCGGCAAAATGACGCGATACCTCAGTGGTCGCGTGACAAATAAGACTAAAGTCGTTGATGGCACAAAACCATTCCGGGCTGAGATTCGTGCCAAATTTAACTGGAATGGAAAAAACGGAACGCGGCCATCGCTATGGATGGTTAATGGCAATTCATTGCAAAATTGTCATCATAATCCCAACGCTAATGACCCATATGGTGAGCTAGACATCATCGAATGGTATTCGTATACACCGGCGTATACGTGGTCGAGTACTCACGCAACATGCTACCACCACGGTGTTTCTGGTAACTGGAAGAATGGTTGGCGAACACGAAGGATTATCCATAGCGACGAACACAAGGCGGGTTCTAAGTCAGGTTCGCTCGCCTATGAGTGGCACACATGGGCGGTTGAGTATGATGGTGAGACAGTTAAATACTTCATTGATGACAAGCCAATCACAGCGTACAACTACCACGCAAGCCCAACGAATCACAAAGACATTGAGCGTACGCCATCGGTGAAGCTGACAACATTGGCTGATAAGGAGTTGATCAAGCAAACATTTGACGCTGGTTGGCGCTTTATCTTGAATGATTATGTAGAGAAAGATGAGGAGCAGAAGCCAATATCTCCTTCGGATACTTTTCCAAAACAAACGATGCTCATCGACTATGTTCGTGTCTTCCAAAGGGGTGCAGGCACACAGCCAGCCGAAATACCAGCAGCAGGGACAGGTGCAGAATGGTCGAAGCGTGAGGCTGCTGGCTCTCGGATGTGGACGTCGATTGCTAGCTCATCTGACGGTAATAAATTAGCCGCAACGGCATGGGGTGGTAAGATCTACACCTCATCTGATGCTGGCGCAACCTGGGCCGAGCGCTCTGGGTCGGGGGATCGTAACTGGATAGCAGTCGCTAGCTCGGCTGACGGCAATAAATTAGCCGCAGTGTATGATTGGGGTGGCTATATCTACACGTCATCCAACGCTGGTGCAACTTGGACGGCACGTGGAGTACCTGGGTCGTATAACTGGACTGCAGTCGCTAGTTCTGCTGACGGCAACAAGCTAGTAGCGACAGCTAAAGACCATTCCGTCTACACCTCTACCGACGCTGGCGCAACCTGGACAGAACGAAAAAGCTCTGGATCCCGAAAATGGTCTTCAGTTGCTAGCTCAGCCGATGGTAATAAATTAGTCGCCATAGTTGATGGTGGTACCATCTACACCTCTACCGACGCTGGCGCAACCTGGACAGAACGAAAAAGCTCTGGATC
>CAUTXC010000002.1:0-64645 GCA_963542675.1 uncultured Candidatus Saccharibacteria bacterium | reverse complement strand
CCATTTGGCGTGAGTCAGCGGCGCACCTTGGTCCACCACATTGCAGCGTGGGGCTGTATACCGGTTATAACGATCATTGAGGCGCTTGTCCTGCTGAGCGATACTCATCTGGTGGTGCGGGTGGTGACGAGCAGCGCTCTGGTGTGCCAGGCTATTGTTCTTGGCTGCTATTTCTTCGCTAAGTCGTGGCATCGCTATATTATGTTGGTGGGGCAGGCGATTTATTTTTCGCTTTTTGTGGTGATGATCTGGGCAATGGAGTGTGCTCATGCCTGAGCTCCCTGAAGTTGAGACGATTCGTGCGAGCTTAGCTCGCTTGGTGGTGGGGAAGCAGATTGTGGCAAGTACGGTGTACGACTCGCCCAAGAGTTTTCCTAACGACCCTATGGCAGTGGCGCACTTTCTCCATGATGCAACGATCACGGCGGTAGAGCACCGCGCTAAGGTGCTGCTGATTCGCCTGAGCACCAACTACACGTTGGTGGTACACCTGAAGATGACAGGCCAGCTGCTCTTTGTTGGCGAGGAACGCTGGGGCGGCGGCCACCCAAATGATAGCTTTCTTCACGATTTGCCCGACCGCTTAACGCGGGTAGCGCTGACCTTTGCGGATGGCGCGCATTTGTACTTTAATGACCTGCGTAAATTTGGCTGGATGAAGCTCTACCCCACACCAGAGGTGGCGCAGCTGCCCTTTATGCAAAAAGTCGGGCCCGAGCCGCTTGATCCGCATACGACGGCAGCGCAGTTTATCACGCGTATCCGCCGGCGCAATGGTACGACCATCAAGGCAGCCATCCTTGACCAAACGACCATCGCTGGCGTGGGGAATATCTATGCCGATGAATCGCTATGGATGACGCAGCTCCACCCCGCCACGCGGGTGCGTATGGTGGATGATGAGCAGCTTGCCGCGCTCTTTGCTCATATTCGGCAGGTGCTGCAGCTCAGTATTGATAAGGGTGGCAGCACCGACCGCAATTACGTCGATGCTGAAGGTAAGAAGGGGAGCTACCTGGCCTTTGCGCAGGTGTTTCGCCGTGAGGGGCAGCCCTGCCCGCGCCACCCCGACGTAGAAATTATGAAGATTCGTGTGGCAGGCCGCGGGACGCACATTTGCCCAGTGTGCCAGGCGAAAGTGGGGGAGTAGCCAATGCTTTATCTCATCGTGGGGAAGAATAGCTACGTAGCAGAGCAAGAGCTGGCGAAGATTACTCAGCACGCGCCAGTGCCAGCAGAACACATCGATACTCAGCAGCTTGATGCTGCGGGCTTAGCTGAGCTGGTGCGCGGTGTGTCGCTCTTTGCGGCGCAGCGGCTCATTGTGCTGCGACGCCTGTCTGAGCGCCCAGACCTCTGGGAGCAGCTTGGCCAGTGGGCCCATGATATTCCTGACGAGACGACGCTTGTGCTGGTAGAGCCAGGGGTCGATAAACGCACCAAAACGTACAAAGCAGTGCACAAAGCCGCGACTATCATCGCTGCTGACCCACTAACCGACCGCCAGCGCCCTGCCGCCGAGCGGTGGCTGCGCCAGCTCGCCAATGCACGCGGCGTGTCGCTGAGCCCAGCGCATGTGCGCAGTATGGTAGAGCGAGCTCTGGTGCCGGATGAAAAGGGATATGGCGGGTCGATCGACCAGCTGCAGCTGGCGCACGCCATCGACGCGTTGGCTCAGCTCGACACCATTACCGATGATGCAATTGCCACCGTGTTGCCACCGGCCCGTGAGTTCTCGGTCTTTGATGTTGTAACCCTCGCGGTGGAGCGCCGAGGCTCAGCTTTGCGCGCTGCCTTAGATGAGCTGCGCCTGAGTCATGATCCATACCAAACTGCAGCGCTTATTTGGGCGCAGTGGACTCAACTGGCGGCGATTGCATGCTATGGCGAGGCAGGGGAGGCAGAGATTGCGCGCGAGCTCTCGCTCCACCCCTACGTCGTCAAAAAAACCAAGCTGCTCACCACGCAGGTCGCGCCAGCTGATATCCGCACTCTCACCCAGCGGGCTGCTCAGCTTGATGCCGACATGAAGACAACGGGCATACCACCGTGGGATGCAGTGGAGAGCTTCTTGTTTGCGGTGGCGGGGCGGTAGTGTGGGCGGCCTAGGTAGATGCGTGAGCGTTAGACAGATAAAGCACTTGGTGTATAAGAACGTGGTATACTATCACCATACAAACACCACTGCAATGCCAAGGAGGTGTATATGGCTACAGTACAGACAACAGTTACCACTCAGACGGTGCACACACAGCAGCATTCGCTGAGACGGCAGTATGGCGTGCGCGCATGCCTACTCATTGCGAGCCTTGCACTGGCCTGTCAGGCGTTTGTCGATATCTTTATTGGGTGGCGTGCACATACGGTTGTTACATCAAGTGGCGGCCGGCCAACCGGATTGGCACCTGATATGACAGTGCCGAATATCTTGTTTATCTTCGGTATTAATCTTGCTATCCAAGCCATCTACCTTGCCTATACAGCGCTTCGCTCCCGAGCCATCCGGAGCAAAGGAAAGCAGGGGATTGCCATCGTCGCTATCCTTGCTTATCCTGTTGCCGACATGGTGAAGTATACACTCTTCCACCACATTCTCCACACCGGTGTGCCGTACAACACATTCCTTGATGGGCCTGTACCGTGGACGTCTGGGCTCGTGCTCACCATCGCTGGTTCGCTCTACCTGTGGTATGTGCTGCTGCGGCCGCAAAAGAGTGAGCGTCGGTAGCCCCTGTGGTGGCCTGGCTATTTACAAATCCTGCGCCATGCCTTATAATGAGCGCTTGATTGTAGTACTAACCCATAATAACAAGCGATAGAGGAAATTAATGCCCATCATCAAATCAGCTGTCAAACGCATGAAGCAAACGGCTACTCGCCGCCAGCGCAACATTGCTACCAAGCGCGCCATCAAGGCTAGCACCAAGGCCTTCGCTGCTGAGCCAAGCGCTGCTGCCCTGAGCCAGGCCCAGAGCGAACTTGACAAAGCCGTCAAGAAGGGTTTGCTCAAGAAAAACACCGCAAGCCGCCGCAAGGCATCGCTCGCCAAGGCTGCCAAGGCTGCTGGCGTCAAGCTTGCGTAAGGCAATAGGCACGAGCATATACAAAAGACACCTCAAGGGAGAGGTGTCTTTTGTATGTAGGCTAGAGTAACTGTTACGGAATAGTGTGAGATATAAGGATCACACATTTTGGGAATTTTTGCACAAAGAAAGGTGCGATACTTCGCATACTTACCTCTGTTAACCGTGACTTGCCATTGACGAAACGAAATTACTTATGGTAGGATAGATGGAGTTTTGGGTAAGGCAAAAGTAGGAGCTATGGACGAGATAAAGGTGCGGCAACAAATCATCGACAAACTAGGTGAGAGTAATAATATTTTGGTGGCAGTCAATGCCCACCCTACGGTAGATGAGCTGAGTGCGGCACTGGGGTTGACGCTTTTGCTCAACAAGCTCGACAAGCACGCCACAGCCGTCTTTAGTGGGGATGTACCAACGGCAGTAGGCTTCCTTGAGCCAGAGCGTACCTTTGAGAGCACGGTGGATAGTCTGCGAGATTTCATCATTGCCCTTGATAAGGAAAAGGCCGACCATTTGCGCTACAAGCTCGATGGCGACCTCGTTAAGATTTTCATCACGCCGTACCGCGCAACGATTAGCCAGAGTGATTTGGAATTTAGCCAGGGTGACTACAATGTGCAGTTCGTTGTGACGATCGGTGTGCGCAGCGAGGATGACCTCGACCCAGCACTCAAGGGGCATGGCCGCATCTTGCGCGAGTCGCCAGTGGCAGCGCTGCACATCGATGCGCCAGGTACGCTGGGCAATATCGTCTGGACGGATCCTCAGGCTAGCAGCTATAGTGAGCTCGCGGCAAGCCTCGCTCAGGGCTTTGATAATACGGATGATGAGCAGCCGCTTTTGGACAAGCATATTGCCACGGCCTTTTTGACCGGCATTGTAGCGGCCACTGAGCGCTTTAGTAACGAAAAGACCACTTCGCGTGTTATGACCCTCGCCGCACAATTGATGAGTGCTGGCGGTGACCAGCAGCTGATTGCGGCCAAGCTCGCCGAGGCCAAGCAGCTCGCTGCAGGCCCAATGCCTGCCAAGCCTGCCAACAAGAAGCCTGCTCAGGCAAATAACAAAGACAAGTCACTCGTTATCTCGCACAACGCTGAGGCTGGAAAAAAAAAGTTAAGCCAGACCGACGCCGACGAAGCTGAGCTAGCCCAGCAACTGGCCAAGAATAATCCACAGCCCGAACCCGCGCCAGCCCCGCGCCGCTCATCAGGACGCAACAGCAGCGCTGAGCCATGGCGTCAACCCATTGAAACACCACTTAATGAGCCGAGCCTAGGTGGCACGCTTAATGCTACTACCAAGCAAGCGGCCGATGACAAGCGCCGCGAGCGTGAGAATGGCCGCAACAAGACCATCCTCTCGCACAAGGGTGGGCGTTACCTCGACAGTGACGACACACCAGGTAGCCAAGCGCCACTCAATGCCGCCACGGCAGCACTTGACCATGAGCCAACCGTCCCCAATGTGAATGACATGCCGCGTGTGCCGATGGCTCACAACGACGACATTCTTCCGCCGCCAACGGGCAAAGAAACCCTGGCCGACCTCGACGCCAAGCACCGTGCCGCACCAGCTGATGATGCCGAAGGGCCGGCTCTGCCACCATTGCCACCAATGCCAGATTTCTCTAGCTTGCCACCATTGCCACCAGGTGTGCCACCGCTGCCTGGCCCTGATGCCGATAACCCCATGGCCCAACTTGATGCTGCGCTCCAATCTGAGGCTAAGGCCAAGAAAGACCAAGCTAACCCATCGCAATTCCACGTACCGGAGAAGTAGGGAGGCTGCTGGCTTGCTTCTGCCACTAAATGAGAAATGACACGATAAACCGGCCATGATTTAGCCGGTTTTCGGTGAGGTGTTAGATGTATGTTACATCGACTAAGTTAAAACAAACAACTGCCATCTCCAACCGTGCTCTTTGCTCTATCGAAAGAGCATATGAATGTTTAGCGTCAGCTCTCATTCGACGAATCCGATTGCTCGCCGGAAAGGGCTCGTTGTCCGATTCCCGTCTCGGTAGCAACTCTAAGAGCGTCCGCTTCTAGCTTACTGGCAAGCTCACGTGCAGATTCTATCGGTATGCCATAATATTTAGCCATCTCTTCGTCGAGTTTCTCTGTGCTACCTTGCTCGTGTGGCTTAAATACTTCCATATTGACGACTCCTTTAAGTATTATAGTAATATCTCGAGAGTCGCATATGACACAATAATTGTCAATACCCCTTGCGGTATTATAATGTTAGAAAAACGCGCTAACTGAAGACAATACAATCTCATAATCTTTATCATCATGCTATACTAACCACATGACGCACCAAACATCCGATTCATCATATAACCGCATTCTCCATATCGACAAGCCAGCTGGTATGACGAGCTTTGGAGTGGTGGCGCGGGTGCGGCGGGTGCTGAGCCAGCAGGCTGGCAAGAAGGTGAAGGTGGGGCACTGTGGTACACTTGACCCCTTTGCGACGGGCTTTTTGCTGCTGGTGACGGGCACGGAGTGCCGCAATGCCATGCGCTACACCAAGCTCGACAAGACGTACGAAGCGACGATTATCCTGGGCCAAACCAGCACCACGGGCGACCCAGAAGGGGAGATAACACCCTATCTACCAGAAGATGCAGAGGAATCCATCACACCACCATCACGTCAGCAGCTCGATAAGGTGCTGCAGCGCTTCATTGGCGAGATTCGCCAGCGGCCACCAATCTTTAGTGCTATAAAGATTAATGGCCAGCGAGCCTATAAACTCGCGCGCGATGGTAAGGAAGTGGAGTTGCCGGAGCGCACCATTACGATCCACTCGCTCGAGGTGCTAGAGTATCAGTATCCGCGGCTCGTCATTCGCACGCGGGTGAGCAGTGGTACGTACATTCGCAGCCTGGCGGTAGATATTGGCAGACAGCTTGGGACAGGGGCGTACTGCGCGGCGCTACGGCGCACAGCGATTGCCGATTGGTCGGTAGCAGAGGCGCAGCAGCTGCAGGATTTTGGGATTGTTAATTAGCCATACACAATAAATAAAGAAGCGAGGAGTAACCGATGAACATCACGCTACACACTGGCACGACCACCGTAACTATCACGACAGATGGTGCGTATATCACCAGCCTGGCCGATGAGCGTGGGGATGTATTCTACCCACTGCAGCAGCTCACCGCTCCTGATGGCGGGCGTAAAACGCGCGGTGGCTGCCATGTCTGTTTGCCCAACTTTGGCCCGGGCGGAGCGAGTGGTCTGGCGCAGCATGGCTTTGGCCGGACGAGCCAGTGGCAAGTGGTAGAGCACACCAGCGACCGAGTGGAGCTCGTGCTGCAGGGGAGTGATGCTTATGCTGGGCTGGAGTCTCACTTGGTGTATACAGTGGCGGAGCATCAGCTTGCAATGCAGCTCACGCTGGTGAATATTGGCGAGGATGAACTGCTCGTGGCACCAGCCTTCCACCCATATTTTGCGTATGATGGTGTGCCAGTGCTGGATGGCCAACCACTATCCGACCTCGCGCCACTCGCGGAGACGATCTTTGTTGATGGGGTCACGCGCCAGCTCGTGACGGGCCTGCGCACCATCATGCTGCAGAGCGAGGGATTACCTCGCTGGGCAGTCTGGACGGATAGGCTGGGCTCGTACCTCTGTGTTGAGCCAACGCACAGCGGCAACTCCTTCGCCGATGATCCAGCTCATGCCGCAGTGTTGGCGGCGGGGCAGACGGCGCGGTATGGCGTGCGGGTGGGGTGGTAACAAACCCCTCGATTTGACTCATTGTCCTACTACTGCCATACTTGATATATGGCAAATAACGAGATAAATCCCAACAAGGTAAGAATAATTGGCGGTATGACGCCTGAGCAACTAGCAGCCGAGCAAGAACGACTCGGTAAAGAGCTGCGAGCTATTGCTGCAGCAATCGACGAGCAGCTACAGGGTCACGAGCCTCTGGTAAGTAGTATGCAACCACTTACGCTCGCGGAGGCTAAGCAGCGCCCAGGTGCAGACGAAGTGGCAATAGACGAGGTGAATGCACACTGGGGGTGGCCAGCAGCGGATAGTACAGTGGATCGCACTTCACCATATAAGGACGAGGACGAATTTTGGGAGGCATTTCTTCGCCAGCATGGGTTGCGTAATACGGAAGATCCAAACAACTTTCGTGCTCGTTTGCGTGCTCCAATGGTCGATGTAGCAACACTGGAGTCGGAAGAAGATATAGAGAGCATCGGCTTTGTAGATGTGTACCATGGAACGACGCCAGCATTGCTTCGTGCTGGAGCGGTGTTTCCCGAGGTTGAGCTCGTCCGAGGACTGTATAGCACGTTATTTAAGAAGCATCTAACGATGACAGATGATGCGCGAAAAGAACTGAGGTCACTTGCTCAGGAGCATCCAGCGGTGAAGATGGCGTTCTTTGAAACGTATAATCATGCACGGCGCTTGGTGAAAGATGATGACGAGAAGCAGTTTATGCAGAAACTTTCGCAGCTTGGTTATATAGGAGAAGATGCTGCCGCGCAGGTTGCTTCGATTGATCAGACACATCAGGCGCTTTGTCGCTAGTGTCTACATTGACACTGCGCCACCCTCCTGCTACAATACACCAGTATGATTACTAAGGATAACAAAGCGAAAGCGATTGCTTTGACTCAGGTCAGCAAGAACGACGTCGGCAGCCCACAGGCGCAGGTGTCTATCTTGACGGCTCGTATCAAAGAGGTGACCGAACACCTTAAGTCCAACAAGCACGACAACATGGCTCGTCGTGGCCTCAAGCAAATGGTCGGCCGGCGCAAGCGGCTGCTCCGCTACCTTGAGCGGACCAACTTTGATGCCTACAAAGCAACGCTCGAAACCCTCGGTCTGCGCAAATAAGCGCTCGCCACGAGAAATAAACCTCCCCACTTATTGGGGAGGTTTTTGGTGGTGGGGTAGTAGTACAGATATACTACACTTGACAAATATGAGATCAAGATGTACCGTACAATACATTATGCCATAAACAAAAAGGAGTTATAGTATGTACGAAGCAGGGCATGAGGCAGGTAGTGGTGGCATTGCTACTCTCGAAGCTATGCTGGGCCGGACCGAGTATGAGAAGGCGGTGGCTAATTTTGACTTATTTATTAGTCAACAGCTTGAGGGCGCACCTTTGTTACGCGAAGATCCAGACCTGCAACGATATGTGACATATAGCGACTTGACGCTTGACGATTTGGAAGACATAGCTGACACTACAGATTCGTCACGGATGTTTAAGCTGCTTAAGGCGGCAAATGCAGTGCGAAAGCAATATTGCGAACAGCACGAGGATAATCTCCAACCTCATGATGTCTTTGATGGCTCGACGCATGTGCTTGTAGAGCTGTATGAGTATATGACAACACAGAATGGGCAGGTGCAACGAAAAGAAAAAGGCGCGACCATCCAATGTATTATGAATGGCATCAGTATTCGTGGCTATGGTGGTGAAGGATTTGTTCATCAGGTAGATCTTGGCGGGGCGCAGTATGTGATTGACCCAGATGGACTTGCTGTGCGCTATACACAGCAGACGCAAACAAAGCCAAGCAATGACCTTGGTAAGTATGCCCAGGTAGAGGATATAGACGTCGTCAAGAGACTTGTTGAGCGCTCGAAGAAGAATGCCGCGCCTACGACGCTTGACGTTGTCCGTGGTGGAGTTAAGCGCATGATGAACATATTCTCTCGCCCTTAGGGTATCTGATGAGGGCGGCCCTTCGCCTTGTGTATTATTCTCCCACCAATGATATACTAGAAAAAACACCACGAAAGGAGCACACTATGGCATTTGGCCCAATGATGACAGTCACGACAAAGCAAGGGCTCGAGCTGGAGCTCGCGCCGTTTGCGCGGGATGAGCTGAGGCCGTTTGTAGAGGGGTTTGCACGCGGGACGGTCACGCAGTATGTTGCCGAGCACCGGGCGCAGACGCTCGAGACCGAGCAAGCGTGGTACGACAAGACAATCGCAGATAAAGAAAGCATCGTCTGGGGTATCTGGGCTAAGGATGGCGAAACACGGCGGCTGATTGGTGGTACATCACTAGTGAGTATTACGAGAAAGCACGTCCACACTGCCATAAGCGGCATCATTATTGTGGATAAGAATTACTGGGGCAAGGGCGTTGCCAGTGCCAGCCACCATGCTCGCACGTGGTATGCCTTTGAAAATCTGGGGCTGCACTGTATCAAATCCGCTGTGGTGCAGGGCAACGTTGCCAGCCTGCGCGCCCTCCAGCGGTGTGGCTATACTCACCTCTACACTCAGCGCAATGATGTCTTTATCAATGGCAAACTGCACCATACCGACCACCTTGAGTGTCTCAACCCCATCGACTGGGCCTGGAACCAGTGGTGGGGGAGCGACCAACCCTCGTCTGAGCATATAGCAGCTCGTCAGCGTAGCCTCGCCGCACTGGAGTGGGCGCGCGAGCGGGTGGTGTTGCTATAGCATACGCAATGCTTTACAAAACTAACCACTGTACGTTATCATGCAACAATGAGCCAAGAAAAACAACCATCAGCTGAAACAACTTCGCCAGTATCTTTCTCACACGAAAGAGCGAGAGAGCTACTATGCACAGCTGATCGGCTTGAACAGGAGCGTCGGCAGTTTGTCGTTGATAAAGCAGCGCGCGAGACAAGGCGGTTTGCGCAAGATTTGGAGACGATAGCAGCAGGTAAGAATACTGCAAAAGATTTGATGGATGGCAGCCCGGCAGATATGATACCTGAGGAGGTAGTGCCACTGCTAAATGGCGCAGTCGTTGCAGTGGATGAGACGATAGATAAGGCGCGTATTCTCGAGCAGCGAACCGTCACATTATGCCGAAGGCGGGATGATGGGCTGACTAATGATGAATTTTGCCAGGCTGTAGCAGATGCATACCAGCAGTCGCCAGCTATGCGGCGCATGCAAGAGGTGGCACACCAGATTATAAGTGGTATTAAACATCTGCACGCTGGCAACCCAACGATCTCCATCGGTGTATTTGACCCAAGTATCTACATTGACCGCGTGTTGATGCGTAGAGCTCAGCAAGATGGTGGCAATAGCGCATTACAATGCTATGGGACGGCACTGCTTGCCCACTACGAAGAGCAAAATGATGCAGACGAGCACCTGTATCTCCACACCGCATCAGCGCGAGCGCTGCTGGATGCCTGTGATGCTGGCAATGTGCAGCTTGCGGATGCTGCTAAGTGGGAGCTTGTTACCGAGCGGGGTAGCCGTTATGGCAATGCTTATGCCTGGATGTCTCGCGAGATTATCAAGATGGCGGCTGACCAAACAGGTCACTTTGTGGCGGATGACGAACATCATACAGTGCTCCAGCCAACTGGTGAGCCGGCGGCGGATGTCTTGATTGCCTTGCTGAATCAAATTGCCACTCGTGGCACCGACCGCACCAGCGATCTACCTATACCAACCGAAGCAGTGCGCCTCCGTGAGGGCGGCTGTAAAGATGTTGAGGCGTACTTTGCTCAGGCATATATGATGAGTAGTCGGTCAGTGATGGGCGAGACGGCTATCACTGGCAAACGCTTTATCAGCAAAACACATGGGGCGCAGACGTTCCTTGCCGCCGATGCAGTACGGTATTGTGGTGTAGAATTCCCGCCCGGTACGGTGTGGGGGCGGTTTGGTGATGGATATGCTCCGCTGAGGCTGACGGGCTTTTGCTTCGACCAAAACACGGCTGCAACGGTCTTTGGCGCTGAATATATGGCCAATGTGCCCGAAGCGAGCCAACGCGCTGTGCACGACTACTTTCGCGGTATTGTGCAAGCGTAATCACTTCATTCTTCCATTCTATAGTTAATATGGATGAAGTAATGGAGATAATAGACTGATACCACTGAGTTTGCAAGTAACGTGCCACAACAGAGAAGTCTCCGCAAAAACATTGTGACATACACAACATAATACCCATTTGTGCACAAAGATGCTATCATAGAGAGTGACTATGCAGGATGTGACAGACGCAGCACGGGCGTCCACGGGTGTGGCGATGCGGTGGAGTATGCAGCAGGCACGGCGGGCTGTGCTGATGTTTGTGGCCGCTGTGGCAGTGCTGGGCCAGTTGCTTGCGCCGCAGGTGAGTGCTCTGGCGCCGCAGCAGTCCATCATGATGCCAGCCTATAGCTACCCCATGCAGGGTGGCAATAATCAGTATTGGAATGATATGGCTAATGTCTCGAGCAAGATGCCCTTTGCAGTGGTTAATCCCTCGAGTGGACCAGGTACAACGGTTAGCAGTGATTATGTAAAAGCTCTAGCGCGGCTCGATTCGCTTGGGGTCAAATACATTGGCTACGTCAAGCATGGCCGCCAGACGCGCAATATTGCTGAGGTGGCAGCAGAGATCGACCGCTGGTATGCGCTCTACCCCAATGTGAAGGGGATCTTCTTCGACGAAGCCGACAACCACAGTAGTGGCCAAAAGACTTGCTATCTGGCCAACCTCTACAACTATGTCAAGGTTAAACACCCTGGTTCCATCGTTATCCACAATGCGGGCACACGCTTCCTCGGTGAATCTGTCATGCCTTATGGTGATGTATTCTTGAATGCCGAGACCTCGGCAGCGCGCTACCTGAGTGATAGCTACTACGACCTAAACCACCCAACTGCCACCAACTTCGAGAAAAACCCAGCCAATGCCTATAAAATGTGGCATGTCATTCACAGTGTGGGCAGCAACGAGCAGCAGGCTCAGGTGGTAGCCAAGGCCCGCGAGCGCAATGCTGGCTGGGTGTATACGACTTCCGATCGTGGCCCGACCACACCAGCCGAGGAGGCAGACCCAAATATCAACCCATATAATGATTCATCTACCTTGCTGGGTGGCTTGGCCGGCCTGGGGAGTATCCAGCGCGGTAACGTGCCAGTGGGTGCAGCGACGCCGCTCACGGCTGATTGCGCCGATACCTTTGGCCTGAAAGTAACGGCTCAGCCTACGCCAGCACCTGCACCAGCGCCAAAACCTGCTCCCAAGCCTGAGGAGAAGAAAAAAGACGACAAAGACAAGAAAAAGGACGAAAAGAAGGATAAGAAAAAGCCGCAGCCAAGCAAAAAGCGCCAGCAGCCCACTGTGCGCAAGCAAGAGGAAGGGCCCAACTGGACGATCATCATCCTTATCGCTGTAGCAGTAGTTCTCGCTGCAGCTGGTAGCGGTGGCGCCTGGTGGTGGTTTGTCGGCCGCAAGCGCCGCCACGCGAAGAACCGCAGCCGGTACGACAACACAATGATATAAGTGGCAAGTGTGTCGCACATGCCGCCAATCCGCTAGAGTAGCAGGGGAGAGGAGGCTCATAACAGAGGTGATAAGGCTATGCTGTGCATACTCATGGTGAGGGGTTGATTGACGAGCTTGGGATAACTTGCTAGAATAAAGCAGTTTTGGAGAAACAACTCTCTCAACGTAGTGAGTATATGATCTATGACCAACCACAAGAGGTGGAGAATGGCGTTTCGTTTGCTGTCATAGGGGATCAAGGCGAAGAAATTACGGTCATGCCACATGGTGTTGAATGGCTGAGCGCAACGTATGTGCGGTTTATAGGCAGCGCAGCGATCAAGGGTGGTGAAGAAAGTCTCTGTATCAAGGGTTCGCAGACCACCTACGAAGGTGATAATGCGATGCGCTTGGTAATTGACCATGGCAGCCCAGATGGTGTGTAAGCTCTGAGGCTGTCAGATATGAAGCACTACCAGTATATCCCAAAATGCGGTATACTAAGAAGAGTATAATAACGCGGCAGTGATAGCGTTGAGGGCTTGCATGGAAGTGATGAATGCGAGCATTCACCCCTGTTACTTGCCGCAAGAAAGGAGCTCTGTATGAGTATTATTAACCCAAGCGGCAAAGACGTCTTTGCTGTGACGACCGATCTATGCGGTCGCCCTCTCACCCTGGAGGTGAATCGCGTTGGCTTTCGTTCCACCGCCAGTGTGCTGGTGCGCTATGGCGACACAGTGGTGCTAGGTACGGCCCAGGTGGGCAGCCGCCCGGTAACGCTGGATTACTTCCCCTTAAGCATCGACTACGAAGAGAAGTTCTATGCTTCGGGCAAGATTAGCGGCAGCCGCTTTATTAAGCGTGAGGGCCGGCCGAGTGACGAAGCAGTGCTGATTGGCCGCCTGATCGACCGGCCGATCCGCCCGCTCTTCCCGAAAGGCTACCGCCAGGAGGTGCAGGTGGTGGCCACTGTGCTGAGCATGGACCCAAGCTTCCGCCCCGATATGGTGGCGATGGTTGCTGCCAGTAGCGCCCTGATGCTAACGGGCACACCGTTTGATGGGCCGGTGGCGGGCCTGCGCGTTGGCCGGGTGAATGGTGAATTTAAAGCCTTCCTCAGCCCAGAGGAGCGTGAGCAGTCCGACCTCGACCTGGTGGTGGCTGGGATCGAGCGCGGCATTACCATGGTAGAAGCTGGTGCGAAAGAAGTGCCCGAGGACGTCATTGTCGATGCTATAGCCTGGGCGCACCAAGCCATGCAGCCGGCTATCGCATTGCAGCGCGAGCTTGCCAACAAGGTGGCACCAGCGCCGCAGGAATACGAGCTTGTCTTGCCAAATGAAGATATCCAAGCCATAGCCAACCAATGGGTTGATGGCAAACTAGGTGAGAAGATCCGCCGCCCATACCCCGAGCGCAATGAGGTCGTGAACGAAATCCGCTGGGCCTTCCACGAGGCTATGGCCGAGCAGCTGGGCCTTGACGCCGAGGAATACGCCGCGGTGCGTGATGAGTACGACGAAGCCTTTACCCTGGCGCTGCACAACGATGTGCGCCGCGGCATTGTCGAGGAGCGCACCCGCCCCGATGGCCGCGCCCTGACGGAGATTCGCCCGCTCTCGAGCGAGGTCGGGATCTTGCCACGCACCCACGGTAGCAGCCTGTTTACCCGCGGGGTAACGCAGGGGATGAATATCGTTACGCTGGCACCGCTCAGCTACGCGCAGCTGGTCGATACTATGGAGGTGACGGAAGGTGAGCGCCGCTACATGCACCACTACAACGCTCCCGGCTACACGGTGGGTGAGGTCAAGCGCCTGGGTAGCCCGGGCCGGCGTGAGATTGGCCACGGGTACCTAGCGGAGCGCGCCTTGACGGCGGTGCTACCGAGCGAAGAAGAGTTCCCTTATGCCATCCGCAGCGTGACGGAAATCATGAGCCAGAACGGCTCTACCAGCATGGCGGCCACCTGTAGTAGTTGCTTGGCCCTGATGGACGCTGGCGTGCCTATCAAAGCTCCGGTTAGCGGTATTGCCATGGGCCTGATGATGGATGGTGACACGCCCTACGTACTGAGCGACATTGCCGACGCCGAGGACTTTGCTGGCGACATGGACTTTAAGGTGACGGGTACGAGCAAGGGTATCACCGCCCTGCAGATGGATATGAAGGTGCATGGCCTGCCCGTGCAGGTGCTGCGCCAGGCGCTCGAGCAGAGTAAGGCTGGTCGTGCCCATATCCTGGAGCATATGCTCAGTGTGCTGCCAGCACCGCGTAAAGAACTCAGCCCCTACGCACCGCGCATCGAAAAGCTCAAGATTAACCCGGATAAAATTGGCGCCGTCATTGGCAAGGGTGGTGAAACCATCAATAAAATCACTAGCGAAACTGGTGCCGAGGTGGATATTAAAGAAGACGGCCTGATTACCATTGCTAGCCCCAATGGTGAGGCGATTGAGAAGGCGCTGGCCTGGATTAAAAGCCTGGTGGAAGAGCCCGAAGTCGGCCGCACCTACACCGGCACCGTCGTAACAATTAAGGATTTTGGTGCCTTTGTGAACATCCTACCTGGCGTGGACGGGATGGTGCATATCTCGAAGCTCGCCAAGGGCCGAGTCGGTAAGGTAACAGATGTCGTGCAAGAAGGCCAAACCGTGCAAGTGAAGATCACCGGCATTGACGAGCGCGGCAAGATTAATCTGACGATGATCGGATTGTAGCAGATCTGAGCACTAGCCTCGCAACACAAAACACCCCAGCAAGGATGCGTGGGGTGTTTTGCTGGTAACAACCTCCGCTTTCTTTGGTGCTGTATGAGTGGACGTGAAGGAGAGGAGGGCGTGAAGCGAGAGCAAGGTCAAATCAAAACACATATTGGCCTATTAGTATCTTTCCGGTATAATAGTTATGGTAAATAATAGCCAAATCAACAAGGAGATGCATGAGTAAGCAACCAGCAAACCCCCAGGAGCAACCACCAGAGGCTGTCCCAACCTTTGATATGAACAATCCACCTTATACTGAGGAAGAGAAGGCCGCTCTGGCCAGCAAGCGTGCTGCCGCTGAGCCGGCGCCAGCTACACAGACTCAGGCTGCTGCGCAACCACAACCCGCAGCCCAGCCAACAGCAGGGCAGCCGCAACCCATGCAACCTGGCGTCGCTGGCATGCCACCACAATATCCCAAGCAGGGTATGAGCAAAGGATTGCTCTGGGGCTTGATTGGCGGTGGTGTTGCTTTGGTATTATTGATTATTGGCGTAGTGGTGTTCTTTGTCTTCTTTGGGCCGCCAAGCCGAGATGATTATGCAAAGGCGTATAATAAAGTTGCTAGCTTTGATGCTCGTACTATTCGAGAGATGACAGCTAACTCAGACGATAGTGAGGAGGCTACAAACGAGTTGATTACAAAGGTTGACAAGCATCTTGATGAGCTTGGCAAAATGCGTGCCATGCACGACAGCGATGTGAAAAAAGCATACGACAGCCTCAAAAAGGAATATGAAGAGCGCAAGCCACTCTTGCGCGAATATGCTGCGACAACAGTTGCTAAGAAGGAATATAACAAAAACTGCAACAGTAGGTCTACTACATATATCTCAATGAGTAGTGTAGGGTCTGGTGATGAAGCAGGCAAAAAATTTGATGAGCAACAAGGCACTTGTATCAAAACACTCGATAAGCTCAAACAATCGCAATACGAGAGTATTCGCAAATATGCCGAAAGCCAATCACAATATTTGAAGGAGTTGCGAGCCTATTATGTATCTGCTGTGAACTACCTGAAGAGTCGAGAGGGTAGTATGCCAAAGGTACCACGGTCAAAGGGAGGCTATCTTGGCAAGGATATTAATAGTAAGATAAGTGACGCTGGGGCATCGATTAGTGATGCTAAACGGGAGTTGCGCCAAGTCTTGCGCGCGAAAGCAAGCGGCAGCAGTCTGAGTGACGACTAGGTACTCTATCGTATAAAAACAAAAAACACCTGGGTTGTGCTCAGGTGTTTTTATGATGCGAGAAATGCGAGACACATAGCAAATACACTTGCTGTTGTTCTCATGTGGTGAGAAATTTGTGGCACTCTTTTTGTTTGTTTATTTGCGATGTATTGAGCTTTTGTGCGCTTCATGAACGCTTGAGAATGTGATAATGATAGGATAAGGTTGAGGCTACAACAGAGGTAGACTCTCTTACAATATACTCCTCCGACCCAAACTATACACTAGGTGTATAATAAGGCTTGCACTCGCTAGTCACTCGGTGTATAGTGGAGATATGAACGTTCAATATACATTACTCGGATTGTTGGCGAATGCGCCAAACTATGGCTACGAGCTGAAGAAGCAGTACGATGGCTTCTTTGGCAAAGATAAGCCAATTTTGCCAGGGCAAGTCTACTCGACATTGGGGCGCTTAAAACGCGACAACAAAGTGGAGGAGGTTGCCGACACTAGTGAGTCTGGTGGGCCAGACCGGGTGCGCTACGCTATTACCGAGCAGGGCAAGCAAGACCTGCAGGCCTGGCTGGAAGCGCCCGAGCTGCCATCGCATCAGTCGCAGGCCAATATGTACGTCAAGACTGTGCTGGCAATCCTGCGCGAAGGTGATGCCGCGCCCTACCTAGACAACCAGCGGCAAGCCCATATTCAGCGGATGCGCGACCTCACAAGCCGCCGCCGCGAAAGCAACCTAGCCGATACGTTGCTCATCGACCATGCACTGTACCATCTGGAGGCAGACCTGCGCTGGATTGAGCTAACGACGTCGCGCTTAACCAAACTTAAGGAGGAACTGATCAATGAGACCAACCAATCAACCAATCATTAGCGCCCGCAACCTGAAGAAATCCTTCGGCCAGACGGAAGCATTGCGCGGCGTGTCGCTCGATGTAATGCCGGGCGAAGTGCTGGCCATTATGGGGCCGAGTGGCTCGGGTAAGAGTACATTGCTCCATAGCTTAGCGGCGATTACCCCTGTCGACAGTGGCGAGATCCACTGCGCAGGTAAGCGGATCGACCAGCTCAATGACGATCAGCGGAGCGTCCTCAGGCGCACAGCCTTTGGCTTTGTCTTCCAGTTTGGGCAGCTTGTGCCAGAACTCACGGCGCTGGATAATGTCGCGCTGCCGCTACTGCTCAATGGCGAGAAACGTGCCGTAGCGTACGAAGCGGCCCAGCGCTGGCTAAACAATGTAGAGCTGGGCAATAAGGCAGGCAACATGCTGGGTGAGCTCTCTGGCGGGCAGATGCAGCGGGTAGCGATTGCCCGAGCGATGGTCATCAAACCGAAGGTGCTGTTTGCCGATGAGCCAACCGGCTCGCTCGACAGCCTCAACTCGCAGCGTGTGATGGAACTATTTATCGCCACTGCCAAGCAATATGGTACTACCGTGATTATGGTGACCCACGAGCCAACCATTGCTGCCTATGCCGACCGTGAGATCATCGTGCGCGATGGGCAAATCTCGGGAGGGATGTAGCATGAGCGTTAGTTGGTTATTACTAAAAAAATCGGGCCGGCAATCGATGATGCGCCTGGGCCTCACAGCAGCAGCTATCTCGCTTGGAATCGTCATGCTGTGCTACATGGCCGCTGGGCTCAATGGCTTGGTGGGCCGCCAAAACCGAACGATTATCTCGAATACCATTACACAGGCTCAGCGTACACCCCAAAAGCCACAAGCAACTGGCCAAGCGCCACTTAAAGCTGGTGGCATCGAGCGGGGCAACAAAGACGAGTGGCGAGGCAAGACGATTAGCGTCATCTCGCTGCAGGGCACTGAGAAGTCCGCCAAATTTGCCAAGATAGACACACCAAAGGCCGGTGAATACTACCTTTCCAAAGGTCTAGCAGCGGCGATCGCCCAGCACCCGGAGGATAAGATTCTCGAGCGTTTTGGCAACCTCACCACCAACCTTGGCACGCTGCCAGACGAGTACTCTGCGAGCCCTGATGACCTGTACTTAGTCAAGGGTGTGAGTGCGGAGGAGGTTGAGAAGAGCAACCAATATGCTAAGAAAAATGGGCAGCCCAACTCCTACGCCGACGTCTACATTACCGATGTCAATGGCGCGGCGCAGAGTGTTGCCTTCGACCCATTCTCGCTGATGATGTTGGTCGTGGGCGGATCGATCTTACTCTTCCCAATCGTCACCTTTGTTGCTGTCGCTACGCAGCTGGGTGGGGCACAGCGCGAGAAGCGCTACGCCGCCCTGCGCCTTGTGGGTGCGACCAAGGGACAAGTGGCCCGTGTGCTGCTACTCGAGTCGCTGCTGGCCTCGCTGGCTGGTGTGGTGCTGGGTCTCGTTATCTTTACACTCACGCAGAGCTCGCTTCATGGCTTCTTCTATGGCGACATGCGTTTCTGGCCAGCTGATCTTGCGCTGCAGTGGTATCAATATATTATCATCGTTGGTGTGACCCTTGGCCTAACGACGTATGTCAATTGGCGTCGGATGCGCAAGGCACAGCTCTCGCCACTGGGCGTCTCGCGCTCAGCCGAAAAGGCAAAGAAGCTCCGGGTGTGGCGCGTCATACCCCTGGCATTTGGCCTTAGTATCTTTGGCTGGATGGCATCGAAGCCTGGGCACGACTGGATGGCTGAGCAAGCAAGTGAGAGCTCTATACCGACCCTCATTCTCTTCGCAGCCTTCCTCAGCGTGATGTTTGGCTTGGTACTGGCTGGTGGTTGGCTGACGAATAAGATCGCTCGCATCGTGGCACGCTATGCACGCAGTGGCTCGGCATTGATCGCGGGTAAGCGAATTGCCGTCCATTCACAGACCGTCTTCCGCAGTGTGAGTGGGGTAGTGCTGGCCCTCTTTGCGGGGAGCTTCTACCTCTCGGCGGTGAGTGGTATTGATGCCCTCAACGCTTCATCGGTGGCGAGCAACGGTTACTCGCAGCTGCGCAGCAACGCTGTAGCGATCACTTCGCAAGATCATACCTTGCAGCCCGATACTCAAAAAATCCTGAGCGAGCAGCCATACATCACCAATGTCGCGCCAATGTATCCTATTGCTGGTGACAATGGCCGCATCCAAGCCCGTGCTATCCGTTGTAGAGACCTGGCTATCTACACCGAGCACAGCTGCCCCAGCGGTGCACAGGGTGATCACTATGCTTTGCTCGATTTCAATGGCCCCGTCGTCAAGACCGTCTCGCTCGCCGAGCAGCCAGTCAACACCAATGGCCCTAAGGATTATCTCCTCACCGTTGCCCATAATGATGACGTGGAGAAGGTGCGTGCTCTCACATATGCTCACCAGACCCCGCACGATTTTCTCTACATCCGCAGTGGGGACTTCGAGAAGCACCCGCAAATCAACCCCGTTATCAAAAACTTCGCCGAGATGGCCTACGCTGGCATGGGCGTGACGCTCTTCGTCGCGGTGGCAAGCTTGATCGTCTCGACGATTGGTGGATTGTTTGAGCGGCGGCGCTCACTCTACACGCTGCGCCTCGGTGGCATGCGCCTGGGCCAGCTCAAGCGTCTCATCATGACGGAGTCGCTAGTACCGCTGTTGAGCGTCTCGCTCCTCTCGTGCGCCATTGGGGTGTGGGTTGGTACCGTCTTCATCACGACCTTCTCTGCATCGCTTAAGCCAACGCTCTCGCCGCTGTACTTCGGCATCGTTGGTGGAGGGCTCGTCGCTGCCATCATTGGCATCTACCTGGTGCTACCTATGGTGCGCAAGCTCACCGACCCAGAGGCAAACCAGACAGAGTAGGGAGTAGCACGCTCAGTGCGTCGCTTCCTTGCACAGCAAAACACCTCCTTTTGTGGGGGTGTTTTTGCTACAAAAATAGAAAATTATCCCATGCTATTGACAAATGTATAATAGCATATCCTCTCCTTATCAGAGGTGGATAGCAACTTTTTGTGGTGAGGAGTCGAACTCTCTCGACTTGCTGCTGCCAGAGGAACTGCCGAGCGCTATAGAGTGCCCAGTCTTCTGATGATGCTACTCTAGAGCGTGCACAGCAATGGAGAGAGCTCGACACAGGGTTGAGCTCACTATCGCATCCAAATGGATGCAGGAAGGAGCCGGTCATGACTCTGCCAGCTAGTGCAATGCGGGAAATTTCTGTCGCATTTCATACGTCAGGAACTCCCAGCCCGAATGCAGAAGAGACAGTTCAAGCTATTACCGCTATGGCCCAGGTAGTAGCTCAGCAAGGTGAGTGGAACCTTGCCTACAAAGGCAGGGCATTTGATCGCCTGGACGTGGGCGATGAGCCAAACTCCATCCAGGAAGACATCATAGATCGTCTAGTGTTCTTGGGCTATAGCCCAAGGATCGAGCGCCTTGGTGGTGGCTTGATAGTCGGCTGGTAACCTCACCATCACCCGCTCCCGGCGGAGGTATCGACGCGTCCATCCGGATGCTCTACCTCCGCGGGGAGCGGACTACCCTTAATGGATAGAAGCAATGCAGGATTGCTTTTTTGTTTTTATATCTCGATTGCGTTTGTTTACGATCAACCAGCATCGCAAAATCTCAGCAATTATCACACCCCCCAATATTGCAAAGAGCTAGGCAGTAGACTCCAGTGCCAAAACTAGAGTGATCAATTGCAGCTGATTTTTGCCTCACCCGCTCATCGATTGTTATACTGGATGTATGACCCATCCACTTGACCCATCCACGCCAGACCAAACCCAAGCCGCTCAGCTAGCGCACCTCGCTGAGGAGATTATCGCCGCCAAGCTCTGCCCCGAGCTGGCCGCCCAGGCCACGCAGCTAGTGCTGGGTGATGGCAACCCCAATGCCGACATCGTCTTTGTGGGGGAAGCGCCCGGTAAGAACGAAGACCTACAGGGCAAGCCCTTTGTGGGGGCGGCGGGGAAGTTCCTGGACGAAATGCTGGCCACGGCTGGCCTCGTGCGCAGTGATGTATACATTACTAATATCGTCAAATACCGTCCGCCCAATAATCGCGACCCACTGCCGGAGGAGAAGCGCGCCTTTTGGCCGTATCTCATGCAGCAGCTCGATATTATCCAGCCAAAGGCGGTGCTTACTCTTGGCCGGCACAGTGGTGGTGGATTCATCCCCGATCTACGTATCAGCCGCGACCATGGTCAGCCGCGCAAAGTGCGTTTGCACGAGCGAGAGTTTGTCGTCATTCCACTTTACCACCCAGCTGCTGCGCTATACAACGGTGCCATGCGCCAGACGCTCATCGACGACTTCGTCCGGGCGGTGGCGTATGTGCAGCAGACGACGCAGAACAAATAATGAATACTCTAGAGATATATTCAGATGCATAGTGCCTCATAGTCAGTGGTAGAGGAAGGGGTAAGAGATGCGGCAAGAGCTTTACTGTGCAAACGAAAAAAGGTAAGCATTGTCGCAATACTTACCTTGGTATGCGTATTTGCAAGAGCTAGTTAGGCGGCCTTCGTCTTGCCGGCCTCTGGTGCGGTCACGCCGTAGCCTTTGCGCTCGAGGAGCTCTTGAGCGGTTTGGAGCTCGGTGGCGATCTTGGCTTGCTCGTCGGCTTGCTTTTTCTTGGTGTTGTAGTCGGCCGTGGCTTGAGCAGTGGCATCGGCGACGTAGTCATCGAGTGTAAGCTCTTCTTTGGGTTGAGGACCAACGCGGGTTAAGCCAGCTGGGCCATAAGGGCCAAAACTCGCACGGCTGAGGTCGCGCTCGATCAACTCGAGGCTGGAGCTGGGTAATACCTGGAAAGGCTGGCCATTATACGAGCCATTGACAGGCATGCGGCGATGCTCTAGCTCAGAAAAAACACGCGATACCTCGAGCGCGTGGCTGATGTAATCGCGTGCACTGGTGCCTAGCTGTGCCTCACCAATCTCGACGGCGGTCACGTGCTGCAGCGCCTTTTGCAGGGTGGCAAGCTTGCTCTTGGTTGTATCAAGCTCACTCTGCGCGGTTGCTGATGTGGTGCGTTCAGTGTCGTCGGCAGGCTTTTGCCGGTAGGCGCTGCTATCGCGGATGGCAGGGTCAGACTGGCGTGTGGCTTGTCTACGGGCTGCTTGGGTTGGCCATGGCAGGCCAGCTGCTTCTGGTTTTGGCATTGTGTTTCCTCCTCACCTCATTGGTATAACACTTATACTTATATATGATACTACAAATCGCCCCATTGTCATAATTGTGATATCGCTCATGCTTTGATGAAATAGGCTCATCTGAGGTAGGAAAAATAGAGTGAGTGGAGAGAATTTGAAAGGCAACAAAGAGGAGGAGGGAGCTAGAGCGAGGGCATACCAGGGAAAGGCCCACAAATCCGCTATATCCATCGGTTCTACGCTATACTATAAGATAAGTACAGTAACAAGGAGAATATGATGGACAAAACAACAAACGGTGTGGCAGCATACTATTCGCGGTTTGGCTCGTGGGCTGGCTACAACATGGTGCTGGGCCGATCGCAACACGCTGGCTATTGGACGAGCGAGACGAAGAATGAGCGGCAAGCTCAGGCGAACTTCTTGCGGATGTTTGCCAAGGAGCTGCAACTTAAGCCGACCGACCGTGTGCTCGATGCGGGCTCGGGCCAGGGCGTGATGGCGCGACACCTCGTTCGGGCCAATGGGGGGTGAGGTAATGGGCATTACCATCACACCACGAGAGGTCAAGATGTCTGAGAAGCTGTCGCGGCATATGAATCCTGCGCCGCGCTTTGTGCTCGGCGATTACTCGCACACCGACTTCCCAGACGAGTATTTCGATGTGGTGTATGTGAATGAGACACTATCGCACGCAAAGGATATGCGGGCCACGATGCAGGAATTTTATCGCATCCTTAAGCCTGGTGGGCGTGTAGTGTTTGCCGATTATGAGGTCGATGCTCGCCATATGTCGGCTCGCCAGCAGCGCATGATGGATTTTTTGGAGCAGCATGCTGGTGGCTTTGGTGTGCGGCAGCAGAACCCTGGTGAGATATCGCAGGCACTGCAGCAGGCTGGCTTTGCGTATATAAGCGAGACCGATTGGACAGAAGCCGTTATGCCAACATACCATCGCTTGCGGTCGCTCGCCCGGCCATTTGCCTGGATCCAGCCAGATGCGAAGCTTGCGCCATTCTTCGTTAATGCCGTGATGGCATCGCATGGCTATAGCACGCTGTATGAAGTGGGGCTATTCCGCTACTTGCTCTACAAAGGCACAAAGCCGCTTGCCCACCGCGCAAAGTAGCACAAAAAGAAAATGCTGGGCTGTTATTCATCAGTCCAGCAAAATACATGTTCAAGACCACAGATGAGACCTAGCTCTCGGGGGGTTAGCAAAGGTCAGCGTTATTTCGCCGTTGCTTCGCTATTTTCTGTATTTTCTGCGATCTCTGCCAGCACTGTCTTGAGCGAAAGAGGTATGCCGACCCTCATTGCCTTGCCATCATCAGTCACAACCCAGGGTGCCATCCCCATAGGCATATTGGCGCGGTCTGCCCAGCGGAACACCCAGCAGCCCGTCTGACGCTCAATTTTGAATAGGTCGTGAGCTCTATGATTTGATGAGCCATAGGCTTTTGCAAAGGCCTCCCAGGCGTCATTTTCTGTTCGAATGAGTTTTTCCATAGCTGCTTACTCCTTATGGTTAACTTATGTGTCGTTATTATACCACATAGTTTGCTTTATTGCATAACAATTATTTTGGATGGTTCTGCCAGTTAGTTGATAGACTTTTGTATATAGCCATTAGGGTATTCGCAGACAACACGCTTGCAAGAGGGAATAGCCTATGCTAATCTAGATACTAGATATCCATTATCAACAATCAAAGAAAGGAGGAGTGAGCTGCTGCGCAGGGTGGGCTGCATAGCACCTCGCATATAAAACCATGAGATTATCAGGAGCAGTCGAGCAGGCCTGTTGCATTGTGATTTTGCTGGCGCATCCAGACCTGCGATCACCAGTGACGAACCAGAGCTTGGCAAAGCAGATGGGGGTGTCGCCAACGTATATTACTAAAGTAACGCGCAAGCTCGTAACAGCCCAGCTGATTACCTCGGCGAGGGGTGCGGGTGGTGGCTTTCGCCTGGCGCGGGCTAGTACAGAGCTGACGCTGTGGGATATCGTGGCGGCAGTCGAGGGGACGGAGAGCTTCGTCCAGTACCAAGGAGTAGCCGAGCGGATGTTTGCCCGCCAGGCGGATAATAGCAAGATCAAACGCGGTGAGGTGAGCATCCTTGGTGCCTTCGATCGGGCTCAGGCACGCTGGGCTGAGACGCTGCAGAGTGTGACATTGCAAGATATTATTCAGGAGTTAATGAACAATGGGTGAGAAAATAAAACAAGCCATCCGGCGTCGCCGCAGTGTGATGGTCCAGGCTGAATGGCAGCACTTGCTGCAGAGCAAAACACTACTGGTGGCAGTGATAGCGCTAGCCTTTGTGCCGGTAATATATGCGGCGTTTTTTCTGAGCTCGGTGTGGGATCCGTATGGGCATACCGACCGACTGCCAATTGCCTTTGTGAATGAGGACAAGGGGGCGCAGATCAATGGCAAGGAGCTGCAGATCGGCCGGACAATGACCGAGTCTCTACATAAGAGCAAGGCGCTTAAGTGGGAATTCGTCTCCAAGCAACAAGCCGATGATGGCGTACGCCGTGGCTACTACTATGCAGTGGTGACGGTGCCGGAGGACTTCTCGCAGCGTGCGGCGTCACTTCGGCAGGACAAGCCGCAGCAAGCAGTGGTGTCGTATCAGCTGACGCCAGCCAAAAACTACATTGGTGCAGTCATTAGCCGCCAAGCCGCGCAAAAAGTGAAGGAAACAGTAGCCGAGCAAGTGACCCAAACCTACCTCAAGGAGGTGGCAGCGGGCATTGGTGCAGTGGGTAATGGCATGGCGCAGGCTGGTGATGGTGCTGGGCGCTTACACCAGGGGTCGGCACGGCTCCAAGCGGGTCTTACTCACTATACCAATGGCGTTAGCCAACTAGCGAGCAAGCAGCAGACGCTGACGGCTAGTCTAGGGCGGCTACAGGCTGGTGCAACACAGGTCCAGCAGGGCACAGCACAGCTAACTGGCCAACTGCCAACGGCAGCCCAAGTGGCTCAGCTAACGGCTGGTATGCAGCAGATCAAACAGGGGATGAATACACTCAACACCCAAGTGGCTCAGCCATCACCAGCGGTGGCGGCTCAACAGGCGGCCGTAGCCCAAGATGCGCAGCGAGTAGTGGGTGCGCTCCAGGCGATGCAAGCACCAGCCGTGTCGGCTGGGGCGATCATCCAAAAGACTAGTGCGCAGGCGGCTGCATCTGGCGGTAGCGCGACCATCACACTACCCGAGCTGCAGACCTTAGCGAGCGCTCTGCAGCAGACTAAAGCTATTGCCGAGCAAACGCAGAGCTTGCTGGCTAACCTCGATACTCTCACCAAAACGCTTGCTACTCAGCAGCAAACACTCAAGAATGGTGTGGCGGCACTCAATACTGGCGTGGAGCAATTTGCCCCACAAGCCACCACTGCCTTTGCGGGTTACAACACGGTACGGGCTGGTGGCGAGCGGCTCCAGGCTGGCGCAGCACAGGTGGCGGGTAATCTCGCAACAGCTCAGCAGGGTAGTGGGCAACTAGCCCAAGGCGCAGCCACCTTGCAGCAGCACTCTAGTACGCTGGTGCAGGCAAGTAACCAGCTGGTGGATGGCTCGAGCACACTGGCGCACAAACTGCAGACTGGTGCTGCTCAGGTAAAGCTCTTGCCAACCAGCCCAGCGGCTCAGCAGCAGATGGCCGCACCTGTGGCGAGCAGCGAACATAGTACTGGCAGTGTGCCAAATTACGGCTATGCTATGGCACCATATATGCTCTCGCTGGCGCTCTTCGTTGGTGGGCTGGCTCTGACGACGATGTACCCAGTGCGCAAGACCTTCTCGCGCCAAGAAAATGCCTGGCGCTGGTGGCTGGCTAAGATGTCGGTCTTGGGGCTGGCTGCACTGGTGCAAGCAACGATTATGATGCTAGTGCTAGTCTATGTGGTGGGTCTGCAGCCCGACCATCCGTGGCTGTTTGTTGCCACAAGCTACCTTGCTTCGCTTACCTTTATGTCGTTTATTACGCTGCTGGTAATGGTGCTTGATAACCCTGGTCGGCTGGTGGTAATGATCATTATGGTGCTCCAACTAGCCGCCAGCGAAGGGATATTCCCCATCCAAACAGCCTCTGGTTTCTTCCAAGCCATCAACCCCTGGCTGCCTATGACGCACTCCATCATTGCCTATCGTCATGCGATCTCGGGTGGGGTAGATAGCGCGCTCTATACACAGCACATGCTCATCTTGGCTGGCTTTGCGCTCGTGGCAAACGCGCTCCTCATCGGCTTCTTGGCCTGGCGTGGCACGCGGCAGTTTGCTCACACGACGGTGGATGGAGATTAAAATTAATGTACTGCGAGGCATAGCACAGAGCCGGCTATGGTGGGGTAGCCGGCTTTTTGCCCGCTAGCTTTGTAGATTCGAATAGAACACATTTGACAGATATAGCAAATACAAAGTACTATAGCGGTAAATGGATAGTAGTAAATAAAGCAGGAGTCGATGATAATGAAGAAACCTTGGCAGAAGACAAGCAGTATGGAAGGGAGCTTTGCACGAAAACCGATTTTGAGCGAGACAAACTCGCGCATTACGTTAAGTAATGAGAGTGCTGCCGATGATACAGACAAGATAGGTGCGCTACGGTTCTCGCTGAAGCAAAAGTTTGCTGCTCTGGCAGTATTGCTTGCTGGTATGAATGGTTTCGCGTATTGTCATAATACAGCAGAAGCGCCCGTATCGAGCGAGACAACCGCAACGGCTGAACCATTTGGGCAATCGGGTCGTGATGTAGAATTTACAACTTCTGATGGTGAGATTGATGTGAAGAAGGTCGACAGAGAAGTTTTGCACGGCATTACGACGCGCTATACCAAACTGCAGGGCAAGACGAAGACAGATCGTTATATGGGTGACTCCCTTGCAGTGTACCGGACTGATAAGAGTAGGGCTATTAAGGAGATTATTACAGCGAAGCGAGCTACCGTCAGCCATGATGGGCAAAATGTCGTTGTAACGACGGTGGCACACAAACAAAAAGACACAACCACTGGCAAGACAACCACCCGAGAGGAGGTGACGCTGGAGACGCCACGAGAGCCAGGGGCTGCCCAGCCAGTTGGCGAGCTGACGACGACAGAGCTGCTGCAGATCACAGGCAACCCTGCCACGGAGGTCGCAGCGGCAAGTAGCTTCCGTCCAAGTGCCAATACTGACCCAAATGAGAAGCTGTACTACATACGGATGACGCGAACCACTGACGAGAATGGCGCACCAACGTTTGCCATCGAAGAAGCGCCGGCTAGCACAGAAAACCCTGATGATATTCCAAGTGATAGCGCATCATGGCAGTCAGCCTCCCAAGCGGGAACAGGCGAAAATTTGAAAGATATACTGCAGGCTTGGTGCGTATAGCATATACCATCAACTCGTAGTGATACGAAGCAAAAGCCACCTCTCGCGAGGTGGCTTTGACACACCTTACCATCATCTGCTATAATACAACCACTTATTGAGGCTCTTAGCCTGTCTCTTATTAGTAGAACCAGAATAATGTATTAGAAGGAGTGAGATACAATGGGTCAACGACGAGTGGCCACACCCCAGGCAGATGACGCCAAGAAGCGTCCACACGCAAGCAAACAACCAGCGACAACCAACACAGTGCTCAGTGCCACCACCACGCGCAAAGGCGAGGTCTTTCGGGCGCAGCGCCGCACCAGCGAGGGGGTCAATGCCCAGGCCTCGCAGCATGTTATTAACGTGCCGGTCAATAAGTCGGTCTACAATGGCTATGGCGGCAAGCAGTTTACTCTCAATATGCAGCCCAAGCGTCCCCGTGCTCCGCGCCCAACGCTCAAGGTTATCCCGATTGGCGGGGTGGGCGAGATGGGCATTGGCAAGAACATGACGGCCATCGAGTACGACAACGATATCATCATTATCGACATGGGCTTCCTCTTCCCAGGCAGTGACTATCCTGGCATCAACTACATCATCCCCGATACGCAGTGGTTGGAGGAGAACAAGCACAAGATTCGGGCGCATATCTTTACCCATGGGCACCTCGACCATATCGGTGCCTTTCGGCACATTATCCCCAAGCTGCCTGCACCAGTCTATGGCACGGCCTTTACATTGGGTATGCTGCAGCGCACTATGGCCGAGACCGATGGTAGCTACGAGCCGGAGTATCATGAGCTCAAACCTGAGGAGCATGAGATTGTCCAGCTGTGCGACTCCTTTAGTGTAGAGCTAGTGCGGGTGAACCATTCCATTCCTGATTCGGCCGCAGTAGTGGTGCGTACGCCAGTAGGGAACATCCTCAGTAGTGGTGACTGGCGTATTGAGGAAAACCCGGTGGATGGCCGCAAGTTCGACTTCGAGCGCTTGCAAGATATTGCGCACACCGAGGGCTTCCTCCTCATGATGAACGAATCGACCAACTGCGAGAGCGCTGGCACTCACACCCACGGTGAGCACGATATCCAGCATAGCATGGGCGAAGTGATGGACAAGTGGGCCAAGAGCCGCATCATCATCAGTAGTTTCTCTAGCCAGCTGCACCGAATTCAGCTCATCCTCGAGGAAGCAGAGAAGCATGGGCGCAAGGTGGCCTTTGCTGGGTTTAGTATGATCCAGAACCTGGAGGTGGCGCTGCGCACTGGCGCTATCAAGATCCCCAAAGATACGGTGGTCAAGATGGAAGACCTCGTGAAGCTGCCCGACCACAAGATCACCATCGTCTGTACGGGTAGCCAGGGAGAATTTAGTGCAGTGCTTAACCGTATGGCAACGGGGGCACATAAGTTCGTCAAGATCAAGGGGAGCGATGTGGTGGTCTTTAGCTCTAACCCTATCCCAGGTAACGAGAAGTACGTCGTACGCACCGTCGATGGCTTGATGCGCGAAGGTGGCGACGTTGTGCAAAATGGCAAGACACACCTGACCGGGGTGGGGCCACTCCACCTATCTGGCCATGGGTATTATGATGACCATGTGCGGCTTATTAGTGCCGTCAAGCCCGCATACTACTTACCCAACCACGGTGAATTCCACATGTTAGTGCATAATGCTCGCCTGGCCGAGAAGGAGTGTGGTATCCCACGCAGCCATATCTTTGTCTGCGATCCGGGGGATATTGTGGAGTTTACGACCGATGGTGCGCACAAGATCGGGCGCATTCCGCACTCGGGCGGCACAATGTATGACGACGCTGGTGCAGTGGTGAGCGATGTCGTGCTGAAGGATCGCATCCACATGAGTCTGGAGGGGATGTTCGTTGTGGTGCTTACCGTGCAGCGCGGGACGGGTCGCCTTCTCACCAGTCCAGATATCATCAGCCGGGGCTTCATCTATCTGCGCGATAATGAAGAGCTGATGGGGATGATCCGCGCCTACCTCAAGCAAAAAGCAGCGCGCAGTATGGTGGGCTCGTATGACCTTGATGTCGTGAAGAAGGAAATCAAAGACGACATTGCTCGCGTCTTGTACGACCAAACACGCCGCATGCCCATCATTATCCCAGTCATCAACGAAGTGGGTGCACCACAAAAGGCGTCGAGCCGCACTGCCCGTGTGGGCCGTGAAGTCCCAGCTGGGCGCTCACGTCAGAGCCTCGCTGCGCCAGCTCAGCCACACACGCCACCGCGCATTGCTAAGGGTGGTGCCGCTGCCAAAGCGGCTGCCATTGCCGCACGCAAAACTGCTGGTGTATTGCCCGCGACAACAGAAGAGAAAGCACCAACTCGCCCAGCTGGTACGCGCAAGCGCCGCTCGGCCAATAATCGCACGACCGCACGTAGCAAGCAGCTGAGCAATGACGCCTTCGCTGGCCTGCCACGCAAAAAGTTCCCGCCGCGGCAAGAGCCCGACACTGAGGTAGCTGTACCAAAGGACCGCTCGGAGCGCCGAAGCTACTAGGCAATGACTTAGCGTCACAAAAGCAAAAAAGCCAGCGCTATACAGCTGGCTTTTTTGCTTGCAAACTGTGGTTACGTGTCCGACTTAATTCGCTGCTGCAGCTCGTGCACCATCTCCTCCAGGCGTTTGATACGCTGCTGCGCGCGCAAATATTCGGCGAGCACTACCAGCACAAAGGCAATCACCGCAAAGGGTGCAATCATTGTTACTATATTCCATATCATCTGCTGCATACGAACCTCCTTGCTTCTATTGTGACATAGAATGGACAAAATGGCTATTTTTGAGTTTCACGCTTTGTCCTCTTGCTCATCCCTCCTCAGGAACACTGTAAGAGTCTCTACTTCCTAAATGTTGACCGCTTGATGTTGGACGCAAAGATTATGACAATCTGCCCTCATGCTCTATCTGAGAAGGCGATGAGACGATGAAGCTAACGCTGAGAAAACAAAGACAGTGCCCACAATCCTATACCGATTGCCTAATGTAGTAAATTATGCTACAATATACGCTATCAAACCAAGCATAAACAGAGTACAATAAAAAGGATATGGCTACAAAAAGAAAAACCACTCGCACTCGTTCGTCTACTCGCTCAAGCGCTGCTCGTCGGCGCAGCCCGAGCAAGGGCAAAGCCAAGCAGGCCGCGCCGCAGCATACGTTGCCAGCGGGGTTTTGGGCGCAGGTGTCGGCGGTGCTGTTGCTGGCGTTTTCGGTGCTACTGGTGGTGTCGTGGTTTGGCTCGGGTGGGCCAATTCTCAAGTGGCTTGATGCGACGATGCTGCATATTATTGGCTATGCGGTGTATGTCGTCCCAGTAGTGGCGGTGTATGTGGCGGTGGCGATCTTTCGGGCGGAGGATAACCGCTTGCCAGTAGCGCTAAAGCTTGCAGCAGTGCTGATGGTGTTATGGTTTGCGGGGCTATTTGGCCTACTGCGGCGAGGTTCAGCTGCGACAGGCGGTGTGATGGGTGACTTACTCAATCGTGCTATGCTGGCACTGGTCGACCGGCCAGTAGGGGTTTTTGTGTATGTATTGTTGATTGGCTTGACGCTACTCTTCGTCTTGCGTGTCTCGCCCATGGCGCTGTGGCGTGGCCTGCAAAACATGGTGCGCAGTGAGGCTGAGGCAGACGATGCCGCCAATGTGGCAGTGGCCCGCCGCGCCGCTGATAGCCAAACACCAGACACCAGCAAAAAGGCCAAGCGCAGTAAGGACGAGAAGGCCCAAGATAAGCCTGCTGCTATGAGTGACTTCAAGCTCAACGCGGGCGTCCCAACCCTCTCAGGCGATGGCCCGGCTGAGCCAAAACCAGACAAAAAGCCACGGGCGACCTTGCGCGACAGCACACCGTCTACCTCTGTAGATAAAGCAGCCGAAGATCGGTCTGCTATGCTTGCTGTTAATGATCCCAACTGGCAGCCGCCCAGCCTGGAGCTGCTGGAGAAGCGTCAGAGCCCGGCTGATGCCGGCGATATTGAGCAAAATGCCCATATCATTCAAGATACGCTACACGAATTTAACATTAATGTCGAAATGGAGGGGGCAAACATTGGCCCGAAGGTGACGCAATACACGCTCAAGCCGCCTGTTGGCGTTAAGCTCAACCGCATCACTGCACTGGAGACGAATATCGCGCTCAACCTCGCGGCGTCGAGCCTTCGCATTGAGGCACCCATCCCAGGTAAGAAGGCCGTGGGTATCGAGGTGCCAAACCGCAAGGCAGCCGATGTGCGCCTGCGTGGGGTGTTAGATAGTCCCGAGTGGCAACACGCCAAGGAGCCGCTGGCGTTTGCTATTGGTAAGGATATCTCGGGCCGGCCCTTCGTCGGTGAGCTCAATAAAATGCCGCACCTCTTGGTGGCGGGGCAGACGGGCTCGGGTAAGTCAGTGATGATCAACACACTCCTCACTAGCTTGCTCTACCGCAACAGTCCCAGCGAAATGAAGCTCATCCTCGTCGATCCCAAGCAGGTGGAGATGGCACCGTATGCCGATATTCCACACCTCCTTACCCCTGTTATTGTTGAGCCAGAGAAAACTATTAGTGCCCTCAAGTGGGCGGTTAATGAAATGGAGCGGCGCTACAGTCTGCTGGCTGAGGAGAAGGTGCGTGACATCAAGACGTATAACGAAAAGATCAAAACCCGCGGTAAGCAGATCGCCGTGGCTGATGAGCAAGGCCACATGCAAAAGGTAGACGAAGGCCGCATGCCGTATGTCGTTATTGTGGTAGATGAGCTAGCCGACCTGATGATGGTGGCAGCGCGCGATGTGGAGGCGCTCATCGTCCGCTTGGCTCAGAAGGCTCGAGCAGTTGGTATTCACCTAGTGCTGGCGACGCAGCGGCCAAGCGTGGATGTGATCACTGGCCTTATTAAGGCCAACGTGCCAGCCCGCATCGCCTTTACAGTAGCGAGCCAGGTAGATAGCCGCACTATTCTCGACCAAATTGGTGCCGAGAAGCTCCTTGGTCAGGGCGACATGCTGATGAAAACCGCTAGCATGCCCAAGCCCAAGCGTATCCAAGGTGCCTGGGTGATGGACGAAGAAGTCGCTAAGGTGACCGACCACCTGCGCATGCAGTCGGCACCGCAGTATAATGACGAGATCGTGAGCCAGCCTGTCCAGCTCAATGGCAAAGGTGGCGTAGTGATGGATATGGACGGCGGTGGCGAAGGTAATGACGATATGTTCCGCGATGCTGTGCGGGTAGTGGTAGAGACCCGCAAAGCCTCAACCTCGCTCCTCCAGCGCAAGCTCCGCGTGGGCTATGCCCGAGCGGCCCGCATTATGGAGGAGATGGAAGAGCAAGGCATCATTGGCCCAGCCGACGGCTCACGCCCGCGCGATGTGCTGATCGGCAGTATGGATGAGCTGGGATAAGGCAGCGGGCAGTGTGCATGCAGGCTTAACAAGACACTACCTAACCTATGCCTTTCTCTGTGCTATCCCCGAACGGAAGCTAGTCGTGACCAGTGTTAGTGCTGATGAGCTTGTTGCCAAAGGCCTTGACCGACCGATGGTCGAAAAGCACCTCTCGATGATTCGAGAGACGTGGGAATAACCTTACCCCGCACAATACTCACCTAGTAGCCGCACAGTGTGGTCGCTTTGCTCAATGGTACGCAGGGCGTGCTTGAGTGGAGCACCAGCGCTGTCGACGACGAGGAAGAATTTGTATTGCCAGGGCTGGCCGACGATCGGTTGAGACTGTAGGCTACTGATATTGATGCCTGCCGCGGCGAAGACGTGTAATACCTCAAGTAGTGCACCAGGCTGGTGATTGGTCGTGATGACGAGCGTGGCGCGGTTGGCATGGGCTGGTGCGTGGCCTGGTGCGAGGACGATGAAGCGGGTGATGTTGTCGTGGCTATCTTGGATGCTACAGCGCAGGATGGGCAGATGATGGAGGGCAGCAGCCGCCTGGCCAGCGATGGCGGCTTTGTGCGGGTCGCCAGCTGCTTTGATATAGGCAACCGCTCCCGCTGTATCGAAAAATTCATTCTGCACCGCATGCGGCAGCTCGGTAGCAAGAAAGCGTTGGCACTGCGCAAGTGCGACGGGATGCGAATACACCTCGGTAATATCAGCTAGGTGAGCGCCAGGTAGCGTAATGAGCATCTGCTCAATGGTAAGGCGCACCTCACCAATGATGGGTAGCGGGCATGCCTCGAGGTAGTGGTACGGCTCGTTGATTGTTCCGTAGAGCGTGTTCTCCACCGCCACAACGATGCCCTCGGCCTGGCCAGTCACGTGCGCATGGAAAACATCGCGAAACGTTGTGCACGGCACGGTATCGACCTGCAGCCCAAACCACTGCTGTGCCGCCTGCTCATGAAACGACCCCGCCTGACCTTGGATGGCAATATGCATGAGATTAGTATAGCATGGGGTAGCAATAGTAGAGATTATTCAATCACTATTAGCTTGGCACAGCGCATTTGCCTTTGCGCACAACGCCATGCTATAATACCACACGAGTTTCCTCTTTTCGGGGTAGGGCGCTGGTGTGAGTGCACTGCCTGGCAGAGAAGGTATAGACACGAGGCGGAGGTGCTGCTCCCAATCGTACACGCAAATATGCTGGGTAATCGCCCAGTAGCCAGTATTCTATGCTGCTACACCACCAATTAGGTGAGTGGGACAGGCAGCAGAGTTACGAACTATAAGCAATAAGGAGAATTGCATGCCAACCATTAACCAATTGGTGCGCAAGCCACGCAAGACAGCGGCCCGGAAGTCGAAGTCGCCAGCGCTGGGGCGCATCCACAACGCACTCAAGGTGCGCTACTACGACCAAAATGCGCCACTCAAGCGTGGTGTCTGCGTCAAGGTAACAACCAAAACCCCTAAGAAGCCAAACTCCGCGATGCGCAAAGTGGCTCGTGTGCGCCTCACCAACGGCCACGAAGTCTGGGCATACATTGGCGGCGAAGGTCACAACCTACAGGAGCACGCTGTGGTGCTCGTCCGTGGTGGCCGTGTGCCGGATCTCCCGGGTGTGCGCTACCATATCGTCCGTGGTGCACTCGACCTGCAAGGGGTATCGAAGCGTAAGCAGGGCCGCAGCAAGTACGGCGCCAAGAAGGAGGGTAACTAACCATGCCTCGTAAAGTCACGAAAAAACTCCAGCGCACCATCAAGCCAGACCGCAAGTATCAGTCGGTGCTGGTGCAGCGCTTGATCAACAAATCGATGCTCGACGGCAAAAAGCAAGTTGCTGAGCGGGCTGTCTATAGTGCGCTCGAGCAGGCCGCACGAAGCCTTAAAAGTGAGGATCCACTAGAAGTGTTTGAGACCTGCATCAAGAACATCAGTCCTAGCTTTGAGGTGAAGAGCCGCCGCGTTGGTGGTGCTAACTACCAGATTCCATTCCCCATTCAGGGTCATCGTCAGCAGCACTTTGCCTTTATGTGGCTAGTGCAGGCTGCCCGATCGAAGAGTGGTATGCCGTACAGCAAGCGCCTAGCAACAGAGATCGTTGATGCGTGCAACCAAACTGGTGTCGCCTTCAAGAAAAAGGAAGACACCCACAAGATGGCCGAGGCCAACCGTGCCTTTGCCCACTTTGCTCGCGGTTAAGTTCTGCAGCGCAACATACAAAATCGCCCTAGGTAGATGCCTTGGGCGGTTTTGTTATTGCTGTATGGTGAGCGGCTGGAGGAGCGGATAATGACGGTGCATTATGCATCCGGCCTTGGTAGCTCTCAGTATTTAGAGGGTGCGCGAGTAGGGGAGAATCTATACCTGAAACCCCAGGAGACCTCCTGTATGTCTCCGCGTGCTGTTTTATTCAGCACTAGCTGTCGAGCCCTTGTGTGAAAACTGGGCCTAGTTATATCTATTTGTGGTTTATTGTACCTTGCCTATATACAGCGATAGAGATGGGCAGAGCGATGATATCTTGCTGGTGAAGGCGGAGAAGTGCGCAATCAATGCCTAAAATGCTTGCGAAAAATATATAATTATCGTCCAAATAGCTACCACTGGTACGACAGGGGTACATATGGGGAAAATAATGCGAAAATAAGGCCAAAAATAGCTTTGCAGGCGCTGCTTTTGTGCTATAATGCAAATGATACGATTACTTACTACCACGCTGCCACGCGCCACAAAGCACGCAGCAGGGAGGAATCGGCAGAAAGGAGCCAATGCCGTTAACCAAAATCATAGTGCGGAGTATAAAAAACTATGAGTGAGTATACCAATAATACAAGAGAAAAGTCGTTTACTAAAAGCGACAAACCGCCAGTGGGCGAGACAAAATACGACACAGTAGACGATGGACTTGTGTCGACGGTCGAGGAGTTTAATAATCGGTATGGTAAGCCGAATGCTTTCGAGCTGCCATCTGTTCAAGAGGTTCGAGGTTGGCTGCAGCGTGAGCTTGGGCCGCTGTTTGCGCTGTCGATGGCAGAGATGACAGACCAGCACATCGATACCATTCATAATAAATTATCCGAGCTGCGCGATGAGCTTGGCTTGGCAATTGGTGATGTTATTGAGATTAATGATGTCCCGTATGTCGTGCCAATCGTTAGCGACTTCAAGAGCCCCAAGGACGCTCAAGGCGATGTATCATCGCTGTATTCCGCAATTGAGTCGTCGCTATCCCACCAAGAAGCGGCGATTTCTTTAGGCGAGGACGATGGAGCGGAAGAAGGGGTAATCGGCTCATTGATTGGATTCTATGTTGGAAAGCGCCCAGATCAAGAGGTGATTGATAGTGCCCCTGTTGTGTATGGCATTATTCAGGGTGAGCCAGGCGAAGGCCCGCAGATGATCACAGACCAAGGTGATGTGATTGATGGCGAGCTTAGCACTGCAAGTGGTATTGTGCTGGTTCCGACCACAGAGTCACAACGGCTTGAGTATAGTGATGAACTTGGTTTGGTCCAAGGAGACTTCTCACTCGCTGCATAAAGGTTAGTCATAGACGAGAGAAGACCAGTGTGATGAGCACTGGTTTTTCTGTGCAAAAAATCTATGGTGATTGCAAAGAATAAACAAGGGCACGTGCTATGCCATTGAATTTTTAATGGTCGCGTGTATTGGTCGGTGCAATGCGCCCGTTGTGGTAAGAAAATAATGTAATTTTTATGCTATAGGGGTATTTGTGTGCTATATGGATTTTCTTTATGTATTATAAATTACTTGAGGGTGAGCAAGAGAATGTCTGAATATAACAAGAGTATATTCAGAGTAGTAAATGGTAAATTAAGCGGGTATAGATGCGCTAATGTACTATATATAGGGCACGGTGATGGGTATTTTGTGTGCAAAGTGAGTCGATTGCTTTATCGAATATGTCTTTTTTGTATATGATGCTACACATAACACAAGCGAGAGGGGCAGTAAGAGAGCATGAATAATGCAAGAATTCGTTCATGATATTTATTGCCGCTATATTGATGAAAATTTGAGTGGGCACGAAGTAGATGAGTGACGAGTGCAGTATGAATTGAAATATAAAAAGTAAAAAATGAGGCAACAGCAAAGTGCAATGCAGAGCGACGAGCAGTTTTTGCAGTAGCTGAGACACTTTTGCAAAATGATTTGCAAAAATATGAGTGAGCGCTGCATTATTAATAATTATCCGGCAGTAAAATATTAATTTTTGCCCATTTTGAATGGCGGATGGTGCAAATGTAATTATAATTTTGTATACAGAAAATGATAGAAGTGTACGAATGCGAAAAAATAATTTTTTTGAGAACTGGAGTGATAAGTAGACAGCATATACGTGACAAAAATAATGTCGCATTGCGACGCTGTAATAAAAAACGCTGATGGGCTATTTGTTATTAATAAAAAATTAGTAATGCCCAGCAAAAACGTTCGAAGCTTTGCAATATAATGCGCCTGCGAAATATTTTTTGCTACTATGCGAGTGATGAATGATGCAAAAATGGATTGTTTGGTAGTAAATATAAGATTAGTATGATGGCAGTGTGTACATCTATGCGAAAATTTGTGAGTGAGTGTGCAAAAATTGGCACAGCTAGATAGAAAGATAGAGACGACGTACAGTATGTGTGATGAAAAATGAAATGCGTACTATAGCAGTGCAAAATTTTCATATTTTTGATTAGGGAAATCTGCAAAAATGAATGTGAGGTTGTGAAATGCAGTAGGGAGTGAGTTCGCTTGAGTAAATGGCTGTCTTGTTTTGGCTAAAATCTGTGTGGTGTGTGCAAGCACGAGAGACTTAGATGTGATATGAGAAGCAAATTAAGTAAAGGGTTGCCACGCTAAAGTTTATGAACAGGATATGAATATGTTCATAATAAAAATTTGAGGATGATGAAACTCAGTCCGGCAAATTGGTGCAAAAATATAGTGCCAAGAAGCAATGATAGTTCGTACGCGCCAAAAAATGTGATGATTTTGGTGAGGGGCACATGACATGCGAACTATGTAGTGTGGTGGTTGATTGGTTTGTAAACAAAAATGGTATTTTTTGCCATGGTGTGATGCAACGATGGAGTACGTGGTGAAAATTTTCTGCATCACGAGGTATGATGGTACGTGGTTGAAGTAAAATGAGCGTGTGAAAAATAGTAGGAGAATATTCAACGATAGGTTTGTCAGCAAAATTTTCACAACAAAATAGATGGGTGCGATGAGGGCTAGAAATAGTAGGCATTGGTGAGCCAAAATATGCGGTAAGTGCGAATAACTTTATGGCCTAGAGGGTGCTTTGTGAGGTAATAGTGATAGCTAGATTTGCGTCTGCGCAACGCTAGCATGATAAAGCCACAAATTTTCATGATTGGTTGCATAATGCAAGCAAAGGATGGTTGAGGATGATATGAACATAACCAATATAGTAAAGCATAAGGTGTATAGAGCTAGCTTGATGGGATGGGGCGAAGTTAAAAAATGGATGGAGCTTGATGTATATGATCCAGTGAGTGAGTTAGCATGGTGCTATTTTCATATTTTTGAGCGTAGGCGACTAATTGTGTGTTGAGTACGAGTGAATATACGATAAACATAAGCATTGTATAGTGGTTGTGGTTATTACATATACACGATCTAATAGGATGCGATGTATGGTTTGTGCAGAAAATAATGATGCATTGTGGATGGTACGAATGAAGGTTTCAAAATTTTCACGTTTTGCATTATATAGTACTTTATGGTATGAAAATAAGTAGCAAAATATTGGTATAAATGTGCGATGTATGGAGGCGGGGCAGCTGGCTCTATATAAGTAGTGTGCAAAATGAGATGGACATAATGGCTCCATGGAGCGCCTTAGGTGGCTCTGACAAAAATGCGCAAGAAGACAGCAAGACGATACTTCGCTTTAGACAGAAGCGATAGCAAAATAAACACAAGCGAAAACTAACTCGATATTTTTTGCAGATACATCGCAGCATTAAAAAAGCTAAAAGAGCGAAAGACAAAGTAATATATACACGACAAATAAGGACGGTTCATTTTTTCACATTTTGACGCATAATAAGTAATATTTTATAGATTCAATAGTATCCAAAGGGTGCTTTACTATACTTATGTATATAATACATGGGCATAATATATTAAGGACAGTGATGGGGCGAAGAAAGCGAATTTTAGCACTATAATGTAATTATCTTTTTTTGTAGAATGTGGATGGAACATATGATCGCGTCATGCTACTTCTTGGCTTATGGCAAGATGGATAAGTGCTTGCAAGACGGGGCGCAATCATGCGGCGAATGAGGTAACTAACAACATATAATTACACAGAGTATGTGACCATTCAAAAAATAGAAAAAACTAAAAAGTACAACACCTCCACACCCCTGTACCTCGCTAGACTTTGCATGCTGTCTCGCGTATAATATAATGCGTTATTAACCTAAGTTTATCGTCCGGATAAACATCCATATGGATTCCAAAGGAGGTTTACATATGAAACAATATGAACTAACGGTTTTGATTCGGCCAGATCTAGAATCAAACCTTGAGGCACCGCTTGCTAAGGTACGTGAGCTGGTGCTCGGCGCTGGTGGCTCTATTACCAGCGAAGACAACTGGGGCAAGAAAAAGCTGCAGTATAGTATTAAGAAGGAAGACTTTGCGGTGTATGTCTACTTTGAGGTGGCGCTGCCTGCCGATGCACCGCTAAAGATCAGCAATGCGCTGAATATTTCTGATGATGTGATCCGCTATTTGCTCGTCAAGGTGGATGAGAAGGGTCGCAAGCTGATGGCAGAGGCTAAAGCACGCGAAGCCAGCCGTCAAACAGAAGAGTAAAAATTACCACAACAACTAATAACCACAGTAAAGAATCGAGGAGGATATATGGCTCGAGGATTTAGCAAAGTTATTTTGATGGGCAATTTGACGCGCGATATAGAGGTGCGCACCACAGCGAGTGGGCAGAACGTTGCGAATTTTACACTAGCGGTCACTCGCACATGGCGCAACCAAAATGGCCAAAACCAAGACCAAACCAGCTTCATTAACTGTGTAGCCTGGGGGCGGACTGGCGAAACCATCGCGCAATATGTGAAGAAGGGCAGTCCGCTGCTTGTCAGTGGTCGCCTCGACCAGCGCAGCTACGACGATAAGGATGGCAACAAGCGCTCTGTTGTAGAAGTAACAGTAGAGGACTTCACCTTCGTTGGTGGTGGACGTGCTGACGGAAATACAACATCAGCTAACAGTGGTAGTAGCCAGGATGTTGTCATCGAAGATATCGACGACAAGCCGATTGACCTATCAGAAATACCATTTTAACAACATACTAAAGGAGAACAAATAATGGCCAAGCGCATGCGCAAGGACACACCGGTCTATTTTGACTACAAAGATGCAAAAACATTGCAAAAGTTCATTAATATTTATGGGCAGATCGAGCCACGCAGTCGTACAGGGTTGTCGGATAAACAACAGCGACAGCTCGCCGTAGCGGTGAAGCGTGCTCGCCACTTGGCGTTGCTGCCATTTGTGGCGCAAGGTTAGGAACTTTTTCAGCGCAGTACCTCTGTAACTGCGCTGGCGGATGTTTCGAACGAAGCAGCAACTACTAAACAGGAGATAGGTGATGTACCAACCAACTGACCTCAAAAAAGGTGTGATTGTGCAGCTCGATGGCAAGCCGTATCGGGTTGTGGACTATAATCAGAAGGTGATGGGCCGGGGTGGCTCTATTGTGAATGTGCGGCTGAAGAACTTGATCGATGGGAGCGTGCTGCCCAAGACCTTTAAGGGCCAAGACAAGATTGAGCCCGCCGAGGTGTCAACACAGAGCGTGCAGTACCTCTATAATGATGGTGATACGTTCTATTTTATGGATCCAACTAGCTTTGAGCAGTTTGAGCTTGCTGCAGACCTTGTCGACAGCGCTAAGGATTACCTGAAGGAAGGGGATAACCTTGGTTTGCAATTCTTCGACGGCAAGGTGATCAATGTCGAGCTACCCAAGAATCTCCACCTTCAAGTCACCTATACCGAAGATGTTGTAAAAGGTGATACAACCAGCAGTGTACTCAAAGATGCGACGCTGGAGACGGGCCTTGTCGTCAAGGTGCCAGCCTTTATTAAGACGGGCGACGTTATTTCTGTCGATACAGCAAGCGGAGAGTACCGCGAGCGCAAGAAATAGTGCCCTGAGAGCTCGTGAGAGCCGCTCTCATCGCGTTTACATGCAAAAGTGAGGGAATTTAGGGATAACACATATACACCGCGAAAAGCGGTGTATTTTTTGTGCCGTGTGATGCTCAGGCTGGAGCATCCTAGAGATGTGATAAAAACAACGTAGAGTAGAGACGATTTTTGCCAATTTTGAGCACAAGCTTATGGGTGTGCTGTGTTTTTTACTAAAGGGTACGTGTGAGAAAAAGGGTGTAAATAATGTTGTAATAACCAACACATGAGGCTCGTCGTCAAGCTCGATAGGATCGAGATATTATTGTGGAGAATGCAACACAGCTCTCTGCGACGAGGATGATGCCAAAATAGACAAGGTATTGTAAAAAAGACAGAATCGAAACAGAGAATGCCTAGCGAACGTTCGGAATATGAGCGTCGTAGGAAGTACAGCAATTGAGCAAAACGATGACCCCAGTACAACATGAAGGAATAGACATAGTGATGTACAAACAACAGCAGGGCAGCTAGAAAGATATAGTGAACACAACAACGATGTGTCAATATCAACGATTGCTTTATGTGATGTGCAGCAAGAGCGTGGGAGCTCATGTGCCAGGTAAATGCAATAACCATAAGCGTGAATGAACAAATTTTCGTTACAGACGAGCATTTACCTTTAGCAATATAATAACGCTTATGGCAATAAGGCGTAATACAAAATATACCAAAGTAAGCATAAGTATTATATAAATAATGAACACACTTTTTTATTGTGTAGCTGCGAAGCTACGCGCCTTGCTTTCGTGTGCTACTGCAAAAAATTGCAGATGGTGAAATGACGCATGGGCTGTCGCTGCGAGATAAAAAATGTGATCATTGTCCAGCTTGTCTATTTTTTGCGTTTGGATATTTTTGACTTTTTGCTTTTTCGTGCACGCTTGTTGTGGCTGGCTGGAGGGTGTTTCATTTTTGGTTTTTGCATGCTGAGCAAATTATAGCAAGGCGATATGCTGCTGCGAAGTATAGGCTGCACGAATGAGCGATTGATGACAAAAATAATCATTGTTTGTAGATTTATGCAAAAATGGGTTGCTTATTATCGCAGCTAGAATTGCTTATAGATGGCTCATGCAAATTTTGCAAAACGTGTATAAGCGCAAAATATCGTGCGATACATCTTGGCTCGTCTATGTGCTGCGAAGATGCGAAATATACCATGTGGCATATACAAATACTCACGCTTGGCTTGCAAAAATGTGATGCTGTCAAAAATCAATTTTTTATTCAGACAAGCTGACTTGCTATGCGAAGCATCTGCCGCGATGGCATCGTGTTTTGCTACATATAGCGCTTTTGCGGGAGGATGAATGCGCAGCTCGTTGGTGATGTGGCACAGCCATACGAGCAAGATATTTTGCTATCACGATGTCCACTCAATTTTTGTTATATATACTATATGTCTGGCTGAGCTGTCTTGTGTCTTGAATATCCTGCTAGCTTCCAACGACATGTGCGAATGAAGAATAGCATGCTGCAGTGCGCGATAGTTTGAGTGAGTTATTAATATAAAAGCTGCAATAGCGCGCAAAGAACAAAGCGGATTTCTTCATCATCAAAGTTTGAAAAACGACGGAAGTAAGAAGTATATCCGCGCGCAGTAATATCATCTAATCTCATCATTATCATGCTCTATAGCCTCATGCATTGTGTAAAGATGCAGCAGGTCTATTAGCTTCACGCCAACTAAATATCTATCCACTCGTGCAGTATAATAAGAACATGCAAAAACAACGACTAGACAAAACAATGGTGGCGCGTGGCCAAGCAGCAACACGCTCAGCGGCCGAGAATTGGATTCGCCTTGGCAAGGTATTGGTGAATGGTGTAGTGGCGCATAAGCCGGGGATGTTTGTGGATGAGTCGACGCAGATAAAGCTGGTGGCGCACGAGCGCTATGTGTCGCGGGCGGGGCTTAAATTAGCCAGCGTGGCGCAGCGGCTGGATATTTCGTTTGATAATACTATCGTGCTTGATGTTGGTAGCAGCACTGGCGGCTTTACTGACTATGCATTGCAACATGGTGCGCGCATGGTGTATGCGGTGGACGTGGGGACGGAGCAGCTCCACCCTAGCCTACGTGGCGACCCGCGCATTGAGCTGCATGAAAAAACCGACATTCGCAATTTTGTGCCAGCCACCACGCCAGACATTATTGTTATTGATGTATCATTCATTAGTCTGCGCAAAATTCTACCGCACTTAGTGTGTATCAGCAGTCCGCGAACTAGTATCATCGCAATGGTTAAGCCGCAGTTCGAGGCGCAGCGCGCGCAGCTTACACGCGGTGGCATCGTCAAAAATGACAGCGTGCGCCGCACCATCCTGCGCGACTTCGAGCAGTGGGTGCGCACCCAGTGTGTAATTGTCGACAAAGCCGATAGTAGCGTGAAGGGCGCGCATGGTAATCAAGAGCGGTTTTACCGATTGCAAAAAAGCAGGGCAGGGCGGTAGCCTCCGTACCACCATATATTTATATATAGACAGATTTGGAAACAGCAAAGCATAGGCTAATGTGAGTGTCTTGGAGAGTCAACTATATAGTTATTGTGGAAATTCTTTGGTATAAGAAAAGACGCATGATGAAGCAAGTACTGCGGCTCGTAATATATACATACCGCAAAATACGCAACGCGCTCATCATAACATAACACATAGTGCCATCACCACCGTTGGCCCATTGATGAGTATGCTTGCAATGGCATGTGCTGTCATTGGTACATACACGTTGCGCGTCATACTATATGCCAAGCTAAATGGCAGTGCCCACACCATGCCCAACAGCACACCCCACGGTGCGACAAAGTGCTCTGCGGCAAAGAACATAGCACTCAGCAAAGTGGTGCAGATGATTGCTGTGCGACTAGTCAGGCAGATCATCTGCTTGCGAAAAATTGTCTCCTCTACAATGGCGGGGAGAACGATGGTTGAGAGCGCAAAGAGTAGCAATTCGCCTGCCGTCTTGACTGGCATTGTAATGGCACCTGTGGTGAGGTGAGGGAAGGCTTGCTCGAGCAGGCTCGTCGCACCAAACGCTCCTGCTGTGCAAACCAGCGTGATTACTACCTGCCGCCAAAAGTGCCACCCACCAGCGAGTGCACGATACCACTGGTGTATACTCACACTTTTTGTCGCGATGATATAGCCAAGCAGCGCCACGAAAAATGCCGTATTACTATAAACATACAGGCGCCGTGGCAGGATAAAACACGAGACGATGAAAATAACCTCGAGTATGACTGGTATGGCAATGCGCCGCACATAATGATACATATACTACCAGTGTACTCTCTGCTATACCTTCTGAGAAGATTATTATAGTAATAGTCCATACAAAAAACTCGCCATAGACTCATGGCGAGTTTGCTTATGTTTCCTAGCTAGGATCACTTGCTTACATTAAATCGAAATTCTACCACATCGCCTGGCTGCATAACATAGGCTTTGCCTTCAGTGCGGATTTTGCCTGCTTCGCGCGCTTTGGCCTCGGATCCTGCTGCCACGAGGTCGTCATAATCCACCACCTGCGCCGCAATGAAGCCTCGCTCGAAGTCGGTGTGGATGACCCCGGCCGCTTGTGGTGCCGTCCAGCCTTGATGGATCGTCCACGCGTGCACTTCCTTTGGTCCAGCGGTGAGGTAGCTCTGTAGGCCGAGCGTATCGTACGCTGCCCGGATGAGTTGTGTCAGGCCAGCCTCGGGCACATCATAGCTCGCCAGGAGCTCCAGCGCATCCTTCGCGTCGAGTCCCTTGAGTTCATCCTCTAGCGTGGCGCAAATGAAGAGCGCTGTGCTGCCACGAGCGAGCGCCGCTAAGTGGGCTTTGGCCTCAGCGTTGGCAAGGGTGGCTTCGTCGACATTAAAGACGTAGATGACTGGCTTGGCGGTGAGGAGGTGGAGGTCGGCGATTGCTTCGTGAATAATATTTTTGTTCAGATGAACAGGGGTGCCAGCGGCAAGGTCGTCACGCAACTGCTGCAGATACTCGAGTGTACTGCGTGCCTTTGGATCGGCCTTAGCTTCTTTGCTGAGGCGGGTGAGGCGAGTCTCGATAGTCTGGATGTCTGCCAGCATGAGCTCGGTGTTAATGATGTCGATATCGCGCTGCGGGTCGACGGTGGTGTCGACGTGAACAATGTCGTCATTTGCAAATGCGCGGACAATGTGGACAATTGCATCGCACTGGCGAATATGAGCGAGGAACTTATTGCCCAAGCCTTCGCCACTCGCAGCGCCAGCCACCAGCCCGGCGATATCGACAAAGGTCACCGTGGCCGGCACAACCTTCTCGGCGTGGTACATATCGGCCAGCACTGCTAAACGCTCATCGGGCACAGGCACAATGCCAGTGTTTGGCTCGATGGTGGCAAAGGGGTAGTTGGCTGCCAAAATATCATTGTTGGTGAGGGCGTTGAAAAGGGTCGACTTGCCAACATTGGGCAGGCCAACGATACCAATAGATAGACTCATATATATAGTATAGCAGCGCGAAGGGGAAATCGGCAGGAGAGAAGAGAAAAATGCGAGGAATGTGGATGCATTGCGCTTTATATAATTATAAATGTAAGGCTATTTCGCCGTTGGTGTGTTATTTTGCCCCATTGTTACATCAAGAATGCTTCAGCCAGAATGTGCAGCAGAGCTTTTTGTGTGTGCTTGGCCGCTGGTCTCCAGATATTTTCTTGTGTAGTGATAGGCTATGGTTGGCTCTAGGAGCTAAATCTTAAAGTCTATCTCTGCGTTAGCTCTACCAACCCATCGCTTCATCCGATGGAGTGTGAAAAGTCGTTGTAATAACGAGTTTTCAGCCCTGGCGTCAAGAGGTCGATACTTGGGAAGTATCGACCCTTATAGTGTTCCATCGGAGGGAGTGTGGGGAGGTGGAGTGTGAGATACCTGTGAATGTTGTGATTCGGATACAATCTGCTTACTTATGTACACCATCTGGCGTTCATCGTCATGAACACGGTGCACAATTGCCCTAACTTTGCTATAATCATAAGCATGACATTTGTACATTTTTGCCGCCAATCACTGGTGCGTGCTGGCCTGCTGGGGTTGCTGTGCGCTGTGGGGGTAAGTGCGGCGCTGGGCGGGCTGGTGGCAGCTCGGCCTAACAATGAGGTCGAGGCCAAGCTGCCTGAGCTCTGCCGCAGTGGTAGCCCCTGTGCAGTGGTGTGGTTCTCGCAGCCTGGCGAGCGGAATTATTATAAGTCGGGTATCTCGATCGACCACAACCAGACTGGCCTCGTCGATATCGTCATTCGTGGCTCGGGTTACTCGGGTAACCGCTCGGGTCCCTTCGATATTAGCTCGATGCACCTCGACCGCAACATGAACTGGAACTACAACCGCAACAGTCGCATCAAGAATGTTCAGTCGAGCGTGATGTACCGTGGGCGCGTCAGTGGCCAAAACCAATACACCAGCCAGGGTGGTGAAGTGCGGGCGCAGCTCGACATTGGTCAGTTCGATATCCCGGTGGGGCAGTCGCGTACGGTGGGGGTTGGCCTGTATAGCTGTATCTCGACCGACGGCGGGCGCACCCTGGCTGCTAGCGAGAATATTGCCTGTGGTACGAGTGATGTCAATGTGACGATCACGCGGCGTATCCCACCTTGGACGATCAATGGCCAAAGCTATGTGGGCAAGCAGTGGCCTGGCACCCAAAATATGCAAAAATCCGTCCGGGCCTTCCCGGGTGAGCAAATCTACTGGGCGCATGATCTCCGCAACAATGGTCCCAACAGTGCAACCGTGTCCGTGGGGATGGATGGTACTGGCTTTGCTAATAATTACAGTGGTGGGCATAGCCTCGCGCGCAATGTGACGGGCCAGTCTGGACAGCTCTTTTATACGGTGTATCCAAGCGGCGGCACGACCGACCGCTATACCAGCTACCGTATCCAAACGAGCGACGTTGGCCGCACACTCTGCCAACGGATATCGTGGTCACCTGGTATTGCTGGTGACCCAGCGTGGCGGCGCAGCGATCCAGCGTGTGCTAGTGTGCACTCAGACTTTGAGCTCTATCCATCGGCCACAATTGATGGCAAGAAACTTGCGACGCTGGAGGGTGGGAATATTGCGCCCAGTCGGATTGACGAATCCATCCACAATACTGGTGCAAGCCTCGACAAAGACCGGAGCGAGAGCGAAGCCGCGGCCTACCAGTTCATCGTGCGAGGGCAGCACCGCCAGCAGTTCCTTGGCAGCTTGAGTAGCATCTTCGACCGTGGGGCAGCAGTGGGCTATCCCTATGCCCTGGGTAGCTACAGTGGCAGTGACACAGCCTGTACCTGGCTGCGCGGCAAGCAGCCGATCGACTGTACCAACGAACCCACCTTTCGTGAGAACAAAAAATATCTCGACAGCCACACGCGCCTGAATGACACCAAAGATATCAACGCTGCCGATGCCAAGGTAGGGGATATGATCTGCCGCATTGTTGCTATCAAAGATTATAATTATAAACACACCGACGGCAATGAACGTCGTATTTCCTCGCCCGCCTGCGTAACGGTGACGAAGCTACCATGGGTGCAGATCTGGGGTGGCGACTTGCGCGTTGGTAACGGCATTGGTGCGGCGAGTGGTAATGGCGATGCACAAATCGTCACCCTCAAGACGACCAAAGATGGCAATATGTATGGCAGCTGGGCTGAGTATGGCATGATGGCACCGCAAAATGGCGGCAAAATCCTATCAGCCACTGGTGGTGTATTATCTGGCCGGCGGGGGTATGGTGGTGATTATGACCGCTCGAAGGATAGCCTTGCCTTTGCTAATACCGCTACGCCAGCTGGCCGCTGGGCACCACCGAGCAATGTGAAAGTGCCAAGCTTTGGCCGGGGTACAGCGGCTGGTACATCGATTGATGTCGGGAGCTTTGCTGGCCACAATGTGCGCACCGTCAATGGCGATGCTGCCATTCACGGTACGCTGCCAGGTAGTAGCACACTGGTGGTGGAAGCAAGCGGCACAGTGACGATTGATGGCGACCTCAAGTATGGTGCCACTACAGTAGATGATGCTACCAAGCTTTCGCAGCTCGTCATTAAGGCTAAGAATATCGTTGTTCGGCATAATGTTAAAGAGGTCAATGCCTGGCTGATTGCTCAGCCAACCGGTGGCAGTGGGGGAGTCATCTCTACCTGCGACGAGATCCGTCACGTTGGTGCGTACTTTAATGGCCTCACTGCCGAGACCTGCAAAGAAAAGCTCACCATCAACGGTACCATCATGGCGCGCCAACTCCAGCTGCGCCGCACCTTTGGCGCTGAGAAGGATAACCTCGCCGAAGCTGCTGAGGTACTCAACCAACGTGCCGATGTCTTTATGTGGGGCTCGCGTTACAATAAAAACAACGACCTACCCATCACTACCGCCACTACAACAGAAGCCGCACCACGGTTTTAGCTCAGGTGTAGTCATGGTTAAGAACTCTTTATCTTTCTTTGCATTATGTCGAGAAATAGTGGAGAGCGTGAGATTCGGCACATAACATATGAGCATCAACGCGCGATCGACATGTGAGATATCGATCCGCTAATATCCTGATAAGGGTGAGGCAGATAGGAAGTTTTGTAGTGCAAGTTTAGCATATTTTCCTCCACTAACCCCCTTGCCTAAACCAATGTCGCTTATGTATAATAGATGAGTATGAAGTTTCAAAAAGGGTCGGGCGATTTCTTTGCACTCGATATCGGTACCAATGCCGTGCGGGTTTTGCAGCTAGCACCAGCTGGCGACGAGTGGGAACTCGTAGCACATGGGTATGCGCCCGTTGACCGCCGTATTACTAGCAGCGATGCACCAGAGTCGCGCCGTCGCCTGGGCGAAGTTATTATGACTGCCGTGGGCCAGAGTGGCATCAAGACGAAGAATGTTGCGATTGGCCTGCCATCCAACAAAACCTTCACAACAGTGGTCGATGTGCCGCAAGTTTCCGATGCCGAGCTGCGTGCCACGATGAAATACCAGATCGACCAATATGTGCCGATGGCGGATGATGCCAAGGTGGATTGGGTGCTGCTTGGGCCATCGCTCCATGCGAGCGACCAGCAAGAGGTGCTGATTAGCAGTGTATCCAAGGGGTATAGTGAGGATCAGCTTGAGTTTATCGAGGGCCTCGGACTGAATGTGATTGCTATCGAGCCCGACCCAATTGCGATGGTGCGTGCCTTTGCACCGCCTCAGCAAGCGGCAAATGGTGCCGCGGTGATGTTGATCGACATTGGTGAACTCTCGACTGACCTCGCCATTATCTACGGTGGGGCACCGCGCCTTGTTCGGACTATTCCGTCTGGTGTCAGCAGTCTCGTCAAGTCGGCAGTACAAAACCTCAGCGTTCAGGAGGACCAAGCTCGGCAGTTCATTCTCAAGTTTGGTCTGGCAGAGGATAAGCTCGATGGGCAGGTGGTGCGTGCCATCGAGGGTGCGCTGGATAACTTTGCGAGCGAGCTTATTAAATCAATCAAATTCTTCCAGACGCGCTACGCTAGCGCCCAGGTGTCGAGTATTACACTGACGGGCTTTGGCGAGATGATTCCACATCTCAGCGAGTATGTTGCGGCCAAGGTAGAGGTTCCGACCGCCCCTGGTAACCCCTGGCATGGTATCCATATGCCTCAGACGAGCCAAGAGCAATTGGCTAACGTCGCACCAGAGTTTGCCACAGCAGTCGGCCTCGCAAAACGGAGGAACGACGCATGATAGAGATTAATCTCATTCCTGATGTCAAGCGCGAATACCTGCATGCCCAGCGCATGCGCAATGGTGTGATATCGCTCTCCATTCTCGTGAGCATTATTGCTGGTGCAGCAGTGGCGCTGCTGGTGGTGTATGTTGGTACACAGAGCGCTCGCGAGTGGCTGACCGACAACGAGATCAAAGACCAGTACGGCAAGATTAGTAGTGTTAAAGATGCCAATCAGATCGTCACCATCCAGAACCAACTAGCGCAGCTCTCCTCGATGCACAAAGACAAGAGCATCGACTCGCGTATCTTCGATGTGCTCAGTGCCATCAACCCTGCTGCGCCCAACGATGTGAAAATGTCGACCGTTAGCCTCGACCCATCCGAGACCAAGCTCTCTATTGAGGGGTCGGCAGCCAACAGCTTTGAGGCGACAGACAAACTCAAGAAAATGATCCTCAACACCAAGCTGAGCTACACTGATGGCGATAACCGCGTCCAGACTGTTAAGCTGGCCGACGATGTGACCGTGAGCGATACCAGCTATGGCGAGGACGCCAGTGGGGCTAAAGTGCTGCGCTTCAAGCTGACCTTTACCTACCCTAAGGAACTTCTCGCTAATAGCTCCAAGAACCTGCGCATTGAAGCCCCAACTGGTAGTACTAATGTGACTGACTCGCGCCTGCATGTGCCCGATAGCCTCTTTACGCCCAAGGCGACCAACAAGGAGAAGAACTAAATGAGTAAGAAAGACGCCGCCATCCACAAGCGCCAACAGATCGAGCAATCCAGCCGAGTGATGTTCCTCTGGGTGGCTGGAGCCTCGGTGATCGTAGGCTTCGCACTGGTGATATCGTGGTTTTTGGTGCAGCAAATTATCTTCAAGGAGCGGGTGCTTGGCGAGAAAAATAATACCGCTGCCGTACTCAAGAACAACAACGACGCAGTCGAGAAGCTACGCGGCGAGCTGAAGGTACTGGAGACCAACTCACACCTCAATGCCAGCCGCATTAACAACGATGAGAAGGCTCTCCAGGTGGTGCTTGATGCTTTGCCAGCGGAGGATAATGCTCTCGCGTTGGGGGCTTCGCTCCAGTCTAAGCTGGTCAATGGTGTGGCAGGAGTGTCACTCGATTCGCTTAATATCGACCAAACGGACGACAATGAGTCGTCTGGCAGTACTGGTGCAGCCGCTAGCAATGGCAACTTGCAGTCCATCCACTTCACTATGGAGGTATCGGCCAGTAACCCCAATGCTCTGCGCGAGCTTTTGCAGCGCTTCGAGCGCTCCATCCGCGTGATCGAGATTGACCGCATGACCATTGAGCGGACCGACAGCAAAGTCGCCATGAAGATCTCGGCTCATGCCTACTACTCACCAGCCAAAACCATTGAGCTAAAGAAAAAGGACATCAAACCATGAAGAAGACCGACATCGCAATGATCATCTTGATCGCTAGTATATCAGTAGTGGTGGCGTTTTTTGTGGCGAGTAGTATCCCATTCTTGCAAATGCCGCAGCGTGGCACCAAGGTAGAGACAGTCGAGAAGCTCTCGAATACGATTGATGAACCAGATAGTGCAGTGTTTAATAAGGAGGCGATCAACCCAGCGGTCGAAACGATCATTGGGCAATCGCAGCAGAAATAACAGAGGTAGCGTGTGGCACTGATGACAAGTGATATGCAAGAAAAACTCACCACACTCCTCGTCGACGAAGGGCTGATCACGCGCCAGCGCCTTGATGATGCTACCAAGCTGGCCCGTGAAAGTGGCCGACCACTATTGACTGTGCTAACTGATGAGTCAGCGATCGATAACGAGCTGCTTACCCGGGCGATTGCCCATGTGTCTGGTGTGCCGTATGTCAATCTCACCAATACAATTGTCGACCAAGACATCCTCACGCTTTTGCCATCGGATATTGCCGAGCGTTTCATGGCAGTACCACTAGCCGAGGTACAGAACCGCTTGGCGGTGGCGATGATTGACGCCAACAACGTTCAGGCGGTCGATTACCTTGCCAACCGCGTCCAGCGCCCACTCAAGGTCTTTATGGCGTCGGAGGCTGGGGTGCGTCATGTGCTCGAGCAGTACCGCACCGACCTCAGCAGTGTCAATGTGGCCGCTCAAGTATCGCAGGCCGAGGCAGCCGCTGAAGCTCGGGGTGATATCAAGACGATCGTCCAAGATTCGCCGATTAGCCGCGCTCTCAGCACCATTCTCGAATACGCCGTAAAGAGCCGTGCGAGCGATATCCACATTGAGCCGCTCGAGAAGTCGCTCAAGATCCGCTGCCGCGTCGATGGTGTGCTGCGCGAAGTTATGCAACTACCCAAGAGTATCGAGCCGGCACTGGTAAGCCGGATCAAGATCCTGTCTGAGCTGAAGATCGATGAACACCGTATTCCGCAGGATGGGCAGTTTGCCGTCAAGGTGGCAGATAAGGAAGTTGACCTCCGTATTGCCATTAGTCCAGTGGTGTGGGGCGAGCAGGTGGTGATCCGCTTGCTGGACAAGACTGGCACATCCTTCGAGCTCGAGCAGATGGGCTATGCTGGGCGTGCCCTCCGGCTCATTCGCCAGGGGATTCACCGCCCCAATGGGATGATCCTCACCAGTGGCCCGACCGGTAGCGGTAAGTCAACCAGCCTCTATGCACTGATAAAAGAAATTAAGGACGATACCATCAACATCGTCACGCTCGAAGACCCGGTGGAGTACAAAATGGAGGGAGTCAACCAGATCCAAGTCAATAGTGACGTTGGCCTCACCTTTGCCAATGGTCTGCGCAGTATTCTCCGCCAAGACCCTGATGTGGTGATGGTGGGGGAGATCCGCGACAACGAGACGGCCAACCTCGCCGTTCAGGCAGCACTGACGGGCCACCTTGTCTTTAGTACGCTCCATACCAACTCGGCAGCGGGGGTGTTGCCGCGCTTGCTCGATATGCATATCGAGCCATTCCTCATTGCTAGCACCGTTAATACCATCATTGGCCAGCGTCTGGTACGCCGGATTGGGCCCCAGCACGAGAATTATTGGTCTAATCCGCTCGAGACAGAGATGATCCTCAGCACTGTCGGGCATCTCTTACCCAAGACCAAGGCAGAGGCAGCCAAAATCTCGGCCGACCTTGGCTATAGTGACTTACCGCTAGCTGGTCAAAAATCCTACCGCTTAGTACGTGGGCGCGATACCGCCAACACACCACGGGGCTACAGCGGCCGAGCCGGACTCTTTGAGGTGATGGAAGTGACAGAGGAGATCCAGCAGCTCATTACCGCCCGAGCGTCGAGTACCGAGATCCAGAAGAAAGCCATTGAGCAAGGGATGATCACGATGCGCCAAGATGGCTACCTCAAGGCGCTGCAAGGGATTACCACCCTGGAGGAAGTCAACCGTGTCACATCAGACATAGCATAAGAAAGGAACCAATAACTACCATGGAAAATAGAGAATTACGCATAGAAGTCCTGCTCGAGGATGTGGTGCGCCGCCGCGCCTCAGACTTGCACATTCAGGTGGGGCTACCTCCCATGCTGCGCATTGATGGCGCGCTGACCCCTGTGGCGGGCTTTGGCCCGCTGGACGAAGCACAGGTGGAGCGGCTTGTTTTTGCTATTCTCGACCAAGACCAGCAGCAGGTGCTGATGAAGGATAAAGAGTTTGACTTTAGCTTTGCCTTTGGTAATCTTGGACGCTTCCGGGTTAATGCCTTTCATGAGCGGGGCAACTTGGCGGCTGCGCTGCGCTTGATCCCGAATGAAATCAAATCTGTGACCGAGCTCGGTATGCCGCCCGTCGTCATGACTTTTGCTGACTTCCCGCGCGGCCTGGTGCTGGTAACAGGACCAACTGGTAGTGGTAAGTCTACCACGCTAGCTGCTTTGATTGATAAGATCAACACTGAGAAGTCGCACCACATCATCACCATTGAAGACCCGATTGAGTTCACTCACAAGAGTAAGCGCTCGGTGGTCGTGCAGCGTGAGGTGCACTATGATACCTACTCCTTTAGCGCTGCGCTGCGCTCCAGTCTACGCCAAGACCCAGATGTCGTGCTGATTGGTGAGATGCGCGATCTTGAGACAATCAGTGCTGCCATTACCATTGCCGAGACAGGCCACTTGGTGTTTGCCACCTTGCACACCAATAGTGCAGCCCAGAGTATCGATCGCATGATCGACGTCTTCCCGCCGCATCAGCAGCCGCAGATTCGGGCTCAGCTGGCCAATATCTTGATGGCAATCTGTAGCCAGCGCCTCGTGCCAGCCATCGGTGGTGGGCGAGTGGTGGCCGCTGAGGTCTTGGTAGCCAACCCAGCGGTGCGCAACGTCATCCGTGAGGGCAAGAGTCACCAGCTTGATGCCATCATCCAGACTGGGGCAGACCAAGGTATGCAGACGATGGATCGCACACTGGTGAGCCTGGTCCAGAGTGGTACCGTGACATATGATAGCGCCCGCGAGTTTGCGGTTGACCTCACCGAATTCGAGCGCTTAATGAGAGGATAATCAATGCGAAAGTTCAACTACGAAGCACGCGACAAAGCGACCGACACCATCATCAAATCTATCGTCCAGGCCGAGTCTGAGATAGCAGCGGCACGCGTTTTGACTGAGCAAGGCTTCGTTCCTCTCGATATCAAAGAAGTCGATGAGAGTGGTGGGCTCTTTGGTAGCCTGACGCGTCGTGTGACAACCAAAGACAAAGTGGTCTTTACTCGTCAGCTCGCAACACTAATCGGTGCGGGGCTACCTCTGTCGCAGAGCCTTCGTACGGTGCTTGAGCAGACAGAGAACAAGAAGTTACAAGAGATTATCCAAGAAATCATTGCCGATGTTGAGGGCGGTCGGCAGCTATCGGACTCCTTTGGCAAACACCCCGAGATCTTCGACAAAATCTACCTCTCGCTTGTGACTGCTGGTGAGGCCTCTGGTACGCTCGATCAAGCGCTCAAGCGGGTTGCCTCCCAGCAAGAAAAGGACGCTGCCATGGTGAGCAAGATTCGCGGTGCTATGACGTATCCAGCCATTGTCCTGGCGGTGATCATGGGAGTGATGCTCTTTATGCTGCTCGTGGTGGTACCGCAGGTGGAGAAGCTATATAGCGATATGCACAAGACGCTGCCATTCCTCACTGCGGCACTAATCGCTGTGGCGAAGTTTACTGCGACCTTCTGGTGGGCGGAGCTGATTTTGCTGGTGGGTGCTATCTACTTCATCCGCCAATATGCCAAAACAGGACCTGGCACGCGCGCTTTCGACACGCTTAAGCTTAATATGCCCTTCGTCGGCAGTATGTTTCGCAAGCTTTACATGGCGCGCTTTACCCGTACTGGCCAGACGCTGCTTGCGACTGGTGTGCCTATGCTCGACATGCTCGACATTACCGCGACAGGGGTCAATAATACAATCATCGAGGCTTCTATCCGCCGGACTGCCGAGAAGGTCAAGGGTGGGCGAGCGCTGTCTGTCTCACTGAGCCGTGAGGATTACATCTTGCCAATGGTGCCGCAGATGATCAAGATTGGTGAGCAGTCGGGCAAGATCGACGAAATGATGGGTAAGACTGCCCAAGTCTACGAAGACGAGCTAGACGAAGAGATCCGCAACATCTCCACTGCCATTGAACCTGTGCTCATGGTTGTTCTTGCCATTGTGGCTGGCGGCATGGTGGCGGCCATTCTCTTCCCGATATATAGCTTGGTAGGGCAGCTGACGTAGTGCACGAAAAAGGTTGAATATATAGGTAGCATATGTTACGATAGAAATGCAATATAGCCGGGGTTGGATTAGTGTTCATGCCTCGGCTTTTTCGATTTACTAAAATCAATCGTCCATATTCCGATAGGCTTTTTGGGACTATCTGCAACAGGTTTGATTTCAATAGAAAAGCATTGTTCAAAAGTCTTTATCATTTGCTTTCGTGTAGTGTCATTTCGCCCAAGTTTTTGTTTTTCTCCAGACTGTATTTCGAGGCCTAGTCTAATAATGCCAGTCAGTAAATCAACAGTTTGCAATGGTAGAAATTCATGTGATGTCGCTGGCAAGACACCTAATATCTTTTGAGGTCGATTAATTACTGTTGCCCAATCGAATTGAGGGTCAAATTGATCTGGTACAAAGACACAAGGGGTTGTTTGTATATGATCAAAGTACATATGCATAATGCGCCTATACATACCCTCAAGAGATCCGTCATGACAGTATTCTGGATCGCGTCTATCGATAACTATTGCCTTAAAGCGAAACTCTGTTTTTATTGCGAGAGCTTTAATAAAATCGTCGTATAATTTGATTGTATGGAGAGTGATTTTATTGAATTTTAGCTCAAAAGATGATTGCTTGCGTGCGAGCGAAAATAACCCTTGTAAGTCATTTTCTAGAAGATATTGCCTTGATCTTTTTTCGCGTTGCACCTGTATAGTATTAAATATCTGATCTCGAATGCGTTGTAGCTTGCTAATAAATAGGTGTGGGTTCTGAATTTCTAAAAAGCCACATACAAAAAACCTGTCTTCTTGCTTATTGCCAGATTCATCCATAAATACAAAAGGTATCATAACTTTCTCTCGTTGCATAAAGTATACCACACATAGCGTACTGTAACATGCTATACTATACCCATGCCCTGGTAGCTCAACTGGATAGAGCGACTCCGTCCTAAGGAGAAGGTTGTAGGTTCGACTCCTATCCGGGGTACCAGTACTCTCGTATACGAACTAGATGCGCAGCGGTATGGTATAGTGCACCGCTCAGTGTGTTGACTTTCTATAGCAAAAACTCGCCAAGGTAACGGCGAGTTTTTTGTTTTGCTTGAGTATCTTGTAGTGGTGAGCACAGAGTGACGAAGCGAAGAAATGTGGGGCTTTTATTACCTTCCAAACCCACCAATTACCTCAGCTGCCCATCGTACCCAGTCGGACATATCCTCCCATCGGCTGCAGGCAGCGCCAACGAACATAATGGCGGAGGAGAAGAGGGCGAATGAGACGACCCAAGCCATAAAGTCAGCTGGCATGGCTCGTGTGCCGCCACTTGTCCAACAGAGGTAGCATAGCCAACCAAGCGCCCCTGCCGCGAGCATGCAGAGCGCTCGCACGATGCCATGGCCAAGGCGACGCTGCCAGTCGGGTGCCGCCAGTGGCTCGGTGGGGTCGACGGCCGCTGGCGTTGGTACCTTTGGTGGTGGTGGCGCAGCTGGTGGGTGGTGCGGCGGTGGCACCGGTGGCGCTCCGGCACCAGCAGTGGTGCGGCGCTTATGAATAAATCGCCCAGCCGTCACCATATACAAATGCTCCGTAGTATTGTCATGGTTTTTATTATACGCGGGGATTGTGGGGTGGTGTCAAGGAGGTGAATAATTGAAGCTTTTGCTTCTTTTGCGTTTGCTCTACTCCCATCACTTCATCCGATGGAGTGTGGGGAGGGTGAGCGTGAGATGTAGCAAGGATACTGCTGCTATAGGGCACTCACTAGACCGAAAATGTTCCGGCCAGAATATACCACAGAGTTTGTCCGCGTGCTTGATCGCTGGCCTTCTAGAATATTTTCTTGTCCAGCGAGTGCCCTATAGCAGGCTTGGCACCCAAGGGGAGGTGAGTTCGTGCTACAATAGACATCAAGAAAAGCATAACAATCATCACAATCATCACACAAAAAGGCAGGGAATAATGGCACAGACCAAGGCATTTAATGGGCAGCGCGAGGGTGAGGAGCTGCTGTTTGTCTTTCGGCGGCATATTATTGCCATGCGCAAGGGTTTTTATATGCTGCTCGTGCCACTAGTGGTGGGGGCGATTCCACCACTGATCTGGCAAGACACATTGGAGCTGTTTCTCTTGCCAGTGGTGGGGCTGGGGCTCGGGCTTATTGGCTTTTGCTATCATTTTTTGATGTGGCGCTACACTTACTATATCGTGACCGACCAGCGCATTCGCCAAGTGACACAAAAAGGATTTTTTGGTACCGATGTGGTGGAGCTGAGCTTGGCAAAAATCCAAAATATCAGCTATAATATACCAGGATTCTCGGGTGAGGTGTTTCATTTTGGTACGATTGTGATCCAAACATTTGTGGGCGATCTCATCATCCGCAATGTCGATCATCCCGAGCAGATCTACAATCAGCTGCAAGATGCCGTCAGCGAGGCGGAGCGTGCAGCACAAGCAGCAGGAGTATCACCATGAAATTACCAAGCAAAAAACCCAAACGTAGCCGTTATGGCGCTCAGTCTACATCAACTGCCCCAGCCGCTGGTCTGAAAGATCGCCTCACAGCGCTCAAGCCGAAGCAGAGGAGTAAGAAGGAGGGTAAGTCTGCGAAAGCCAAGCCTGCCAAAACAGAGGCCAGTGCGGCAAATCCCAATACTCCCAAGAAGTTCGAGCGCATCACCAACGAGACAGTGGCGGCACATCGCGAGGAGATATTGGCCGGTGGGCGCAAGTTCAAACATCCCGTCCAGGCGTCGCGCCGACGGGTGATTATCAACACAATTATTGTGGCGCTGGTAGCGGCTTTGCTGCTGGCGGCAGTGGCGTGGCAGCAGCTCTACATTGCCCAGAGTTCCAACAACCTTCTCTACCGTATGACGCAGATCTTTCCTGTGCCAGTAGCCAGTATTGATGGTGAGCTCGTGCGCTATAGCGACTACCTGGTGCAGTATCGGGGGTCGAAGTTCTACCTTGGTAAGTACGATGAGATCCGCATCGACAGTGATGATGGCCGCGAGCAGCTCAAACACATCAAGCGCGAGTCGCTCAACCGAGCGCTGGTTGATACCTACGCCGCCAAGCTGGCACGCCAGCACAACATCACGGTGAGCGAGCAAGATATTGATACCGTTATCGAGCAGCAGCGCAACACCGCTAATGGCAAGATTAGCCAAGAAACGTATGATGCATCGTCGCGCATGATGTATAACTGGTCGCCATCGGATTATCGCCAAGCGGTACGGCGTAGCATTGTGCGGGCCCGAGTAGCCTTTGCGGTTGATAAAACGGCCGATGAGTTGCAGCGCAAAGCCGCGGGGCTAGTAGCGAGCAGCAATGGTGAGTTTGCCAAAATAGCGACCCAGCTTGGTGGCAGTGGTCGCAGCAAACCGCAGGTGGGGGATTCTGGCCTGATCAACCTCGCCAGTAGCTACAACGGCCTCGCGGTCAGTGACATCGCCAAGCTCGAGCCTGGCAAACCCTCTGGTGTCATCAAGAGCACGACCGACAGTGGCTACTACTTCGTCAAAGTAAACGAAAAGAACGACAGCAAAATCCGCTTCACCTACCTCTATATCCCCCTCACTGAGCTTACCAAGCAAGTCGCGCAGCTCAAAAGCGACGGCAAAGTGCAAGAATACATTGACGTCCCACAGAAATAGGGGGTAGCAATCATACCCAAATACTGGCAACATAGCGCAGCTTTGCATCTCTCCATATAGGTTCATCATCTCGTGCGAACAAAACCTAGACAACGCTGCCATTCTACGCTATGATAGCAGTAACGTAAGCATATTCGTACATTGGTACAAAGGAGAAGTATAAGTATGAAACAACACCAAGCGAAGCAAGAAGGGTTTACCATCATCGAGGTGATGCTGGTGCTGGCGATTGCCGCCTTGATATTCTTGATGGTCTTTGTGGCACTGCCTGCCCTGCAGCGGGGTCAGCGCGACACAGCACGCAAGAATGATGTGCAAAACATCGCTGCTGCCGTGACGCAATATACATCAAACAACCGCGGGAAGTTCCCCGACAGCAAGGGCCTCAAGGGTTATCTGGGCGATCTCTCGAACCTTGATAAAGAGAGCATCACCGTCCAAGACAATGCGGGCAATGGTACCGTAACGCCTACCACCGAGAGCGCGATCGTCGTCAAGGGTGTGCGCTGCGACGCCACCAACTCTGATGGTGCTACCCTCAAGAAGGGCACATCGAAGCAATTTGTCGTCGTCACCAAGCTAGAGGCGGGCGGCAACGGCGTGGCATACTGTCTCGAGTCATAGTAGGCAAGCAGAAGATGTACAAGAAGATGGCTGACACCAAAGGGGTGCCAGCCTCTTTTTATGTATGGAGTACACGAATTACTGAATCGTACTTGTGACGAAAATGTTCCGGCCAGATAATACACAGTATGTATCCGCTTGCCTGGTTGCTGGCCTCCAGATATTTTCTTACACAAGCACAACCCAGCAGTTCATCATACAGTGAGGAAGGTTTGGCTTGTATCTGTACTGGCCTTCGATAGAGCATGATGATGTAGCACGTTCTTGCATATCTTTGCTATACTAGTGAGGTATGATGATCTTGATAGCAGGCGCACTGCTCCTTCTCGGCGTAGTGCTGGGTAGCTTTGCGGGTGCGCAAGTGTGGCGGGTGCGTGCGCGGCAACTGCGGACTGATAAGCAAACCGGCCACCCCTACGACAAACACGAATGGCGCCAACTACGCGTCCTCTTGCAGGGTACAGTGCGAGACGACCGCTCGCGCTGCCTGCAGTGTGGGCATGTGCTGGCGTGGTATGATCTACTGCCAGTCGTGAGCTGGCTGTCGACTGGTGGGCGCTGCCGCTATTGCCAGCAGTTCATTGGTTGGTTCGAGCTGGTGATGGAGCTGGTGCTGGGGCTTGGCTTGGCACTGTCGTATCTGGTGTGGCCATGGGCACTGCCAGCCAGCAGCCTGCTCTTTGCTGTGTGGGTGGTGGTGGCCTTGGTGCTGATGATCCTCGCGGCGTATGATGCCAAGTGGCAGCTCCTGCCCGACCCGCTTAACTATGGCTTGATGGCACTGGGCGCACTCTTCGTGCTGGTGCGGATGACGACGCTGCACGATGTTGATCTTGTATCGCTCACGGGGGCGGTGGCGCTGCTAGCGGGGTTGTATGGTGGGCTGTATGCCATCTCGCGCGGGGCGTGGATTGGCTTTGGTGATGTGAAGCTCTGCGTGGGCTTGGCGCTACTGCTGGGCGATTGGCGATTGGCCTTTATGACGCTGTTTTTCTCCAACATGCTGGGTTGCATCATCGTCCTGCCGGGTCTAGCGCGGGGCCAGCTCAATACGCGCTCGCAGGTGCCATTTGGGCCGCTGCTTATCATTGGCTGCGTTATCTCGCTCTTGTTTGGTGGGCATATCGTGCGCGCGCTGGTGGCATTGCCGCTGGGGCTGTAGAATCGTCTCATCGCCCTGTGCTGCTAATGCTGCTTGTGCTATACTAGAGAGGTTATGAGTATGCCAGTGAAGCCAGGGTTCACCATTATTGAGATGATGCTGTTTTTGGCGGTGAGTGGGGCAATGGCAGCCGGGATTATGGTAGGTGTGGGTGCGACGGTCAATGCACAGCGCTATCGCGATGCCACCCATTCGCTAGTGAGTTTCTTCCAGGGGGAGTACGACCGGGTGGTGAATGTCCAGAATGATCACGACCGCAACCTTGGCTGCAGCACTAGCGGCATTAGTCAGAGTATTACTCCGCAGGTGCCGGGCACAAGCGAGTGCACCATCATTGGGCGGTTCATTACCACTGGCCGTGATGGACGAAGCCTCATAGCGCGGACAGTTTATGCCACGCGCGATGGCTCAACCGCAGCAACGGATTATGAGGCGCTGACTCACTCGGGGCTTGTTTTGTCGGACACTGCCAGCCAGACAACTACCTACGAACTAGCGTGGGAGACGGCGCTGCGGCAGGGTGCGCGCCACTCGTATTTGATCGTGCGCTCGCCCTCCAGCGGTGCCATCAAGACCTACATTGGTAACACAGACAACCCGATGACCGTCCTCTCGCCTGATAATGACGCCCAAAAAGGCGACACCAACCTCTGTATCGACGCCGATGGATTGGTCTTTACTGGCATTAGTGGGGCAGTGATTGCCCGGGGCGGCAGCTCGGCCAGCAGTGTGAAGTTGATCGGTGGAGGAATAGGCCAATGCTAGGGCGTCGCCACGAGCGGGGTGATACGATCATTGAGGTGATGTTTGCCTTCGTGCTCTTTAGTATGGTGATTGTAGGGGCGTTTATGATTATGAACCAAGGTATGGCGCTGGCGCAGCGCTCGCTGGAGGTAACGCAGGTGCGGCAGCAGATCGACTCGCAGGTGTTACTGATTCGGACTACTCAGCAGGCAGTCAACCAGCAGCTGTGGGAGACCATCAAAGGCAAGGTGGGCACGACCACGCCCATTACGTTGAGCGAGCTCGCTGAGAGCAACTGCCGCCTTTCGCCAGATACATTACGGGGGCGCGGCGCATTCTTTGTTGCGCCGCGGGCCGATGCTGCCTCGGGTAAGCAGGTCATCCGCCTCTTCGAGCCGACCAACGCGAGCTACCAGCCCGAACCGACGACCTACAGCAAGGTAGACTTTGGTAACGATCCGCGGGCACAAGGGCTCTTCGTCCAGATTGTCAAGGCGGAGGGCGCCAACGCCAACCTTGCCTACGATGTGTATGTATCTGCCTGCTGGCCGACTGTAGCGAGCGATAAGCCAATGACGATTGGCACAGTAACGAGGTTGTATGATGTCGCGCGCTAACAAAGGTAAAACACAAGGAGAGAAGCAACGGCAGACTGTACAGCGCAAAGAGTCAGGCTTTACCCTCATCGAGCTGCTGCTGGCGATGAGCTTCCTCTCAGTGCTGCTTATTGCCATTACGACCTCCACGATGCAGATCATTGGTCTGTATACAAAGGGAGTGACGCTCAAATCAATCAACCTCGCAGGGCGCGATGTAGCCGATTCCTTCCGGCGCGATGCCTTGGCCTCAGCGGATGGGATCCGCTATGTGTCGCCAGACAAAGGCGGTGGGTTGGGACGTCTATGCTTTGGTACGATGTCGTATGTGTGGAGCCCAGCCGCCAAGCTACAGCAAGGCAGTGCCATCCGCTACCAAAACGACACACGCCAGGGTGATGTGCGCGGCGATATGATTGTCCTCGCCCGTGTGGCTGATGCTGGTGCACAGTATTGCAACCCAACGGCTCGTGGCACGTACTCGACCGATGTATTTCTTAGCAAAGCAACGGAGCTGCTGGGCTCACGCGAGGGGGATTTGGCGCTGCGCGATTTACAAATCAATCCCGTTATCGACTCAACCGAAGGCACACACACTATCTACCGCCTCCGCTTCGTCATTGGCACCAACCAGCAAGATACGATCAATACCGCCAACCAGACCTGCAAACCGCCTACGAATGACAGTGCTAATTACAACTTCTGTGCCATTAATATTTTTGAGACATTGATACAGGGGTAGGATGATGAGGTGGATGCAACAGCAGAGCAACAAGCAGCAGCAGGCCGGTATGGTGTCGCTCTTTGTGGTGATGTTCTCGACAGTGTTGATCGCAGTGGTGACAGTGAGCTTCATCCGCCTGATGGTGCAGGAGCAGCAGCGCGCCAGCAACAACGACCTCTCGCAGAGTGCCTACGACTCGGCGGTCGCTGGAGTGGAGGATGGCAAGCGCGTCATTCGTGCGGCTCTCAAGGGTAATGAGCGGGCTCGCCGCGCCATTGAGCAGCAGCGTTGCAACACCGTGGCAGCAGCTGGTGTGGTGTCGTCCGTCAGTGGTGAGACGACCATCAAGACCAGTAGCGGCAGCAGCACGCTCAACCAAGCGTATACCTGCGTCAAGATCGAGGCCAAGACTGAGGACGTCAAGCTCGACCTAGCAGAAGGGGAGTCCACCGTCATTCCGCTGGTTGGCGCAGATGCCTTTGATAGTGTGCAGATCGAGTGGATGCGCAAGAAAAACAGCGACAACGAAGTTGCCTCCATCGAAACACCAACCTCCGGTGATCTCCGCTCGTTACCACGCAAAGACCAGTGGAGCCCCAACGCGCCAGCTCTTATCCGGGCGCAGGCTGTCTTGCCCACCAAGACAAGTGTGAGCCTGAGTGAGCTCGATAGCGCCCAGGTGTCGACCAACTTCTTGCGCCCCAGCATCATCACCGACAATGCGAACCCACTCACCATCCAACGCCCTGGCCTGCGCGCCAATAGCGACAGTGGTGCTCAGACGACCGTTAATGCCGTGCCGTGCTCCAACGCGCGCTACACTGGTGGTGGCTATGCCTGTCAGGCCGTCCTCCAAATGGCTGGTGGCGAGTCTGTACCAGCTGGCTCGCGTGTGGCGTTCTTGCGCGTGACCAGCCTGTACAAAGCCTCAGCAGTCAAGATCTCGCTCAAACGGGCAAGCAGCGTGACGAAGTTCGACACCGTCCAGCCCGAAATCGACTCCACCGGCCGGGCAGACACCATCTTTCGCCGCATCAAAAGCCGCGTCAATGTCGGCTTCAATACCAATGGCAGCTTCACCTTCCCGGAGCAGGGCGTCGACATCACTGGCAGTCTCTGCAAAAACTTCTATGTCACCAACGATGAAGCAGGGCCACTGGGTACATCGTGTAATCCGTAGGAACCCCTTGCTGTAGCTAAAAAGCTAGAAAGATAATAAAATTTCCATGCTGAATCAGCAGTTTTGGGTGATGAACGCAGTACTTAATTAAATGGTGCTATGGTAGTT
>CAUTXC010000001.1:0-117330 GCA_963542675.1 uncultured Candidatus Saccharibacteria bacterium | reverse complement strand
ATGTATAAAACATCTCTTATTTTTTACCAAAAAATATCGTTCGAATATATTTCTATAGTAACCTCTGTCTATGCTCGCTATCTATTTTCTTCAACAGAGGCCAAAAAATATTTGACCTGCCGCGCAAACAATGGTAGCATGAGACGCAAGTGCGCGTATAATAGCACACATAACCACTAATCCTGTATTGGGGAGGATTGAAGCTTATGACACAAACGTATGATCAACCACCAACACAAACACCAAATACAGAATGGGAGCACCCACAAACTCCACAGAGCCCCGATGTTGCTGTTCTTCCAAAGGAGTCACAAGACCAGCCTTCACCAGACCATAACAATGGAAAATTTTCGATCTTAGGCAAACTTAAGGATATAAAGACCACTAGAAGAGACCTGTTAGGCCTTGGCGCTATTGGGGCTGCAATTCTAGGAGTTGGTGGATATGCTGCATACCAGGCAAAAAAACGTCAACAAGAGCAAAAAGCTGCTGAGCTGGAAAATATCGCAGAAAACGAAGTAAATCAAAATCCTACTCACGAAGTAACCCAAACGGCTGAGCCATATCAACCACCGCTCGAGAAAATACAAACAACCGATACCTGGCGATCCCTTTCTCCGGAGAATCAGCAAGCTTGTCAGAATTTATTAAGCGGCAGCCCTGAGACCATCATTGGTAGCCCCGAGCAAGACGTCAAGGATTGCCTTGCTCAAGTGTTACTTGAAACTTACACAGATAAAGCTATTGAGAAAGTACCAGAATACTTTCCATCAATGCCACAAGAGGCTGGCCAGGTTGATAGTGATGGGCTCCCAATCGTATCTATTGCAGACCTCAAGCGCGTTGCGAAGTTGCCACCATCCAGGCAGGCGAGTGAGTATACAGCTCAAGACGCCCTTACTGCATCCGGCATCCACCACTTCGTAGCATACAATATCATTGCGAGCGCAAAGGATAATGGTGAGAATGCTCTAAAACAAGCCAAAGCAGCAGCCGCGGCTATTTTGGCATTTGATAGGATGCCTGGTAATAATGACCCGAATGTTACAGAAAAGGTCAATAACCTTCAGTATCCACACAACCGAAAGAATGAGCTACTGCAAACTCTCGATCGATGGGTAAGAAATGATGACCTAGTTAGCGCATCGGCAGAAGACCCGGCTATCGATCCTACTAATCTAACACGTCAAGTGCGAAACACTTCTCACTCATATACTGTTGGGCGTAATTCCGCAGATGGAGGTAGGACATATACCCTTCCAGAACGCCAAAGTGATGCCGATGGGACAAACACAGAGCATATTGCACCACATGGTGAAGTTGCTTTTGTTGTCCAACCGTCTCCCCAGAGCCCACGCTACAGAGTGTATTTCGTTTCGGAGAACACGACAACACCAAATGGAACAACTGGTGTTCGCTATGTTTCTACACATGTTACCATACGGTAGTTAGTATCGAGGGTTATTAAGATAAGAGAGAAGGTTAAGAAGCCGCCTTCTCTCTTATATTGTTTTTATTTCTGATTGAACCAACTATAGCGCAAAGAAAAGACCGCCCAGAGGAGGGATGGGCGGCATAGGGGGAGGGCGCAGGGCTTAAAGCCCCGCATTTTCTTCCTCCTCCTCACGGGCCCGACGGGCCTGGCGGATCTCTACCTCTTTGTATATCGCAAAAGCGATAGCAAAGGGGAGAGCGATGAAAACAGCAGGCCAATCAAGGCCAACTGCCAGTATACATGCCACGATAAAGTAGCATGTTGACAACAGAAGGGCGCTTCGAATATAAACGAAGGGCTTCTGCAGACCCCCAGCTGACGCAAATCGCCAGCTATTGATACCTAGCCCCACCAGGGCTAGGTAAGTCGTACCAAAGAGACTTGGATAAGTCTCTTTAGCAAAATGACCACTCCAAAGAATGGCCCAGACCGCCAAAAAGACGATCAATATAGCAACAACAATAATAAGTTGTCGTTTATCTCGGGCTATCATCAGCCCGAAAAGAAACACACTGCCACATATAGCGGCAATGATTAACCCACTCATTCTTCTCACCTCCCTTCAGTGAGCGGAGAAGATGGCGGATAGCATATTTGTCCCCTCAAACAAATGTGCTAACTGCTATTATATAACATAATGATATAATTTTCTATTAGCAAATAGGTTTTGTACTTTTAATACTCGAAAACCCCTTTGCTTGTATTTTATTCTTACCTCATATGTGATTAAATAGATACGTATATGCTATCTACAAAGTTTCGAAAGATTTTTGCACTTGTACTAGTTCTTGCTGTCGCTATCAACACGTTTACTCTTAGCGCTCCTGTCTCTGCTGAATCAGACGCGCCAGTGATGAAGTGGACACTAAGAGATCGAGCAGCGTCGTATTATTACTTTAATTCGTTGAAATCTTGCGTGCATAAGCACTCTAATGATTTAAGTTCTACAGGAGACCCCGTCACTCAAAGGGCTGAAAGTACTAAATTTCCAAGTATCCGTGATGTTGGCGTAATAAGCGACAAAGATGCAAAGTCAGGTGATTGGTGGGTAAAAGGCACTTCTTATACTCTTGGTGATGCTTTTGGTGGTGCAACAACAGCGCCTACTTGGCTTGATAAGGCTATACCAGACAGCGAAAATGGCTTTGCCAAATGTAATGCAGTTGTCAAGAGAGCTGCGAAGCTTTGGAAGACAACGCCACTGAAGATGCTATGTTCTATGGGGACACCAAAACGTTCATACGACCAAGACTGCGAAAGTGGTAGTAAAATTTTTCATAAAAATTTTAGCGATGAGGGTATAGAAAAGCTTAAAACTTTCATTACTAACACACACTACAAAGAATCTAAAGGAAAAGTCGTAGACATGATCACTGCAATGGGCAATGAAGCTGGTTCATATGCGATGCTCTATGCTGCTCTTACTGATGGATGCGGCTATAGTATTAGCGATAGTGCAAAAGCCGGTAGTAGTAATGTTCTTACTGGTGTTAAGGTGGTTGATCTTGAGAGTGGTAATGTGTCTACCCACACATTTGCTGGATCAAAGGATAAAGACACTGAGATGTATCCCTATAGCGATGGTAGCAACTCTGGTGTAAAAATGACCTGTGCTGGCATTGCTCAAGCTATGATTAAATGGGGCGATGCTGCATCTAAATTTATTAAAAATTATAATGAATCTTATAGGAAAAGCAATCAAAACAACAAGGATAAAAAAGATGGTTCTGCTGCCGCAGGGTCTGAAAAACCTGATGCTAACTATTGTCAGGAAAACCCAGATTCTGTTAGTTGTAGTAACAATGCTCCCACTCAAGACGAAGGTACTTCTACCTGTCCCGAAAGTGTTGGTGCTATTGGTTGGATTGTCTGTCCTGCGGTCAACTTTATGGGTAAGCTCACCGACGCCTTATATGGCATTATTAATAACTTCCTATTTGTCAAACCAGAACTATTAAAGACCCCAGGTGCCACCAGTGTTTGGACTTCCTTCCGTAACATTGCTAATATTCTTCTGGTTTTTGCCTTTCTCTTTATTATCTACTCGCAAATGACGGGGCTTGGGCTATCTAACTATGGCGTCAAAAGCATGCTACCCAAGCTTATCATGGTTACTATTTTGATCAATATATCTCTCTACGTTAGTCAGGTAATGGTTGATTTATCGAATATCCTTGGTGGTTCACTATATGGTTTGATAAACACGCTTGGAGGCTCAAAACAATATTCACCTGGTGTATCTGACTTTTTTGGAACTGTTGTAAATGCAGGTATCACAATTGGCACAGTCGCGGCTGTTGCAGGTTTAGCCTCTCTCGCAGAATTTTCTCTTCTTATTATTCTCTTGGTAGGTGCTGTTATTGGATTGCTTATTACTTTCTTAATCCTTATCGGTCGCAACGCGTTTATTGTCATCCTAGCACTCGTTGCACCACTTGCGTTTGTTTCCTTATTATTACCGAACACTGAAAAGTTCTTCAAGAAGTGGTGGGATATGTTCCTTGGTTTGCTTGTAGTGTATCCAATGATTGCTGTTGTGTTTGGCCTATCAAAAGTCGCTGCACATGTATTTTCAACGCTTGGCGATCCAGTATCACAGTTTGTTGCAATTGGTGCCAGCACATTACCTATGCTTAGCTCGACAATACTGTTGCAAGGCGCGATGGCAGCCACTGGTACAATCGGTGCCTTTGCCAAAGGGGCAGCAGGTACATTTAATGCTATGGCAAAATCTGGTGCCAAGAGAAGTCTCTTCGATGGCGCACAAGAGACAAAGCTTGGCTATGGTATAGCCCGTGCCAACGAACGACGAAAACGACAGAAAAAACTTCGACAATCCAAGGATTATGCTAAAGCTACAGGATTACATGCAAACCTATTTGATACACTTGGTGGTAAAGGTAATGCTGAGGAACGAGAAACCCTTGCAGGTGAGCTAGAGGAGAAAGAATACGAAGAAGATATTTCGCGTATCATGGCATACCAAAAGCGTTACGATCGATCACAACTCAAGACCATGCTTATGACAGGTAAAAATTTTGATGGGTCAACAATGACTGCTAAGCAAGTGGTCGCAGCACAACGAAAACTTATACCGACTATGGATGCTCCAGAAGTAGCTGATCTTATACGGGTAACCCCTGGTATAGCCAGCCAATTCTCCGAAAAAGAACGTAAAATGGTTATGAAGGAATCTGGAAGCGCTCTTCTAGAGAATGGCTGGGGCAAGATGGTTGGCACAAGTGCACTTGGTGGCTACACTGAAGGTAAAGTTGAGGATGGTGCACAATTCCTGACAGAATCAATTTTGACGCGAGCGGGTAAAGGTAGTGGTGTTAGCTCTTACAAACCAGACGTTGTTCTCTCAGATCCTAAGCTTGGCTCGGTTATTAATAGTATCGTTTCTCAAGATGGTGGCGGCTGGAGCCATTCAGACTTCGCTGGCTTTCAACAGGATGTTAGCAGCTATCTAAGTGGTCCTGAAGGCCACAGGGTTACTGCCGAAGCTAAGCAGAAACTGGGCGGTTCGTCTGGAGCCCTTCATGCATATCAGCAGTCGCAGGATGCATTGGCTGCAGCTGAGGCAGATAAAGCAAGACAAGACGCAAAGCGGAGCGCAGAGGAAGCTAAAGCCAGAGAAGAAGAAGCTGCTGCAAACGCAAGAAAAACCGCTCAGGCTGTATCTGATGGCATTATAGATGGGCTCGCACGAGCAGAACAAAACCGAATTAATCAACAGTTGCAACAACCTTTCAAAGTACGAGGTAATCGACCAAATCGTAGCTTTAGAAGATAATCTTATCTATATCCTCCCCATCCCCCTCATGCTATAATAAATACATAAACTATGTCGAGATATAAGGTTGCACAGGATGTAGAGGCAGAGGATAAGATTCTTGGGCCGTTTAGCTTTCGCCAGTTTATTTATCTGCTAGTTGCGGCGGCGGGAATTGCGTTGGCGTGGGGATTGTCACAGGTGTTTTTGCCGCTGGCGATCATTCCAGTGCCGATTATTCTGCTGTTTGGTGCACTGGCCTTGCCGCTGCGTAAGGATCAGCCGATGGAGGTTTATCTCGCGGCGGTGGTGTCATTCTACACTAAGCCACGCCGACGGATGTGGCAGCCTGATGGCATTAACTCATTGATTGAGATTACAGTACCCGAGAAGGTAGAAATTGAGCGGACGAAAAACCTCAGCCAAGACGAAGCCGAGCGCCGCTTGGCATACTTGTCGCAGCTGGCTGATACTCATGGCTGGTCCATTCGCCACACCCGCGTGCCCGATGCACAGGGGTCGATGATTAGCGATGTCTACTTCGAGGCGCAGCAGACCTCGGATATGTTTGATGATAACAGTAGCGAAGCGCGAGCGATGACGCGGCGCATCGAGCAATCCAACCAAGCTCGGCGCCGAGCCGCCATCGAGCGCATGCAAGCTCCACCAGCGGCACTGCCCGCTGTAGCTGACGGGCAACCACGCCAGCAAGCTCCTGTGCCATATCAGCCGGCATGGCCGCAAGCTCAGCAGCAGCCATACCACATAGCACCACAAGCAACTCCAAATACTCCACCACAGACTACACCACCGTACCAACCACCAGTTGACGATGCTGGCTTTGCACCAGTGTCGCCACCTCAGCTTCGTATGCCTGAGTCGCCATACTCAGCACCAGATCCTCAGCGCCCAGCGGTGTCGTATTCATCCACGAGCTTCCCGGAGAATCGTACTACATCGTCTCACTATCAAGCTCCTTCGCCCGATACTAGCGCCTACCAAAACCAACCAAACCCATACCCATCTCAGCAATCTACCGAGGTATACGAGATTTCGCCAGTGGATGACGCGGCGCATGACGAAACACCTACTGCCAAGCCACAGCCCATGCCGCGAGAGCATGACTCACTCCAGTCTCTGCCAATGGCACTGCCCGCCGTTATTCCGCATGATTCGGTTTTGCCAGACGCCCTGAGCAAGCCCTACACACCGGCTAAACCCACAGCAGAAGCTGCGCCAGAGCCCGAGCCAGAAGAAACACCATCCTTCGAAGCGATCTACGCCAACCTTCGCCAACACGCCGCTCCTACCACTGATGCTGTGCCGCTTGTACCACCCCAAAAGCCAGCCGCGCGCACTGCAGCTACACCTGATTATCAACCAGCTGCAGCACCTTCTACCGATGCTCAGCCGCCATTCACTCCAGCACCTGCAGAGCAACCGACCCCAGCAGCGCCAACTCCCAATTATCCACATACTCCTACACCACATCCTCCCCAGCAGTCAGCCTACCAGCCAGTGCCACCTCAGCAACCACCCATCACGCCAGCTCACTCTACACCGGCCCCTGCACCCACCCCAGCCGCAGTATCCTACCGAGATCGCTCAACACTGGCTGATGATAAAAATGTCATCGATATGGCCGTGCGCTACAACCCATACCCCAGCATTCACCAGTCGGTTATCCAGCCGCTTGACCCCAGTTATTACGCCAAGACGACCCCCTCGCGTGAGGAACGCCTACGTGAGGAGCAGCTCGCCCAGCAACGCAACAATATGCCGCCAAACACTAGCACAAACACCGTCTCGCCTGATATAATTAGACTAGCCAGCAACTCTGATTTGTCCGTTGCTGCCATTGCCAATGAAGCCAACCGGATTCAACATCAAGAGCAGGCCAGTCAGAATAATGACGATGATGAGATTGTCATCTCTTTGCGCTAAGAAATAAGAAGGAGAGTGGTGTCACCAAATTCACCCAACAATCAACAACCACCAGCTGGGCCACCCAGCCAGTTTGGCTATAGCCAAAGCCAGGGCGCTGCGCCAACGGGCCAGGTACCAGCTAATTACCCGCAGTATCCCGCTCCGCCGCAGAGTAACTACCCCGCAGTGCAAGCACCGGCTCAGCCACCAGCTGTGCAGGGCAATACGAATGATCAGCCCACCCAAGACACCAAGAAAAAGGCTCCACCCAAGCCCGCTACCACGCAGAATAGCCTCCTCCTCTCGGAGCTGCGCGATGATATGATCATCATGGGTGATGGCAGCTTCCGCGCCGTCATCGCCTGTGAATCGATCAACTTCGATCTCATGAGCGCTCGTGAGCGCGAGGGGGTAGAATATAGCTACCAGAACTTTCTCAATGCGCTGTACTTCCCGGTGCAGATCTGTATCCGCTCGCAGCGAGTGGATATTGGCCCATATTTGGATAAGCTCGTTGCCATCCAGCGCACCCAAGACAACATGCTGTTGAGGGTGCTGATGGAAGACTATATCAACTTTATCGACGACCTCTCGCAAAACGCCAACATCATGGACAAGAGCTTCTACGTCGTCATCCCGTATTACCCAGCAGGGGAGGGGACGATTCTCGACCAGAGTAAAGGGTTCTTCACCAAGCTCTTCGCCCCTAAGAACACCAACACTGTGACGAAGATTAGCAAAGAAACCTACGAGCGAGCCCGCGAGGAGATCCGCAACCGAGCTGACACCATCCTTAACGGCTTGATGCAGATTGGTGTACGGGCAGTGCAGCTCAAGACTAAGGAGCTCGGCACTCTCTATTACAACATGTATAACCCCGACACGGCAGTGCGCGAGCCGCTGGGCGACTTTAATAACGTGACTTCCACCTTCGTCCGCAAAGGCGAGGGAGCTGTCCCAACCTCGACAGCATATCACAAAGGAGATTTTTAATGGCACGACGACCCGATCCAATCGACATTGCTGCCCAGCAGCGCGAGCGCGAGCAAGCAGAGGTAGAAGAAGCCTTTATCAAGGGGATGACGACGCTGCGCGACTTAATCGCTCCCAGCAGCCTCGAGATTCACAGCACATACTTCCGCATTGGCACCAAGTATGGCCGCACACTCTACATCTATGGCTACCCACGTGAGCTCTACACAGGCTGGCTGTCAGGATTGATCAACATCGACCAAGTGCTCGATATTAGCATGTTTATTTACCCTGTCGAGACAGAGATCGTCCTCAATAACCTCCGCAAGAAGGTGACGCAGCTTGAGGCCGATATGGCGCTTAACTCCGAAAAGGGTAAGGTGCGTGACCCAGCCCGCGAAGCCGCTCTGGCTGATGCCGAGGAGCTGCGCGACCAGCTACAGCTTGGAGCCGAGCGTTTCTTCCGCTTTGGGCTTTACGTCACGCTTTATGCCGATAGCCTCGAAGAATTGAGCTTCGTCCAGCACGTCATCGAGACAATCTTTGGCCAGAACATGGTCTATAGCAAGACCGCCAGCAACCAGCAAGAGCAAGGCCTCAACAGCACCATCCCCCAAATGACCGACCAGTTGCAAGTCCGCCGCAACATGAACACTGGCGCGGTGAGCACAAGCTTTCCCTTCACCAGTGCCGACCTTAGTGACGGCGAAGGGATTCTCTACGGCGTTAACCAGCACAACCAAGGGCTCGTTATTTTCGACCGCTTTAGCCTTGAGAATGCAAATATGGTCGTCTTTGCAAAGTCCGGTGCTGGTAAATCCTTCACCGTTAAGCTCGAGGCACTGCGCAGTATGATGCTTGGCACCGACATCCTCGTCATCGACCCCGAGAACGAGTACCAGAAGCTAGCTGATGCAGTCGGCGGCAGTTACATTCGCCTCAGCCTCAGCAGCGATACGCGAATTAACCCCTTCGACCTCCCCCGAGTAATCGACAGCGACGAAGCAACCGACGCCCTGCGCGCTAATCTCATCACCCTGCAGCGACTCTTTAAGCTCATGCTGGGTGGCACGTTGGTAGGCGGACAACAGATTGCCTTGCTCAGCCCAGCTGAGGAGGCCGATCTCGACCAAGCGCTCATTGATACCTACGCCCGGGCTGGTATTACTAGCGATCCACTGACGCATAACTCTCAGCCACCAACGATCATCGACCTCTACGATACTCTCCTTCACATGGGTGGAGCAGGGCCGTCACTGGCCCAGCGCCTGCGCAAATACACCACAGGCACCTTTGCTGGCATCTTTAGTCAGCAAAGTAATGTTGATATTAATAACAGCATGGTGGTGTTTAACATCCGCGACCTCGAAGACGACCTGCGGCCAGTGGCAATGTATATTGTGCTGAGCCACATCTGGAATATTGCCCGCACCGTACAGCGCCGGCGGATGCTGATCGTCGATGAGGCCTGGCAGCTAATGAAGTACGAAGACTCGGCGGAATTTCTCCACAGCCTAGCCAAGCGAGCTCGTAAGTACTCTCTTGGTTTGACGACCATCACGCAGGACGTAGAGGACTTTATGGGAAGTGAGAAGGGCCGGGCTATTGTGGCAAACAGCTCGCTCCAGCTCTTACTGAAGCAATCGACCAGTGCAGTGGACGTGTTAGCTGAGGTCTTCAAACTCACCGAGGAGGAGCGTAAGCGCCTGTCTAACTTTCCTGTGGGTGATGGCCTCTTCTTTGCGGGTCAAAACCACGTCCATATCCGCATCTTCGCCAGCGAAACCGAGACGCAATTCATCACCACCAACCCAGTGGCCAATAACAGCTTATACCAGCAGCCAGTGAGGTCGTAGTCCACCATGCCTACCCCCATCCCCTCTCAGCAAAAACCCGATCTCGACCGGCATAATCCGGGGAATACGCATTGGCAAAGTTTGAGCCGAAAGCCTCTCAGACCTTCATCAAGCTCATCATCTACTGCCAACAATCTCCGCAACAGGGAATCATCTGGGGGGAGCAGCTACTCTAAACCATCATACAATCGAAGCTCCACCAACAGCTCATCTTCTTCTGGGTATTCGCAAAATACCTCAGGTAATACATATGCTAGTAGCGATGCAGACCTCAGCGCGAGTGAAATAGCTCGCGAAGGAGAACTAGCACCATCGACATCGTGGCAAGACAACACCTCCCCACAAGATGACGACACTACAAATAATAAAAAGAAAAAAGGCAGGCTTGGCGGCGTATTCAAAAAAGGTGGCCCACTTGGTGTTATTATCGCAGTCATGCTTGCACTTGCTGGTGTTGTATCCTTCTTTGGTGGCCCAGGCCTCATGATTATTCATATTACCGAGAATATTACCGAAAAATACAGTTTGCAGCTCTCTTCTGTCATGCAAAGCCGAGCTAATAAAATCGTCAAGGCAAAGCTCAAGAACTCGACAACCGGCTTTTGTGGTGCAACAAGGCAGTGGCGTTGTAAATACGCAACGTTCTCCGAGCGAGAGATCAAAGCATTCAAAAAAGTCGGGATTGAACTCGATGGGGAGGTCAAGTCTTATCGGATTGGTGGTATTGAATGGAGAAAACCCGAAGCACTTAAATTCAAAGGTCATCGTATCACTGCCGAGAATCTTCACAAAGCCTTAACTGATATAGAGGGCTTTGATGAAGCATTAAAGACCTCTTTTAACCCTCATTTTGCCTCTTTTTCAGACAAAGCAGCATTAAAAATATTCAAGAAAAATGGTACATCAAAAAAGGCTCCGTTCGAAAACGGAGATAATACTGATGAAAAACGCTCAAAACGCGTCAAAGAAACTGTAAAAGAAGGGCACAAATCGACCAAAGCAGGCGAAGTAAAAAACAAAGACGAAAGTGGCTATTCGGGTGATGACCCCGATGGTTGTAGTGGTAATTGCCCAGAACGCAAAGCTGCCTCAGAAAAACTCAATGGCTATGCAGACGGTGCAGAATCGCAGGCCGATAAAATCGCCAAAGCAGCAAAGCGCGGCACACTCAGTAAGGTAGTTAGCGCAGTAAAAATTACTGGTGCAGTTGATGACGCCTGTAGTGTCTATGGGATGTATAAGGCAACTGCGCTCGGCGTAAAGATTATTCGTAATAGACAGCTTATTCGATTTGCTATGATTACCCTTGTGAGTGGTAACATGGCAAAAGCAATGAATGAGTTTGATAACGGCAATACACCCGACAAACTATCTCCTGAAAATATCGCATTTGTTGGTAATATGTGGACACGGACCGAACGTTTCGAAAAATCAAGCAACGACTCTAGTGACAATAAGAAGAATTCCTTCACAGAGTCTACTGCCGCAACAAATGCGCTTGGTTATCGCAACGCAGCATATGGTGATACTGGTATGGATGATTCAGCCTCTGCTTATACCAATGGAGGAAGCTTCGGTGGGCAAACATTTGGCCCAATTATGACAGCAATTGGTGCTGCGATTGATTCACTTGGTGGCCGTCAAAAGGCAGATTCTGTATGTAAGGTAAACAACAATATATTTGTCCAGGGAGCAGTGCTTATTGGGAGTATTGCACTTATGTTTGTTCCTGGTGCGGGGCAAGGCATTAAGGTTGCAAGCCTTGCTGCCCAAGCAGCTCTTGCTATAGGGTTGCAGGCAGCCCAGATTTTTTTACCAAGCATTATTGCTGATATCATCTCTGGCAACCCGCTACCCGACAAACTTCAAGGGGAAGCAGTTGGCAATGCTACAGTGTCTGGCGCAGGGGCCTTCATGTCACAAAATGCTATTAGCCGCATGCCTATCTTGACTGCCGATCAAGCAACCCAGCAGCATGCCTTTTACGAGAACTACCGCAAAGAATATGCTCGCTACCAACGGTCAACTCACAGCCCGTTTGACGCCACTAGCAAATACACCTTCATGGGGAGTATTTATAACCAATTTATGCCAACTTTCGCAAAGATTCAGTCTGGTACGCTTGGTGGTATGCTTGGGGCTCTGGGGCAAATTGCTCGAGCACCATCAATGATTTTCACAACCAAAGCAAAAGCAGCAACTGGAGAAACATACGATACGTGCAAAGACGTTGAAGTTCGTGCACTAAACGGCGCAACTGATCTATTCTGTAATTACATAGGCGGCATAACTGGCCCAGCAAAAGATGCTGAAGTTGATGATGTTATCAACACGCTTGACTCTAATGTAGACGATAATGAAAATCCAACTGGAGACTATGCCAATTGGATTAAGCGCTGCAACGAAAGTGATACACCAATTGGCAACACTGGAATCGACTCAACCGAAAGCGACGGCAAGGAATGTATGGCAAACGAAACAAATGGCTACTACGGCAGCCGTAATATAGACAAAGCCCTTGCCACAACAATGTCTGAAGGATTCCCCACAACTGATGGCTCAGCAACAACTCAACAAGCATCAACAAATGGAGGTGGTAGTGGTCAAGCCGTTGGTGAACCAGAGCTTGATCAATCTCAGCCTAGTGCAGAAGCAGAAGCAAATGGTCAACCAGACCCACCCGTATGGCGAGGTCTTAACAATGGTGCATTACCTGAAGATCAACTAACTACTTTATCATTCTCTCCAGAGAAAATGCACAAGCAAGCTGCTCCTGCTATGGAAGAAATGAATAAAGCATACAAAGCCGAAACTGGTAATAATCTCCCTATAAACAATGCATATCGTGATTGTGAAACTCAAGTACATTATGCGAAAACCTTGAAGACTGCTAAACCAGCACCACCTTGCAGTTCAAATCATGGTTGGGGTCTAGCTGTCGATTTCAATCTTGGCGATTTTGGCTCACCTGTCTATAACTGGCTTTCTAGCAATGCACATAAATATGGCTTTGTTCTTCCGCCATGGGCGCAACAGAATGGTGCTAGGCCTGAGGCCTGGCATTGGGAATACGCCCGTAAAATTGGAGGAGCAGCTTAATGAGCCGTTCTTTTATACCGTTCTTTATTCAGCGAGCTTTGTATGTGTTTTCCTCAGTGGTCATAGTTGCTTTTTCTGTACCACACACTGTTTTTGCTGCGATGAATACTTCGTTTCTCTCAACGAATCGCATTGTTTGGTATAATTCATCAGTCTGCATTAGTGGCGGCAGCTCTCAAGCCGACCTCTCCTCTGCCAGTCCTGGCAGTGGCGCACCAAATGGACTTACCTACCCCAATCTTGACGCACAGAAAATGGTTGAGGCAATTGAAAAATATATTGAGGCAAAGCGACCCGAAAGTCCTCTAAAGGGTACTGCTCAAAAGGCTGTTGTCAGTGGTAAACAAGCAAATATTAATCCATTTCTCGCCTATGCTCATGCCATGAAGGAGTCAGAGCTGGCAACGACGAAGGTAGCTGGTGCCCAAAAAAAAGTAAATGAAGGGCATAATGCATTCGGGCGCATGGCTACTAGCTCCCAACCCCATGTTGAAGAAGGGGGAGCAGGGCGCTATTGGTATAAATGGACATCGTTTGAAGCGAGTGTGGATGTAAATGCGCAGGAGAACCAAGGGAGAGATAGCGGTGACTGGTTTTCGTATGACCGGTCGGTCTTCTCGAGTGAGATTGATCAAGGTTTATCAGCCTACGCCAACCGCTATGCACCACCAAATGAGAATGATACTAATGAGTATATCGAATTCATGCAAGCTCAGCTGGACGAAATGGCAGGCTACGCAGGCTCGGCAACAAGTAATTCCTCTGCAACCAACACTCAAAACCAAAGCCAAAAAGCTGCTGCAAACTGCTGTGCTTCACCGACTAACGGTGGTGGCGTCGTTGAGGCCAAGGGAGATAATGTCGAGACGGCCCTCAGCTACCTCATGAGTGCCGGTAATGGCCAAAAGCTTAATCTTGCTCAGGCAGCTGGTATCGTTGGTAACCTCCAGCAGGAATCTGGCCAAAACCTCGACCCACGCGCCAGCAACGGCACTCACCACGGTATCGCTCAATGGGATGCATCTGACCGGTGGGGTAATGGTGTCGTCAAATTTGCTGCCGATATGGGTGGTGACCCGTACGATCTCAACATTCAACTGCGTTATCTTGCGTGGGAGATGGGCCTCACCAACGAATGGCAAAATCACACACCAGGGCGTGGTGGCGTGGCTAATGCATTGCGTGGCGCATCAACAGCATCAGATGCAGCTAAGATCTTTGAGGAACAATTCGAAGGTAGTGGCGGCAGCGCACTCGACAAGCGCCAAGCCAACGCTGAGGCCCTCTATAATAAATATATCGACAGCCCAGCACTAGGCAATAATAAAGCAAGCGATAAAGGTTCAGCGGCAGCCTGCAATACTGGTGGTAGCAATGGCAATGGATCCGTCCAGCAGCTTGTTACAAAATATGCATGGCCGGAGTTACCTTCTACTCAACGTCACGGCACTGATAAGAAGCCAGACTATGCAAACGCAGTGCAAACCGCTCAAGGGGAAGGCCGCTATATTGGTAGCTTTGGAGGTGTTGACTGTGGCGGCTTTATTACAACCCTTCTCTACGATAGTGGCTTTGACAAGACCTATAATAATAATGCGAAAGGTGGCTACGCCTCTGATGGGCGCGGTACAACCTTCCAGCGGCAATGGGCCGAGCAAAATTGGCAGCGTCTTGGAAATGCTAATGGTACCTACGAACCCGATGGTAGCAAGTTTACCGATGACAAGCTCCAGCCTGGTGATGTCGCCTTTGTATCTGGTCATACCTGGGTGTATGTCGGCGAAGTCGAGGGCTTCCAGAGTAAATATGCCTCAGCCAGTCAGGGCGAAAAAGCTCCAAGCGCCGCTGGTGAAGGGTTTGATTACAACGGTGCGGTATGGTATAGGAAGAAGTAAGGGAGTACAGCATGAGTCAACGTCGAACGATTATCATAACAACCATCTTTGCTGCTGTTGCTATTGTTAGCTTTATTGGTTATCAAATTTACCAATCTGTCGATCGATCACAGAGGATTCCTATCGAGATTGCTGCCGTGCCAAGCGATGCCAAAATCACTTTGAAAAATGTCGCAACGGATGCAGAATATTCTGGCCACAATGGAACGACATATGTGCCAGCTGGTAACTATATTATTACCGCTACCAAAGACGGCTTTATTAATTATCGAGTTGACATTGATGCAAAACAAAAACCATCGCAGACAGTCATTATCGAGCTCACACCACGCTCCGCAGAGGCAAAGAAATGGCAACGTGAGCATATCGATCAATATGATAAAGTCGAGTCTATTGCTGGCAAGCAAGCAATTGAAGCTGGTAATAAATTTATTAATACATACCCGATCGTTGCTAAGCTGCCAATCAAAACCGCCTACTATTCAATTGGCTATTATAAGAGAGAAGACCGACCTGTCTTAGTTGTCCGAACTGAATCGCCGCAATACCGCTACAAAGCTGTTGCAAAGCTCGTGGCCTCTGGTGTGCGGCTGAGCGATTATCAAATCGAATTTGCTAACTATAAAAACCCCCTCGGAGAATAATGATGGAACTCTCAAGAAAACAACTCGTCACGCTTGCGATCATCTGTGGTGGTTTTATTATCCTTTTAATCATTCTCGCAATCCTCAATGCTCACCAGCACATAACTGTCTCCTACGACACGTCAAAATATACATCTGTCACGCTCTATAAGGGGACTGACAGTAAAGACGAAAAAACAATCGCACCAACCCGTACTGTTGCGCAGCAGTCGGTCGAGTCTGGCAAAGATTACTTCCTACCCAAAGGCTCGTACTATCTCATCGCAAAAAGCGACAACAATACTGTAGCAACGCGGCGCCAAGGTATTATATTAGATAGCGAAAAGAAGTCTATCTCCTTGCCTTATGACTATACTCAAGCGTACCTCAAACAACTAACAAACAAAGAGCAATCTGCCATCGACCAGGCAATCACCCAGAGCAATAGCACGATTACCTCGCTATATACTATCAAGAGCCATGCTGTTTTAGAGAAGGGGAATTGGGCGGTTGCTGCACTCGCCTTCAAGGGGAGCAGCACCGATCTCAATCGCGACACGCTGAAGGTTGTCCTACAAAAACAAGATACAAAATGGCACATCGCATGTTCACTCAAAATATCCATTAGCAAATATGAGTGTAATAATGCGCCACAGTCTGTTCTTGATGCTGCTAATATGATTGATATTACAACCCAGCAGCCACTAATGCCAAACTACATAATTGATCAGCCACGACAGCGTGGTGGCAGTGCCGACGTATAACACTCACCCCACCGCACTCGTCATCACAATCTGGTTATCGACGAATTCACTAAGGAGGCGCTGCTGGCGTTGTTGGTCGAGCTCGCCAAAGACATCGTCGAGTAGAATAAGTGGTGCTTGGCCTGTTTGCTGCCGGATATAAGCCGCCTCAAGAAATTTAAGGGCAAGCACAATGGTGCGAATTTCACCCCGTGATGCAGTCTTGGCGGCCGGATTACCTCGAAACAGTACCGTTATATCATGTCGGTGTGGCCCAACACTCGTCGCACCAACCACTGTATCATACGCTGTTTTTTGCTCATACTCGGCGAGAAGCTGCTGCGCGCTCACGTTGCGCTCCTCCGAGTAGTGTAGCGCAACGCTATCCGCCACGCCCGCAATACTTTGATACATAGCACTGCTTTTTGCATTAAGATAGCGCAGCACCCGCTGACGCTTCGTAATGATCGACGCACCATACTGACTCAAGATAAGATTCCACGAGAAAAGTGTCGCATCGCTAAGGGCAGGGTCTTTGAGTAATTTATTACGTTGTTGCAATGCTCGGTGGTAGCGGCTCAGCTCATGGCTATAGTGTGCATCATATTGCTGGATAAGTGTATCGAGAAAATTACGCCGGCGCTGCGGCGAGCCAGTGATAATCCGCAAGGTATCTGGCTCAAAGAGAACAATTGGATATTTTTTGCCATAGGGGAGGCGACCATAGGTTGTGCCATCGACGATAAAACGCTTGCGCTTCGTCTCATGTCGACGATCGTACTGGACGCGGTAATGCTGCTCATCCGTCGCGAGATCAATTGTATAACTTTTTTGTTCATGTTGGCAGACTGCTTCATCGCTACCGCGAAAGGAAGTACCACGCAGCGCAATATGAATTGCCTCAATAAGCGATGTCTTGCCAGAACCATTTGGGCCAGAAATCAGCGTCGTACCCGGCTCAAGGTTAAGTGTCTTGAGCGTATGAACTCGCACATGCTGCACTGCTAGCCGCGTTATCTTCATCGCTAGCTCTTCAGTGGCATAATAATATGAATGTAGTTTGGCTCGGGCTGAGCGGCCGTCAAGACGCAGGGTGAGAGCTTACCACTAAAGCGGAAGGTGATCGTCTCGCCATCGAGAACACCTAGTGCATCACTAATGTACCGCGAATTGAGCGTAATCTGCCCATCACTCGACACCTCAGCCTCTGCCTCGGAGGTATTTTCGCCCAGCTCGGACGCAACGGAGTGAATCCGCAATTTCTGCGCCTCATGGTCGGCGGTAAGCGTGACACTACCACCAGACTCACGCGCAAAGAGCCCTGCCACCTTTACTACGCGCGAGAAATCGCCTGCTGCAAGCGTGACATTTGTCTCGGACTGAGTAGGGATGAGCTGCCGATAATTTGGGTAGGTACCATCGATTAAGCGGCTGGTAATCTCCACTTCCTCTAACCGAAAGCGTACCTGCGTCTCATCAAAGAGCACCTCCACCTCTTCCGTGCCGTCACTGAGTGAGCGTAGAGCTTCCTGCAAACTGCTCGCTGGCACAATGGCTGCAATCTGGCTCTGGCTCGCCATCAAACGCCGCTCAGCCAGGCGATAGCCATCCGTCGCTGCCATATACAGCGCACCATCCACTGTATGCCAATACACACCAGTTAGGACAGGCCGCGTCGTGTCATTACTACACGTCACCAAGGTCTGGGCTGCCGCCTGCTTAAAGTCTGCAGCGGCGATACTATAACGTACCGATTGTTCTTCATCAATCGTCGGCAGCTCCGGAAAGTCATCCGCTACCACGCCATTAATCGTCGAAGTGTACCCGCCAGACGTCAGTGTCATACGCGCGCCATCGGTCTCAAGCTCGATCGGCCCCTTCGGCAAATTCGCCACAAATTCGCTCACAAGTTTAGCCGGCAGGGTAATTACCCCCGGTGTCTCTACTTTTGCGCCAATATAATAGGTAGCGGCAATCTCTAAGTTCGTCGCAGCGAGAAGAAGGCGATTACCTTCGGTGCGGAATAATATATTATTTAAGATCGGCAGGCCAGCTCGGTTACTCGCAACTCGCCCAACAACCCCGAGCGCTCGTGCAAGATTTTCTTGTGTGACAGACAGTTTCATATTGACAATCCTTTCTTTTTATCTGGTTGATATAGTAATAGGTGCTGTGGATACTGTGGAAACCATGATGAATAACAGAGGTACGACCTGCTCACTACTTGTGCAAAACACTGCGATCGCTGACGTGGATAAATCGGGGAGAAGCAGGGGTTATCCACTAGCCAGTAAGGCTTTCGTATGGTGCGCTCTTGGTGTTGTGGATGGCTGCCCACGAACTGTCCGCGGGTTATACGACCAGCTGTGCACGGCTTTTCCACAGGTGTAGCGAAAAAAACACACGGCCTAGGCATAGAGCTTATCCCGGATGTCAGCGACCTGCTCACGGATGAGATAGTCGAGCTTGATGGATTTTTCGATTTTTTCGACCGAATGGATGGCGGTCGTGTGGTCTTTGCGGCCCAGCTCATTGGCAATTTGTGGAAAGCTCATGTGGAGCTCGCTGCGCAGCAAGTACATGGCAATTTGCCGCGGCACAACGATATGCTTAGCTCGCTTAGCACCACAGATTTCTTTGCTATCGATCTGGAAGTGGCGGGCAGTCTTGTCAATAATCTGCTTAGCAGTGAGGTGCTGGGGACGACTACGCCGGACGTTACCAAGCAAACCCTCCGCTGTCATTACGTCAGGAGCGACGCCACGCATCTCGGCATAAGCAAGGAGTTGATTGAGCGCACCCTCGAGCTCGCGGATATTTGTCTTGACGTTCTTGGCAAGGTATTCCACGGTGTCGCGCTCAAGTGTCACGCCAGCGAAGCTCGCTTTAGTCTCGACGATCGCGCAGCGCGTCTCAAAATCTGGCATCTGGATATCGATCGCCATCCCCCATTCAAAGCGACTGCGCAAGCGCTCCGTTAGGGTAGGAATGCTGTGCGGTGGTTTGTCGCTACCAATGATAATTTGCTTATTGGCTTGGTGGAGGGCATTGAAGGTGTGAAAGAACTCCTCTTGGGTCTTCTCACGCCCGGCAATGAATTGCATATCGTCGACGATCAGTACATCAACATTGCGATACCGGTCAGAAAAGCCCGCCTTTTTGAAGCGGATCGACTCGATAAATTCTTTGACAAACGTCTCAGAGCTCAGGTAAGCGACCTTTTTGCTTGGGTCTCGCGCGAGGATCTCGTTGCCCACCGCTTGGATGAGGTGCGTTTTACCGAGGCCAACGCCACCGTAAATGAAGAGGGGGTTATACTTCGTACCAGGGCTATGTGCGACTGCTTGGCAGGCAGTGTAGGCGAGGTCGTTACTCGAGCCAACGATAAAATTTTGGAAGGTATAGCGCGCGTTGAGGCTGGTTGCAGGTGTCGGAGAACTAGAGTGTGAAGGAGTAGTTGGCTTTCTGATGAGTGCTGCCGCTCGCTCCTCGACGCGATCGGCTTGCTGGCCAGTGGTTTCGCGGCTAATGACGGTGCGTTTTTTGCCGTGTTTGTTTACCACATAAGCGATACGCGACACCTCAATGCCACTATGCTGTAGCGCTTCTTTGACAATGCTATCGTAGCGCACCTCAAACTGACGAATCGCAAAGATATTCGCCACACCAATGGTGATTACCCCATCTTTGTTGCTGAGCATCTCGGTATTGGCAAACCACGTCGAAAAAATGCCGCTTGGTATCGACACTTCAATCTCACCCAAAACACTCTTCCACAGGCTGTGGTACACTAGCTTTTGCTGCTCCTTGTTTGTTATACAATGACTCCTTTTAGTATAAGAAAAAACCGACTTTTCCACAACCGTGAGAAATACAACAACGGGTCGAGTACAAGAAGAGCAACAGGGGTGAAGTTTTTCCACAAAAGTACATTACCCCTGTTAAAGTGTGGATAACTCGCGAACAAATGTGGATAAACAACTTGGCTATGCTTATGACGGAGGCTGATTGGTGTAAAAAATCCACTAAACGGGTGAAAAGTTGAAAGATCTCAGGCAATCGCGTATAATAGCAATGATATGCCAAAACGAACTTACCAACCACACACTCGTCATCGCGCTCGGACGCACGGGTTTCGGGCACGGATTGCCACCAAGGCAGGCCGCAATGTGCTCAAGCGCCGCCGCGCCAAGGGCCGCGCTCGCCTCGCACTCTCGTAGTGTGATGATAGCAAAATGACGAAAATAACCCACTGCTTGGTGGGTTATTTTATCTCTGTTTGCGGGCAGATTTGCTATAATACAGCTATGTTACAGCAACGATATCGGTTTCATGGCTATGGCGGGCTGCGCTATTTGTATCGCCATGCCAGTGCCGAGCGTTCGCGCCTGCTGACCATCAAGTACGTTGCCAATCGCCGCCGACGTATGCCACGAATTGCCGTAGTAGTGAGCAAAAAGGTGCACAAATCTGCGGTAGGGCGCAACCGCATTCGCCGCCGTATCTACGAGATATTACGCCAGCAAGTACCGCACTTTACAGGGGTGTACGACGTTGCGCTGATCATTACCTCAAGCGAAGTACTTACCACGCCACATGATGAGCTAGTGCTAGTGGTGACAAATCTGCTTGTGCGAGCTGGTATTTGCCCGGCAAGATAACGCCAGGTAATGATGCGGATAAGCGAGAATAGGAATTTGTGACGACTGAGTCTTTTTGTGCCACTTTTTCTGTATATTAATTTGCGTCAAATTGGTACAGAAATTTTTTCCGTAGACTGTAGTAACTAAAGCTCAAAATATCTACTGATATTCTATTTATTGATGTTATACTCAGATAGATTGCAATCTAGATGAGTGTTATTTTTCTAAAGTTCTGGATACGCCTATGCGCAGCATTATTGATAATATCTTGGGCATATCACTATTGATTTCCAAAAATACTTCGCCACAATTCATCTTCCGTGGCCACCTATGATACAATAAATGCAGTAATCGGAGTCAATATGTTTGAGACAATAATTTTACAGCCCATTTTTAACGCACTTTTGCTCATCTATAGTATCATCCCAGGTGGTGACTTTGGTGTGGCGGTGATTCTCTTCACGGTCATCATCCGCTTCTTGCTCTACCCACTGCTTAAGCGGCAGCTCCACCAGAGCAAACAGATGCGCAAGATGCAGCCTGAGTTGGCCAAGATCAAGAAAGCGGCTAATGGCAACCGTCAAGTAGAAGCAATGCAGCAGATGGAGCTATATAAGAAGTACGGTATCAAGCCATTTCGCTCGATCCTCCTGCTCTTTATTCAAATTCCGATCTTTATCGGCCTCTATCAGGTGATCATGATCATCTCGCTTCACCGTGACCAAGTGGCGCGCTATATCTACGAGCCGCTCAAGAATATCGATGCTATCAAGACGATTATTCACCACCCCGAGCAGTTCAACCACACCATGCTGGGTTTTATCGACCTCACTAAGGTAGCACTTGGCAAGGATGGCATTGTCTGGCCGCTCCTCGCTCTCGCAATTATCTCAGCTCTCACACAGTATGTAATGACCAAGCAGACTATGCCAACTGGCAAGAGCACCAAGCGCTTCCGCGACATCATGAAGGAGACGGCCGCTGGCAAAGAGGCCGACCCTGCCGAGATGAACGCGGCGATGATGCGCAATATGGCGAAGTTTATGCCAGTGATGATGTTTATGATCATGATGGGCCTGCCAGGGGCGTTGGCGCTCTACTACACGGCATCTAACTTAGTAGCAGTAGCGCAGCAGTCATATCTCCTCCGCAAAGATAAGCAAGAGCTTGAAGCAATTGCTGATGAAGTAGATATTACAACGCCTGCCAAGAAAAAGTCGACGAAAAAGCGCGCCAAGGCGGCCACAGAAGCCAACATCACACGCATCAAAGCCAAAGAATAACAGAGGAGGAGAACCCGATGGATCGATACCAATCAGTAACATTTGCCCGAGAATATCTCCAGAACATCATCTCATTTTTTGGCGAAAATATTGCGGTATCGGGTGATGACGATGGCGAGGTGATGACGCTTCGGGTAGAGTCGTCGGATATCAATAGTATCTTGATTGGCCGCGGGGCAGAGACATTACGGGCATTGCAATATATCGTCTCATCGGCGCTGCGGGCGCAAAATGCTGCGGTAGTGCGTGTGAGTGTTGATATTGCCGACTATAAAAAGCAGCACGAGGAAAAGATTGCCGACAAAGCGCGGGGCTGGATCGAGCGCGTGCGTGCAACTGGTGAGTCCTACACCGCTCACCTGAGCCCAGCCGATCGGCGTATCGTTCACCAAGTTGCTGCCGACGCAGCTGGCATCACGACCGTCTCCGAAGGCGAAGGTCGTGAGCGCCATGTGATCATCCAGCTGGAAGAGGCTGAGTAAAAGCTACGCTATGATATATCTTATAACCGGTCAGTGATGGCTGGTTATTTTTGCGATAATAATATCAAAATAGCTACTTCGTAGCGGCGTGCTAATTCTTGTGCTCACTCCACTGTTTTTAATAGAACGCGATACAGAGCAGAGATAAAGTATTGTTATAAATGACAACTACAACTTATACAAGGCAAGAGAGAATAGACTCACACCAAGGTGGGTGAGACTTTATGTTCTGATATCACAATCATCACTTAGATTGGCTATAAATAAACTGATTATGATTGCCGCAGTGCTCGCTTATACACCGCTAACGTTTCTTTGCCGCAGCGTTCCCATGAGTAGCGGGTAGCTTGGGCTTTGCCTTTGACAATGAGCTCGCGACGGCGGGCGGGCTGGCTGAGGACACGGTCGATTGCGCTAGCGATGGCATCAACGTCGAGTGGGTCGAAGTACTCGGCGGCATCGCCCAAGATCTCGGGCATACACGAGGTATTGCTCGATATAACAGGGGTTGTGCCATACGCCATTGTCTCTAGTGGCGGCAGACCAAATCCTTCCATTAATGATGGAAAGACATATGCCTCGGCTTTGTTAAGCAGCCAATCACGCTGCCCGTCGGGGATAAACCCAGTGAAGTGAATATTGCGATAGCCTTGCTGCTGGTAGTAGGCTTGGTTGCGCTTGGTGTCTTCATTCATCCGCCCTACAAACACCAGGCCAAGGTCTGGCCAGCGGCTCAGCAGCTGCTGATGTGCGGCCGCGAGGCGACGCAGATTTTTATAATCAGGCTGCTGCCCAACGTAGATAATGAACCGCTTGAAGGGGAGGTCGATATATGGCGTGAGCTGCCCAGGGTGCACCTCGCCTGCCTCGTAGATGACTGAGATTTTGCTATCGGGGATCTTAGTAAAGTCTTGGTATTCCTGCTTGGTTGTCTGAGAAATAGTGATGATATGTTCGCTAGTACGGGCAATCCGCCGAAATACCCAGCGCCCTACCAATTGTTTGAGATGAAATACGAGCCAATTTTTGTCGGAATTATACGTCTTGAGGAGAGTCATATCGTGCACTGTGGTGACGTGCTTACCTCTGTAAAAGATCGGTTGCTGCGGCATACAAAAATGTACTAAGTCGGGTCCTAGCTCATCTAGGTAGCGCCGGAAGCCAAGTTGCTCCGCTAGCGAATAGTTGGCAAAGTCGACCGTGCGGATGGTGAAGTTAGGGTTGTGTGGCTGCCAGTAGTCGCGGTCCTTAGTAGGAACGAGGATACTATAGCGGTTGGTCGTATCAAGCCGCTCCAGCTGCTCAAGCAACTTCACGACATATGTGCCCGTGCCAGAATTGATCACGCGGGCGTCGATTGCAATATGAGAACTCATACTTTCTAGTATACAGCCCTCGCACCGAAAGCGCCAGATGGACACGCGTGTGTCAAGGCGGGTGGTGATAATCTAAACTCTGTATAAAAGTGCTATAATACCCATATTACGAGTAATATGACGGAACTACCGCAACACATAGCAGTTCAGACGAATCTGGCGCAGATAGAATATATTCTTCACCAGGCAGGCTACCATACTACTGAGACAGATAGCCAGCGGCCCTGGGGTGGTTTTATCTGTATTGACCCGGCACAGGCGGAGCAGTTTGCGGCGGATTTCTTTGCAGTATCGGGAGTAATAGTTAAGGACTATGCTCATGTACCGCTCAGTCCCAAGATTCTCTTTGTTCGGCCAGGGGCGCGCCTGAGCTGGCAATATCATCATCGGCGAGCGGAGCTGTGGCGTTTTCTGACCGCTGGTGCATACTATTGCAACACGAGCGACGAGCTACCAGCCCAGCCAACACCAGCTCAGGCAGGCGATATCGTAAGGCTGGCGGCAGGGGAGCGCCACCGTGCTTGCGGTGACGCTCAGCACCCAACGATTATTGCTGAGCTCTGGCAGCACACCAACCCAGCGCACCCATCAACAGAGGATGATATTGTGCGGGTGGCGGATGATTATCAGCGTCAATAATAGTTATAAATGTACAGTGAGTTTGTAGATGTACTGTTTAAAAACTGTATTATTCGCGAAACATTATCTCTCTGTTGTTCGAAAAACAACATGATCATACAAACAATAATTCCACACCAGCGATGCACCAGTAGCAATAATTTTTGCGAGCAGCAGCACAAGTGACTCGGCATGAATAACAGAGGCAAGGATAGGAGAGACGCAGAAAATAACCACATTTTGCAGCCCCCACAAGCCCGCTAGAGTAACGACAACAAACAAGATCAGTTGCCAGCGCACATCACCCTGAGCGCGAAAAGTGTACGACTTATTAGCAAAAAAGCTAAAAATAAAGGCTAGGCCCGTTGATACTGTATTGGCCGTGAGCTTTGGCAAACCAAGCGCAGTAAGCCCAAACAGCAAACCAATATCGATTACTGTATTAATCCCGCCAACGAGCGCAAACCGCAGCAACTTACCTCTGTTATTTGCGATGGCGAGCCTCACAATGCTCCTCAACGAGATAAGGTGGGCGCTGCTTCGTTTCGCTAAAAATTCGGGCGATGTATTCGCCAATAACTCCCAAACTCAGCAGCTGCACTCCACCAAGGAAGAGAATCACTGCCATGAGTGACGAATAGCCTGCACCAGTTGGCACGCCAAACAGTGGTCGGATGAGTAGATAGAGGATATAGATAGAGGCCAAGAAGGCGATAAGGAAGCCCAGCACGGCTGAGATACGCAGTGGCGCGGTCGTAAAGCTTGTGATGCCGTCAATAGCCAGGTTAATGAGCGTGCGCGGACTTTGCTTGATGCTACCAGCAGCCCGTGGGTCGCGGTCATAGAGAATTTCCTTCTTTTTGTAACCCACCCAACTAAAGATCGCTTTGGTATTGCGCTGAGATTCGCGCAGCTGGGTGATAGCAGTGACGCAGCGCTTGCTCAGTAAGCGGAAGTCACCTGTGTCGATCTGAACAGGAATATGTGTCGTACTCTGGAGGAGGCGGTAGTACCAAGCGGCAGTTTTTTTCTTGAGCCAAGTCTCGCCTGAGCGGCTTCGGCGCCGCGCATATACATCATCATACCCCTGCTCCCACAGCTCGATCATCTGCGGGATGAGCTCCGGTGGGTCTTGCAGATCGGCATCAATTACCACCACAGCATCACCCGTGGCATGGTCGAAGCCAGCGAGCATAGCAGCTTCTTTGCCAAAGTTGCGCGAGAGATTGAGGTAGGCGATGGCGGGGTTGTGTTGCTGCTCGATCTGAATGAGCTCGAGCGTGTGATCCTGGCTGCCATCATTAATAAATAGGAACTCGAACTGGTAGCGTCGGCGATCGACACTGCGCTGCAGCGTCTCGAGCCGGGCAAACAGCTGTGGCAAAACAGCTGCTTCGTTGTAGGCAGGAATAAGAATGGTGATTGTTTTCATCGTAGCCTTATTGTATCACTTATTGGTTGGTATGAGCGCGATGAGCGACTGGATGGACGATGCCACCACTGCGCCACTGGCCTCGAGCCGGGCCGTCTTGGCCTGGGCTGACTCCAGTTCATTTGTGCCAAGGATCGCCCCAGCATGGCCCATCTGTACTCCAGATGGTGCACTGTGGCCCGCAATGTAAGCATAGACTGGTTTGCTTATATGACGCTTAATATAATCCGCCGCGGCAATCTCGCTCGTGCCACCAATCTCACCGATCAGCACAATCTGCTCCACCGCTGCATCTTGCTCAAACAATTGCAAGCAATCAATAAAGCTGCTGCCACCAATCATATCGCCGCCAATCCCAATCACATAGCGCTGGCCAATACCTGCCTGAGTGAGGAGGCTCATTGCTTCGTAGGTGAGCGTGCCGCTACGGCTGACGATAGCAGTGTGACCTGGCGTGGCGAGCGTGGCGGGGACGATGCCGAGGTTGTGCACGCCGGGGATGAGAACGCCAGGGCAGTTGGGGCCGATCAAAATCGAAGAACTGGTTGCTAAGCGTTGTTTTATATGCAACATATCGTGGACAGGCACGCCCTCGGTGATACAAATAATGAGTGGCACCTCTGCATCAATTGCTTCCATAATCGCTGCTTTGGCATAGGCTGCTGGTACAAAAATGACGGAAATATCGACAGGCTGCTGCGCCTGAATTTCACGAATTGTCCGGAAGACAGGCACGCCGTGCACCTCTGTAACCGATTGGTTGGGTGACGTGCCGCCAACAATATGCGTGCCACTCGCTAGCATACGCTCGGTATGAAATGAGCCATTTTTGCCCGTTATGCCCTGAACGATAACATGCTTGCCGCGAAAGATATCAGGGGTCATCATACAGCCTCCTTCAGGATGTGAGAGAGATTATCGTAGAGTGGAATGTGTTCGCGGGCAAGGAGCGTCTTGGCTTCAGCCTCGCGATTACCTGTTAGGCGGACAGCGAGTGGCGGGAGGTCAGGTAGCTGCTGCTTGGCACTAATAATGGCCGCTGCTACATCGTCGCAGCGCACAATACCACCAAAGATATTAATAATGATGAGCGCCACAGCAGGGAAGCGAGCAATCTGCTCGAAGCTAGCCAGGATCTTCTCTGGAGTGGCCGTGCCACCAATGTCAAGAAAGTTAGCTGGCTGCACGCCGCGGGCAGTCACCGCATCAACGGTGGCCATCGCCAGGCCTGCACCATTGGCAATCGTCGCAACCGTCCCATTGTGGTCGAGCGTGACGAAATTATGATCCTCTAGGGCTGCTTCGTGCCACTGCGGGTGGCGAAACAGCGCCGCATCGTCAATCGTCATTTTTGCATCACCAGCGATGAGCTGTCCATCTGTCGTCACAACGAGTGGGTTAATCTCGAGTAATAGACAATCGTTGTCAATAAAGCAACGCAAACAATTCGCCACCATATCCTCAAGCGCAAAGGCCTGCTCTGGCAGCGACAAATACTCCGCTAGTGCTTCGGCTACAGTATGAACTGTTTGCGGCGTAATGGCCTGGCGAAAGAACGCTGCAGGATCGTGTTCTTCCACATCAATGCCACCGCTGGTGTGGGCAAGCAGCTCGATGGATGATTGCTCACGGTTAATGGTGAGCGAAATGTAGCACTCGCGGGCGATGGAGAGAACTTCCTCGGCAAGAAGCTTCGTGGGGGTGTAGCCACCAATATCGAGGGTAAAGAGACGCTGAATGGTTGGCGTAACAGCGGATTGCTCGCGGACAATCACCACACCACCTGCCTTGCCGCGGCCACCGATCGGAACTTGTGATTTGAGGACGATAGGGACGGTGGGCACCACTGTTGCAGATTCTATAATATCACTCTGCGGTACTGCCACACCAGCCTCGGCCAAGCATTGCTTGGCTTGGTATTCAAGAAGACGCATAGGTATTATTGTACGCATAGATGGCGAATATGCAAAATGATTGCGTGCGTAACAGGGGTGATAAGACGCAGGTTAATTGTGCACTAGTAGAGTATGGTATGCTACTTTCATATGAAAGCCGGTCTTCAAGATTCGCTTCTTTAATGCTGACCTGTCCTCTCAAGCTGAACTATTGACCGGTAAAAAACTTCCGGAATTTGAGCAAGCCTGTCTGATTGGGTAGTGGCCCGTTGTGGATAATACTACGGATATAATCGACTGATACGTTGCGCTGCCGCTGGATAGCAAAGCGTTGCCGATAGGCCATTGGCTGGCGAATAACAGAAGCGAGCATACCACGCAGTGCTGGCCAACCATTGCCATGGCGCAGTGCACTAAAGAATATCAGCCAATAGGTGAGGCAAAAGCGCGCCCCAATCGACCAAAACAGTCGTCCTGGCACATTCTTGATAAAAATCAGCGGCAAGTTCTTAAAGGTGTTGTATACCGCGAGCCCTGGAACTTTGCTACTGCTGGCACCAACCTTGTGGTATGCGACGGCGTGCGGCGTGAAGCGCACCGTCCAGCCTGCTAGCTGCGTGCGAAAGCTGAGGTCAACGTCTTCGTAGTACATGAAGAATGCTTCGTCAAAAAGATCAACAGTGTTGAACAGTGCCGTGCGATACACTGCTCCGCCACCCGTTGCACCAAACACTGCTCCGGCTTCTGTTGGCGCGTGGCTAATTGGCTCATCACGGTGGCGCGGGCCAGGCAAACCCCAGGTGGTGTAGAAGTCGCCCGAGCTATCGATGGTCGTCCCATCGCGGCGAGCCAGTAGCCCAGTGGCAATGCCACAATGCGGATGGGCTCGTAGCTCGTCCACCAAGGCTTGGCACCAGTGTGTGTTAGCAACTGCGTCGGGGTTAAGCACGCCAACAAAGCAAAATTGCTGCTTCTGTGCGTAGCGCAGGCCTGTGTTAATACCACCGGCGAAGCCGAGGTTCTGCTGATTCTCAATGATGACGAGACTGAGCGCAGGGTGCTTAGCTTGATATGAGCGGAAGCGTGCCACCGAGTCATCATGCGAGTCGTTATCGACTACGATAATGGTCGGCACTAGCGTCTGCTGCGCCAACGAATCGATGCATTCTAAGGCATCATCGGCGCCGTTCCAGTTAAGAACTATGATTGCAAGATTGTTTTTTACCACGGTCATATTATATAATGGCCAGAGAAACTATGAAAGTAACAAATCTTTTGCAACGAAAAAACCGCATCCTGCTGCGCGAGTTGGTCGTAACGGACTTCAAGCTACGCTACCAGGGATCAGTGCTGGGCTATTTGTGGTCAATCCTCAAGCCGATATTTTTGTTTATTATTTTGTATATCGTGTTCGATAAATTCCTCGGCCTTGGTAAGCAAGTCGAGCACTATCCGGTGTATCTTTTAGTGGGAATTGTGCTATGGAACTTCTTTAGTGAGGCGACGGTGCAAGGGCTGCAGTCGATCGTCTCGCGCGGTGACCTGATCCGCAAGATCAACTTCCCCAAATATATCATCGTTATCTCTGGTACCATCTCGGCCTTTATCAACCTTGCCATCAACATGGTGGTGATTCTCGGTTTTTGTTTGGTTAATGGCGTACAGTGGTCGCTTGAGGGATTGTTGGTTATTCCACTCATCCTCGAGCTCTATGTACTTTCCCTAGCGGTGGCATTTTTCCTTGCGACGATCAATGTGAAATACCGCGATATTGGCTACCTATGGGAGATCTTTATGCAGGCTGCCTTCTATGCCACGCCGGTTATTTATCCTTTGCAGATGGTAATGGAGCGCATGCCAGCTGCTGCGCCATATCTTATGCTCAACCCAGCAGCCCAGATCATCCAAGACGTCCGCCAAGTGCTCGTAACACCCCAGACTATCCAGCTCTACGATCTTGTTTCCTTTCCGTGGGTACTCATTCCATTTATTTCGATTATCATTATCATTCTGTTGGCGGTGTTTTATTTCCGGCGCAACCAGCAGTATTTTGCGGAGAGTATCTAGATGGCGCAACCAATCGTTGTTATCAATAACCTCACGAAGTCCTTCAAGATCCCGCTGGAGGCAAGTTCGGGTATCAAGCAAAAGCTCATTAACCTCCTCAAGGGGCGCAAAGGGTATCGGGTCTTTACTCCGCTTAAAGATATCGATTTTACCATTAACGAGGGAGACTTCTTTGGTATTGTTGGGCGCAATGGTTCAGGTAAGAGTACGCTACTCAAGACAATCGCTGGTATCTACACCCCCAATAGCGGAAGTGTCGAAGTGGGTGGCTCGCTGGTACCGTTCATCGAGCTGGGCGTTGGCTTTAACCCAGAGCTAACTGGCCGCGAAAATGTCTTTCTCAACGGTGCATTGCTCGGCTTTAGTCATGACGAGATGGAGGCAATGTATGACAAAATCGTCGACTTTGCCGAGCTGGGCGACTTTATGGAGGAGCGGCTCAAGAATTATTCCAGTGGGATGCAGGTGCGCCTGGCTTTCTCTATCGCTATCCGTGCCCATGCCGATATCTTGCTGCTAGACGAAGTCTTGGCGGTAGGGGATGAAGCCTTCCAAAAGAAATGCTACGCCTATTTCGATAAGCTTAAGCGCGAAAAGCGCACCGTTATCCTCGTCACGCACGATATGTCTGCGGTGGAGCGCTTTTGCAACAAGGCAGTGTTTATCGAGGATGGGAAGGTGAAGATGATCGGCAAGCCATACCGCATCGCCGCCGCCTATAGTCGGAGCAACATTAAGAGCTACAACGAGTCAGAAGGGCTAGACGAGCAAATATCAGATGACTTCGACATTACACTGCGCGGCAGTGATGGCAACGAACAGACAGTGTATGAGTATAACGAAACTATGACGGTGGAGTTAGAGTGGCAGCAAACAGGGGTCAAGCACGTTGGTGTAGCAATCTTCCGCGAGAATGGTGAGTATGTTTATGGCCCCAACACCTACCAAGAAAAAGTGAAGATTGTTGGCAAGAACCGCGCGACCTACACGGTGCAGCTCAACCTCAACGAGGGGAGTTACTTCATCAAGGCTGGCTTGATGGGGGCGGACGACACGAAGACGATCGCCTTTACTGAGGAGGGGCCGCACTTCTCGGTGCAACGTGATTATGATCATGGCCGGTGGGGTGGTGTTACCAAGCTCAAGCATACCTGGAAATAGGGAGAAATGTCGTATATATTACATCGTTTGACGCACCTTATCAAAGCCAATCGCCATCTCCACCGCGCGGTACGTTACCTCTTGACGCCGTATCGGACCTATCTTGATGCTCGTCAGCGCCGCATCTACGATGCATGGCAGCGTCAGCACACTGAGCAGCCACCAGCACTTGCCTCACTTACTGAGCAGCCGCTTATCTCCATCATCGTACCGACGTATAATACGCCAATTCCATTCCTGCGAGAGATGGTGCAGTCGGTGGTGGCGCAGTCGTACCCACATTGGGAACTTATCCTCGTTGATGATGCCTCGACTAATGAGACTACTCGCCAGGCGATTTGCGACCTAGCCGAGGACATACCGCAGCTCAAGCCATTCTTTTTGGACAAGAACCGTCACATTGCTGGTGCAACCAACTATGGCATCGCACAGGCTACGGGCGAATACATTGCGCTGCTTGACCATGATGATACTCTCCACCCTGATGCACTTCTGTGGGTTGCGGCCACGATCGACCGTACTGGCGCGCAGTTTGTCTACACCGATGAGACGAAGATGGATGAACATGGCCGGCCGTATCAGCCGTTCTTTAAGCCCGACTGGAACGCAGATTTTTTGCGCGCAGTGAATTACATTACACACTTTGCCGTCATGTCGCGCCAGTTACTCACAGAGGTCGGCGGTGAAGATGGAGCGTATAATGGCACGCAGGATTGGGAGTTATTCTTGCGCCTAACACGGGCTTTGCAGCCCGAGCAGATTGCCCATGTACCGCAGGTCTTCTATTATTGGCGTGTTCACCAAGCCTCTACAGCGAAAGACCTTGATGCTAAGCCTTACGTCATCGATGCGCAGCGCCGCGCTCTCGAGGCGGACAGCGCTGCTCGTCAGGTGCAGACCCAGGTGGAGCGCGACCCGCAGTATGGTGCTCAGTGGCAGATGAGCTATAGCTTAGGCCAAGCATATAGCACTGACACCGCGTCGTTTGATGAATCGACCACTGTTGGTCGGTTGCTTGAGACAACCACTGCCGAGATGATATGCCTGACGCAGTATAATGCACTGCCTGCTGCCACGCTGCAGCACCTCGCTGCCGATGCCGCTCGCCCAATGATTGGTGCGGTGGCGCCACGGATTGCCGATGAGCAGCAGGTGATTGCAAATTTGTCGTCGATTTTGCAACCATCGGTGGTAGGTCTGCTTCAGCAGCTCAGTCGGCGCTCATTTACCAAACATATCTACTTGACAGCCCGCTATAATCTTGGTACTATCGACGCACCAACAGTGGTGGTGGCGCGTACCAAACTTGCCGCTCTTGCGCCAGATACACCGCTCACCAGTGCACAGATAACTGCTGCACTCTGTGGTAAAGGATACAACACACTATATAACCCGCACGTAACGCCAGAGGAGGACGTATGATCGGTAAAGTACACAAAGCTGCCAAGAAAAGCATGAAGATTATCAAAGACGATGGGGTGATCGGCTTTGGTAAGCGCGCCACGAAGTATGCCTACTATCGTAAATTCCCCGAGCGCAAACAGAAGTATTACAAGGATATCCTCTTTATCAACGGCTGCACCTTGCCGCACCCTGAGCGCTACCGCGTGGCACACCAAATGGAGCAGTTAATGTCGCAGGGGCTAACGGTGGAGAGTGTGTTTTATGATCGGCTCTCGCTGGATGACCTCAAGTATTATCGTGGCTTCGTCTTCTTTCGCTGCCCAGTGACAGAGACGGTGCGGGAGTTTATTAAGCAAGCAAAGTTCTTCAACAAAACCTGCTTCTTTGATATCGACGATCTTGTCATCGATCAAACATACACCGACGGCATCAAATACGTCCAGCAGATGAACCAAGCCGATAAGCAGCTCTACGACGATGGGGTGAACCGCATGCGTGAGACACTTAAGCTTTGTGATCACGTTGTGACGACTACAACGCAACTGCGCGATGAGCTACAAAAGTACACCACCGGTGATGTACTGATTAACCGCAATGCTGCCTCTGATGAGATGATTAAGACGTCTAATATGGCGCTGGAAGATTTGGCTGAAGGGAAGATTGCCAAGGATGCAGACAAAATTATCATCGGGTACTTTAGTGGGAGCATTACGCACAATGAGGACTTTGAGCTGGTGATTCCAGATTTGATTCGGCTGTTCGATGCGTATCCGCAGCTCCACCTCAAGATTGCTGGTATTCTCGACGTACCGGCCGCGCTTGAACCGTATAAAGAGCGAGTGATGACCTCGGGCTTTGTCGATTGGCGCGAGCTGCCTAAGGTGATGGTGGACTGCGATATTATTCTTGCACCACTAGTTGATACAATCTTTAACCGTGCGAAGTCTGAGAACAAATGGCTCGAGGCTGGCCTCGTCAAAGTGCCGACGGTGGCGAGTCAGGTGGGGGCCTTTGCCGAGCAAGTGAAGGACGGCGAGACGGGCCTCTTGGTTGGCGCGGATAACGATTGGTATGCAGCGCTCGATCGCCTCATTACCGACAAAACACTGCGCACTCAGCTGGGTGAAAATGCACACAAGATTGCCACCAATGATTATTCGACGGTCTACACTGGCTACACGCTTGCATCGTTTATACGGGAGCGCTTGGCGCGCAATATTGGCTTTGTCTTGCCTTCGACGGATATATCGGGTGGAGTGATCGTTGCCGTCAAACACGCTGACATTCTCCGTAAGGCGGGCTGGGATGTAACGCTGATCGATTCAGTGAGCAAGCACGCCCTTAAGCAGGCCAAAAAGACCTACCAATACCGCTCTGAATTGCCAGGCTTCAATGTTATTACAGCGCACAAGACGAAGATAGAGGCCTTCTTTGACACGCAAGTGGCGACGCTGTGGTCAACGGTAGAGATTATCAAAAAGCACCCCAATGTACGCAACCGGCTTTACTTCGTCCAAAACTTCGAGACTGATTTTTATATCCCCGGCACGGGTGGGCCACGCTTCGCGGCGAACGCATCATACTGTGACCAGTCGGGTGTGCGCTACGTAACAATGTCGCTCTGGTGCCAGAAGTGGCTTAAAGATATGTTTGGCAAGGATGCGAAGTATGTCTCGAACGGCATCGATATTGAGTATTATCCATACCGCGAGCGTGATTTTGACAGTGGTCGCAAGATAAAAATCCTCGTTGAGGGCGATAGTAAGAGCGAGTATAAGAACACCGACGAAGCCTTCCGTATTATCAACCAACTCGACCCTGCGAAGTATGAAGTTTCGTACCTATCGTACCGCAAAGAGCCCAAGGACTGGTACCGCGTCGATACATTCTACAATCGCATTGCGCCTGAGAAGGTCGGCGAAGTATATGCCAGCTGCGACATTCTCATCAAAACAAGCATCCTCGAGAGCTTCTCCTACCCACCACTTGAGATGATGGCAACTGGTGGCCTTGCGGTAGTGGTGCCTAATGGCGGTAATGTCGAGTATCTCAAGGATGGTGAGAACTGCCTCCTCTACCAGCAGGGTGATATAGCGGCTGGTGTAGCGGCCGTGGAGCGCCTGGTAGCAGACAAAGCACTGCGTGACAAACTCATCGCTGGTGGCCGCCAAACAGCCAACGACTATCAATGGAAGAATATTGAGGAGAAAGTGGCAGCGATTTACGAATAAAGTTGTTGTCTTGTTATAACGTATGACACTCCTCCCGCAGGTATGGGAGGAGTGTTTTCTATGTTGATCACTCGTTACTCTTCTCGACGAGCTTAATCATCACTGCTTCGACGTGTGAGCCGGGCCGGTCGCCAGCTACTTCGCCATTCTTTTTCCAGCCCTGCCAACCTACCCAGGAGAGGTGAGTGTTGTAATAAATATCGTAGCGAGCGGCGTCGGTGGGACTGAGGCTAAGCTTGAGGGCTTCGAGCGCTTTGCTCTGGCCAGTCGTGCCACAAGGCTGCGATGATGAGAGAGTGACTGATGGGAGCCACTGGCTAGCAGTTTTTGCTTCGCACTGGATGGTAATAGGTGAACCATCGCGCAACGATACGGCTTTGCCGAGGCGGATTGCCTCGAGGTAGCGCGATTTGCCAGTGGTGCCAGCCATAATGGGGTATGACACATCGGGCATCCAGCCGATATAGCCTACGTGAGCAGCGTAGCTCAGTTGATAGAGATCGGGCACAGCAGTATTGGTTGGGTTATAAAAGGCACCACCAGGCAAGCTGAGTGTATGCTTCGGCACAAGGCGCACCTCTAGTGCTTCGAGCTGCCGGTAAGCGCCAGTCGAACCAGCTGGTTGGCCATTCTTGGCCCAACCCATCCAGCCGACGTATTGCGAGTAACCTCGGTACCAGATATCGTATGTAGAGGCAAGTTTGCCGGTGAGCAAGAAGCGGACTGCCTCGATGGAGCGGAATTGCCCTGTGGTGCCGGATACGTCGCCCGCTTGTTTCCAATCTTGCCAGCCGACGTAGCTAACGTGTGATGAATATTGGATGTTGCCTGGCAGGCCCGTTGTGTTGTGGAGCGATGCTTTGATGGCTTCGATGCGGCGGCTTTGGCCAGTGGTACCGCTCATCATCTCATCGCGTACTTCTGGCTGCCAGCCAACCATACCGACATGTGAGCTGAGTGAGAGTCTAAGGGGTGATGGGTCGCCATGTGTTGCAATATTTTTATATGCTACCCCAGATGACTCAGGCGCAGGCGTTCCTTTGCGTACAAGCTTTATTTCGATCGCTTCGATAGCATTGTTAGCTCCACCAGTTGCACCAGCCACTTCACCATTCTTGGCCCAGCCCATCCAGCCAATGTAGCTCACGTGGGCGCGATAGTAAATATCGTACGCCTGGGTGAGAGTACCAGTTGGCTGGATCTTGACGGCGGTGATTGGCCGGCCAAGCCCTGTTGTACCTGATTGCATACTACCCTGCACAGTGGGCTGCCAACCACGCTCGTTGCTGTATGAGGCATAAGTTACCTCACCATCGATCGTGAGAGCTTGCATTGCCTTGCTTTGACCAGTGACGCCTGTAATGCCACGGTTATGAATTACCCCTGTCCAACCAATGTAGCTGCTGTGCGATCGGAAACTGATAAGTGGCCGGCTATGCTGGGTCGAGCCAAACCAGTCGTTCCACACTCGCCAGAAGTTGCGGTTGCCATAGGCGCTGCAATGATCGCCTAAGCCATACATATTAGCCAGGGCTGCTTGGTTGGGTTGGTAGGGTGTGTAGGTGTAGAGTGCCGCTGTGGCCTTGCTCTCGATATACACATCGCCAGCGCCGCAGCCTCGCTGCACCACATTCCATAAGATACGATTGGTCGCAAACGGTTTTTTGTACGACCACCACGGTTGCTGCATACTATCCAGATACCAACGAATGAGCTGTGCTCCTGAGGCAACTTGCATCGAGAAGCCAGCATAGTTGCGATCGCAATTGGCACTGCCACCCGGGCCACTATCGGGGCAGTGTGAGCCCATGGCATAGGTGTATTGGTTTTGGAGGGGCCAAGTGTCAGAAGTGAGCGGGCCAGCCGACTCGGTAGCGATCTTCACCAATAGCACCTTGGGGTTGAGGTTATTCTGCTTAGCGGCATCGTAGATGATCTGCGCAGCGCTGACTGCTCCAGCGGGGATCGTTCCACTGAAGTTATTGGCAGGGATGTAATTGCCCGGTGTGTATTTAGGTACTTCATAATAGTCCTTGAGGCAGACATATGGTGGCCCATGCCAACCTCGAGCGGCGGCATACTGTGCTCGACTGATATCGCGCCGGCCGTGTTCGGCAGCAGGCTGCCGGCCATAAGTGTCGCATTGTGGGTTGAGGCTATTGAGAAACGCCTGAATATCTGCCACTGACATATCGTCACTATTGGTAAAGAGTAAATCATCAACGATATTGCCTGCTCGCCAATCGGCTGCCGTTACTGCTTGGGCTGGGCGGGAGAGGACAGTCGCAGCAAATAAACTCACACACAAAACACCAGCAAGGATATATCGCCAATATGTCGAGAAGAGACGAGTAGTAGAGTATGATTGAGCCATCATCTAGCGAATCTCCGTATCGAGCGTCTTCGTGAGTGTCTTGCCACCAAGCGGCGTGACAGCGAGAGAGATATGCCACGTACCTTTAGGTAATGATCGGACGGGCACAGAGAAGCCAGCGCAGGTGGAGTATTCTGGTTGGTAGATGATGGCAGCGTGCTGCTCGGAGCGCTGCTCGCTACTAGTGATCGTCAGCACGCACTGACCAGAGGAAAAGCCTTGTTCTCTCAGCTGAGTAGTCACAACGACCGTTTCGCCTGACTGCTCAGCAGAGAGCTCAATATGCTTCGCTGAGGTTGGGGCTGGCGCGGGCTGAGCCTGGGTGGTGCGCTGCTGCGAGGTATCTTTGGTAGTGTCTGCATTATGGTCATTATTGTTATCTAAAAATGATTCTTTCGTGGCGGTATCGGTCTTGTGCTGCGTTTGTTGTTGGGCTGGCGTTGGCTCGTCTGACAGGGGTGGTAATGGGGCGGGGCGCGTTGCGATATAGGCACCATAACCACCAGCGGCGATGAGCGCAATGCCAATACCAATGATGAGCGTGAGACGTTTTTTGGATAGAGTACGTAATAATTTCATAATGCTTGTGCTATTAGTGTTCCATGTCACTATAGCATAAGCGTCATGAAAGGGGAAGGTGGAAGATGGAATATCAAAAAATCCTTATATAATCCTATCTTCTCAATGGTATATCAGAACCTTACCAATTCTCGTATCGCTCTGTTTTTTATCACTCTCTCATTCAAGACACCACAAAGAGCACTGTTTCTCTATAAACATCAATCTCCAGTAATCTCCAGTGCTAGCACCGAAATTTATGCCACCGGTGGTACTGGTATCGGCGCGTGGTAAGCCCAATAGGTGCCAAAGGTATAGTACAGCAAAATTGCCCCGCAGCCAAAGAATATAAGGGCGTGAAACACCTTAGCCGAGGCAGTATGGAACCAAATATGCTTGCGTAGCCACACCCCACAAGGGATGAGTAGTACGAGTAGCGCCGTAAAATAACGCCCCTGCACTCCATCGGCATAGTATGCACCAGCACCAAAGCGAATTGGTAGTAGCGCCCAGGCGGTGTACATCGCGTATGAAACCGCCGCAATAAAGACGGCAACAGTAGTGAGGTTGGCCGCAGCTAATCGACCAGCAGCTGGTGCTAGTGCTTGCTCCTCAGCCTTATCACGCTTGATGAGTGTAAGAAAGACCAGTAGAAAGAGTGGAATCAAAACAAAGAGCGGCAGGTGATATTTGAAACTTGAGAAGTCGCCCACACTACCACGTACTACGATATCAGTGTAGCCAATATTTGGATTGATGTAGGTATTAAAGAGGATACGGATAAACCTAAGTGGGTTGTGATGCAGTGGATTATCGACCGCGCCAGATGAAAGGAGCGCACCATCATAGATCTTTTGCCAGATGAGCAGTGCCGCCAGCGACACAATGCCAGCGCCCGCGATCAGTGCCCACTTGTGCAGGTTAAAGGGGAGCTTCTTGAAAAGTGATGGTAGCTTCGGCAGCTTGGTGTTTGGGATGAAGAGTCGCCCTGGCAAAAACAGCAGTGGAAAGAGCAGCAAACCATTAACCGCCTTGGTCAGTGCCAGCAGCGCCGCTATAGCTAAGAGGCCAGCAACTTGCTTGCGGCGGATCGGCGTTTCTTGGGTGTAGAGATTGAGTGTCATGGCGGTAATGAGGAATATCGCCACATTCGTCATGACGTCGCTCGAGAGTGAGGCGGCGAGATGAACCATTAGTGGTAACAGCCCTACTACTGCAAAGACCCACTTACCAATCCGCACCCACTTGATAATGAAAAACACACTCAGCGCATAGAACAGTAAGTTTGCAATTCGCCCAAAGAGAACCGTCAAGCCCGTCGACCCATTGAAGAGATTAGCAATGAAAATACCAAGTGTTTGCGGCGCATGCATAATAGGTGCGTAACCCACGGCACTGTTACATTTGCTTGTCTCGAGTTCTGAGCGGTTGATAGGGCGCGAATAATCAGCGCTGATATTGCCATGATACACCGATGATGCCCGGCCATTAACATCCGCTGGGTAGGTGCAGCGCTTGGACTCGAGACGCCCGTCAGCCAGCGCATACGCCCGCAAATAGTGCATATTCTCATCACTCACCGATAGCTGCGGCACAAAAAACGCCGACAATAAGCCAAACAACAAACACAGCGAAAGAAAGACCCGCTCTGGCCGTGCAATAAATGATTCGAATGATGCCCAATATTTCTTCATAACACGCCTGATTATAGAGCACAAATCACAACAGAGCAAATTATGGTCTAAATCGCAGGAAATAATCAACCAGTGGTATACTAAATAAGATTATGCAGTCTAAAAATTATATCTGGAACTCTATTGGCTCCTTTTTGCAAAGTGCCATCTCGCCAGCGCTTCTACTGCTCATTACGCGGCTTAATGGTATCACCGACTCAGGAATTTTTTCCTTTGCGCTGTCGCTCTCGGTAGTGTTTTGGGCGATTGGTTTGTGGGGTGGGCGTACTTATCAGGTGTCTGATGTGCGCAAAGAGTTTAGCAGTAGCAGCTATCTTGCCGTTAAGCTCGTGACGTCGATCGTGATGATGGTAGGTGCGGTGCTGTTTTGCGTGGCAAATCACTATGATGTCGTGAAGTCGAGTATCATCATCGCGCTCGTACTCTTCAAGGCGCTGGAGGCAGTAGCCGATGCGCTTTACGGCGTACTGCAAATCCACCACAGGCTCTACGTTGTTGGCTATTCGCTTACTATTAAGGCAGTGGGGGGTTTTGGAGCATTTTTGCTCGTCGATATGCTTGTGCACAGTGTGCTATGGGGGGTAATAGCAATTGTGTTGGTCAATGCCCTCATGCTTGTGTTGTATGATTGGCAACAGGTACAGCGGTATGAATCTATTCAGCTTCACATCGACCATCTCGTGCCTAAGCTACGCCATGTTGGTATGATCATGCGGCGCTGCGCACCAGTGTTCCTTACCACATTTTTGACGATGTTTTCGCTTAATATTCCGCGCTATTTTCTCGATACATTCCACACGCACGAGATCGCTTATTTTGGTATTATGGCTATGCCCATTACCTTGCTCTCGCTATTTATTACCTTCATTATTCAGCCCAATATCGTGCAACTGTCGGAGCTCTATCACCAGCAAAAGCGCCTTGAGTTCCATGCTTTGGTGAGCAAAATTATCCTGATCGTCTTGGGGATTAGTGCGCTGACACTGATTGCAACATGGCTAGTTGGGGCACCGCTTCTTACGCTCATATTCAATGCGCGCATCACCGATTATCGCACCGAGCTGCTCATCATGGTGGTAGGGGCGGTGGCCAATGCGCTGGTGTCGATTTATATCAATATCCTCACTGTGCTGCGCGAATTTAAGGGGCAGTTCTATATACTTTTGCTGAGTAACATTGTACTTACAGTTGTGTCATATAGCATAGTGCAGCACTATGCGATGCTGGGCAGTGTGCTGTGTTTTATGGTGGCAGGCATCATCCAAGCGGTGCTGCTCTCAGTAGTCTACCGCCGACAGCTGCGCTGTATGGCTGTGCAGTAGGGGTAGATAATTTCTACCTCCCCACACTCCCTCCAACGGAATATTAAAAGGGTTGAGTCTATGAGATACTGACCTCTTATGCTGGGATAAACGATCATTCAATTGACTACAACGATATGAGGGACCTAATGGTGTTATATGAGTTTTTAAAGGGGCAGGGTAGCTCTTTAGTATATCCTTTGTTTCACATCGACCATACGATTTCATATATCTCAAAAAGCTTACGCTAACTGTGCTATAATAGCGGAAACAAAGGAGGGTATATGAGCAAGGGGATTGTAATATTGGGTTGTAATGGCCAAGTGGGGCGGGCACTCCAGGAAATATATCCAAAGGCAACAGCGCTGGGCCACCAGCAGCTCGACATTGCTGACGAAGAGCAGGTGCTTGGGTATGACTGGTCGGGTGTGGATGTCATTATCAACGCGGCGGCGTTCGTTAATGCCGATGGATCCGAAACGATTGAAGGCCGTACTAAAGCATGGCAGGTTAATGCAGTTGGCCCGCGCAACCTCGTCAAGGTAGCGCTGGAGCATGATATTACACTGGTGCACTATTCATCCGACTATGTCTTTGATGGGACGAACAAAAACCACGGTGAGGATGAGTCGCTCTCCCCACTGTCGGTCTATGGCGACGTTAAGGCAGCAGGGGATCTATTGGTTAGCCTTGCGCCACGCCATTATGTGCTGCGCGTTTCGTGGGTGATTGGCGATGGGCACAACTTCCCACGGACGATGAAGCGCCTAGCTGACATGCGCATTAATCCCAAGGTTGTGGATGATCAATATGGCCGGCCAACTTTTGCGTCGGAGATTGCACGCGCTACCAAGCACTTGCTGGATACTAAGGCCGAGTATGGTTTGTATCATGTGTCCAACTCCGGGCCGATCAAATCCTGGGCAGAGCTTGCCGAAGACATCTTCGAATATGCAGGGCACGATCGCGATAGGGTTGTAAAAGTGTCAACACAAGAGTATAGTAAGGATAAGATTCCGTTTGCGCCTCGACCAATGTATAGCGATATGAATTTGTCGAAGCTGCACAACACAGGATTCATCAGTAAGAGCTATCAGCCATTACTGGAAAACTACGTAAAAAACATAGCAGCGGTGGAATAAAGGAGAGAGGCAGGCCATGCCCAGAGTCAAAAAGAAAATCTTAAACGTCTTGTATCAAAGTGACGATAACTATGCAGTTGTCAGTGCGATTTCGATCGCATCACTGCTTGAGAACAACAAGACGCTTGATGAGATTCATATTTTTTATTGTGGGTATAAGCTAAGCAAGCAAAGCAAAGATCGCCTCAAGAAGTTGGTTGAAAAATACCCCAACTCCTATTTGACATTCATCAACCCGAATACATACCACAAGAAATTACAGAAGCTCGGCGTCAAGCCGTGGCATGGCGTATATGTGACGTGGCTCAAAATGCTAGCACTGGCTGATCTTGAGATCAAGACTGATCGCGTGCTCTACCTCAACCCACACACGATCATTACTAGCTCGCTTGATGGTTTACTGGAGCTTGATTTTGAGAAAAATATCATGGCGCTGGCCTACGACACCCTCACCAATCAGCACAAAGCAACGATTGGTCTCCAGCCTACCGATGGCTACTACAACTGTGGTATCATGCTTATCAACCACAAAAAATGGCTCAAAGATGATGTGTCGAGCCAAGTCGTTGAGCACCTGTCAAAGAAAAGTGACTACGTCATTGCCGACCAAGACCTCTGTAATGTTATGTTCCGCGGGCAGATCAAGACGCTCGATGTTGCCTATAATTTCTCCAGTGCGTTTTATGCCTATCGGCCGCAAGATCTGCTGCGCATTAATAATCTTAAGCAGCCATACTTCTACAGCTACGACGAGATTATGACCAACTACTACAGCCCCAAGATTATCCACTCGCTCTACGGTATTCAGGGTAAGCCATGGGAGGTTGGCAACAAGCATCCTAACCGGCTGCTGTGGCAAAAGTACTTTGCACTCACTCCGTGGAAAAACACCGAGCTCCCGCATGCCAAGAAAACACTGGTGTGGTATTTGTATGATATCTTGCCTCGCCCGATCTTTATGCAGCTATACATCATGGCGGTGGAGCGTAAATTTGCTGAAGTTGATAAAGAGAAGACCGAGACTACTGAAGCAAACGTGAGGTAGCTTACGAATCAACAAACCGGCTCTCAGAAATTGAGCCGGTTTTTCGTGCAGCACAAAGGAGCAATGTTTCTTGATAGAGAGGAGTTCAAATTTCTCACGCTCTTGTCGCATCTTCATCTTATTCAAGACGCACGCTATTTTTAAGTCCCACAACAACACTTAACCAGAGTGTTTTATAAAGAACAAAAAACCAATTTCCACACCCATCATCTTGTCTATGATGAGGCTAGGATTAGCTAGCGGAAAAGAACAGTAAACGAATTGCCACTCATGAATGTCACTCTCAAGCTTTATCATGCAGTAATACAAGAGTAAAGAGATACTAATTTACTCATAAAATAACCCCCATATATTTCTCCAGAGGTTAGAAGATATTCAAATTATCAACTACGACAACAACTGATGAATGCGCGATGTAATATGAAGTCGCGCCGCCCGAGCAGCTTTGCACCAGCCAACTGATGCGAAGCGCTGAGCATAGCTAGTATACACCTCGTTTTCTTCTGCAAAGCGCACACCGCCATCCTTTGACTTTTCTTTGCTTGAGAGCGACTGGGCAAAGCGCCGGTATTGGAAGGTCTCCTTCGTATCAAAAGCAAGCACCGCGCCATCAAGAATGAAATCAAACACCAAAACAAGATCCTCTAAAATAGTGTATGTCGCATCAAAGGAATACCGCTTGAGCGTCGACGTCTTCCAGACGATCGATGGGAAGTAGAGCCAGTCGCCATGGCTTAGAGATATCGCGAGCTTTTCGCCTGAGTAAAGCCCTGATTTACGAGGCTGCAAAAATCGCTTGACGCGGTCGACTAATGGGAGATATGGCTGGCCCTTGTCATCAATCACTTGCACTCCTGGCTGATAAAAATCTGCCTCGCCAATTGTCCGCAGTGCCACCGCGACACACTCCGGCAAGAGCCGATCATCGCACCCGACAATCATACAGTGCGGTGCCGTTACGTGCTGGATGGCAAAGTTGAAGTTGTTGGTAATGCCAAGGTTTTTCTTGTGACGAATATAGGTGATGCGTGGGTCGGCGAGTTTTGTGTAATAATCGCGTGCCTCGGTCGATGGGTAGTGGTCATCAAGAATGGTCAGGTGCCAGTCATCGCTCGTCTGAGCCAAGACAGAGTCAACTGCTTCTTTGAGTAAGGCAAATTCACCCCAGTAAGGGATAACGATATCGAGTGATTTATTTTTTGTCATAACCCGAGAGTTTAATTGACAATTCTTGATGAAGGTCGCGCAGACGGCGCTCGTTTTGGTCGATCCGTTGGCGCTGCGTGTTGACAATGTAGAATAGCAACACAATCGCTGTCGTCTGGACAATATCAAACAAACTCAACTCCGACGAATCAAACGGTGGATGGCCGATCGAAATATTATACAGCGGGAAGCAGCTCAGCAGCACTGCCATCACCACCAGCCACATCACCACTTGGTGGCGTAAGCGAGTGACGGTGATTTTATTTAATTTGTATTGGGTGATGATATTGACCAGCGCCAAAAGAATAATTGGCACATTGAGCAAGACAAGGGCAAAGTATCTCATTCGAAGAGCTCCGTTAAGCGTTGTTTGAATAAGCGTTTGACGATGTTGATGGCATTCCAGTTGTTTTGGCCCTTGGCACGGGAGTAGTCGGTGTAGATTGCCTTGATGGGGTATTCGCCAATTGTCATCCCTGCTTGCTTGGCACGCCAAATCATCTCCGAGCAAAATTCATAACCAGTCGACTTCCAGTCGAGGTCATTAATAGCCCGGCGCGAATAGATACGCAGGCCCGACTGCGAATCTGTCACATTAATGCCAAACAAGAGCTTGGTGATCAAACTCAAACCTTTATTACCCAGCACCTTTGTCTTAGACATACCGGTGCTATCAATGAGGCGACTACCAATGAGCAGATCAGCTTGGCGCTCATCGATCTGCGTGATGCCCGCTAATACATCCTCCGGCGCATGCTGGCCATCGGCATCCATCGTCGCAGCGATGTCATAGCCATGCTGCCGAGCATACGATAGACCAGTTAAGGTTGCGCCGCCCGCACCAGAGTTAAGGATATGATCGATCGTAATGGCGCCGCCTTTTTTGGCTTGAGTGAGCGTGTCGTCCTTCGATCCATCATTGACTAGCACGACATCAATTGTATAGCCAGCCGCCTTGGCTTTGGCAAAGATTCGCTTGGATTGTTTGATCACGTCCTTGATGACCGTCGCTTCGTTATAGGCTGGGACGATCACACACACCGTCTTAGTATTCGTTTTCATATTGGTATTATTATACTACGCCGAGAGGTAATTTCCGTAGCCTGATTTTTTTAACGGTGCAGCAAGTTCGGCAAGCTGCTCGTCGGTGATCCAACCGTTGATGTGCGCAGTCTTTTCGGGGCTGCCAACGACTTGGCCGGTGCGATTCTGTACAACACGCACAAAGTCCTCAGCATCGGTCAGGCTGCTAATCGTCCCAGTATCAAGCCATACATCGCCGTTGTCTAGTGTCTGGACCTTCAGTTTGCCGCGACGCAGATACTCAGCGTTCACAGAGGTAATTTCTAACTCACCACGATCGCTTGGCTGGACATTCTTCGCAATTTCTACCACATCATTGTCGTAGAAATAGAGTCCTACCACTGCGAAGTTTGACTTAGGTTGGGCGGGCTTTTCTTCAATCGACACCGCATGATTGTTATCATCAAAGGCTACAACGCCATACCGCTCTGGGTCAGATACTTTGTAAGCGAAAACCACACCGCCATCTGGGTCGGTACAGGCGCGCAGCGAGTCATCAAGCGCTGCGCCGTAGAAGATATTGTCACCCAAGACGAGCGCCACCTTGTCGTTACCAATAAATTCCTCACCAATGATAAATGCCTGCGCCAAGCCATCGGGGCTGGGCTGAATGGCATATTGCAGATTGATACCCCACTGTGCACCATCACCAAGCAAACGCTGGAAGCCTGCTTGGTCAGCTGGGGTAGTGATGATGAGGATGTTGCGAATCCCTGCTTGCATCAGCGTGGTGAGAGGGTAATAGATCATTGGCTTATCATAGATGGGCATCAGCTGTTTGCTAATTGCTTTAGTAATCGGCCACAGGCGCGAACCCGAACCACCTGCCAAAATAATACCTTTCATACGTAAAACTCCTTTGTTCTAACTATATACTTATCATACCAGATAAAGTAATAGTACCATAATACCGAAGATAATGGGAATATATAACAGTGTACGAAAGAGTCAGTCACTCTAGGCAGTGCACGAAGTCAAACAAAATTATTCACGTCGTGAGATGATACCCTAAAGCTACGACGAGTAGCCAAGTACTACTTTAACGAGTATGTAGAGCGACATATTCGCGTAGTGCCTCGCGCCAGTCTTGGCTCGCGAAGCCAGTCGCGTGTAATTTTTCAAGGCTGAGGTCGCTATTGAGTGGTCGCGGCGCGACACCAGGCTTATTGGCAAAATACTCGGCGGTGGTCGTGTCTGTCACTGTTAAGTCATCGCGCCCTGCTAAGGCAAAGATCTGCCGTGTGATGTCTGCCCAGCTTACCAGTGGGCCACTGTTTGTCACATTGTAGGTGCCGTATGGTGCCTTGTTCTCTACTAGGTAGTCAATCGCCCGTGCAATCTCTGGCGTGAAGCTCAGGCGGCCGATTTGGTCTGCCACCACTGTTGGTGCGATATTTTTTGCGACCAGACCAAGCATTGTTGTCACGAAGTTTTTACCATCGCCGATCACCCAGCTAGTGCGGATAATATAGTGTCGTGGTGTAGTGCTTGCGGCAATGTCGCCCGCTGCCTTGGATGCACCATAGACGCTCAAGGGGCTAAGTGGCTCATCTTCGGTGTGTGGTGTTGTCTCGCCATCAAAAACATAATCGCTCGACACATGAACCAAGGTAATGTCTCGCTCGGAGCAGACACGAGCAAGCTGTCCCACCGCTTGGGCATTAATGCGCCAGGCTGCTGCGCGACCTTCGGCTGTTTCTGCGCCGTCAACATTGGTATAAGCGGCAGTGTTGATGATTGTCTTAATGCCAGACCAGTCGAAGGTTGCAATAGCTGCTGCGCTGCAGAGGTCGAGTTCATTATGCCCAACTGCCCGAGCGCTAGGGTATTGTTGCTGCATTGCCTTGGCCAATTGCCCGTTGGCGCCAATGATGAGGGTAGAGGTGTAATCTGTCATGTACGCTTCCTTTCTTTTTATAATTCCATTGGCTGTACGTCGCACAGGAGGGGGTGCGCAGCATCTTTGTCAGAGATGATCGCCTTATCTTTGCCAAGTGGCCACGCAATGCCCAGCGCTGGGTCGAAGAGATTAACAAAGGTATACTGCACATCTGGTGACCAATGGGCATCAACCAGGTAGGTATATGCCACATTATCATCCAGTGTCTGGTAGCCATTTGCCACACCCTTAGGCACAAATACCGCTGTGCCAGGATTAATCTCCACAGAAAATGTCTGGCCAAAGGTTGGGCCTTGGCGCACGTCGCACCACACACCAAACACGCGGCCATTGGCAGTGCTGATGAACTTATTCCAAGGCTCGGCGTGTAGCCCACGCGTTGCACCGGCTTTGTCGTTAAAGCTGATATTGTTTTGCACAATGGTAAAGGCGGGTAGCCCCAGTGCTTCCATCTTCTCTTTCTGGTAATTTTCTTTGAACCACCCGCGGTTGTCACCATGGACGGACAGCTTGATGACGAATAGCCCTGGAATTGGCGATTCAGTCACGGTAAGGTCGTTGTAGGTTGATGGGTCAAAATTCATGAGTTCTCCTTTCGCCATATATGATAATAATGGAGGCCAGCTAATGTCTGGCAATCGTTGATGTCACCTTGGGTAATAAGCCGGTCAATTTCCTCGTGGGTGAAGAACCGCATATCGCTAAATACTTCATTCGACTGTTCTTTGTTGCCGCCAAAAGACAGGTCTCGTGCCAAGCACACCGCCATCTTCTCTGTCATTAGGCCGTTGCATACATATGCTTCACCGAGCTTCTCCCACGACTGGGCAACAATACCAGTCTCTTCCTCTAGCTCACGCTTGGAGGCGGTGAGCAGATCCTCGCCGTCACCACCGCCACCGGGCAATTCCCAGCCAAAGCTCTGTGAGGGGTAGCGGAAGCCACGCACCAGGTAGATGCGCTCATGCTCGTCGACAGCAACGACCATACATGAGTTTCGCGACTCCATATAGCCATATACCCCCAGGTTGCCTGCATGGTCGCGTGTCTGGTCTTCGTGGATGGTGATCCAGGGGTTTTGGTAGGCGATCTTGCTACTCACGCGAGTTTTGCTGGGGGTGTCAGGCATTGGCTTATTGTCCTTGCTTAGCGTAGGTTGCTTCTACAGCGGCTTTTTGGGCTTGCCACCAGTCGCGATTGGTAGTGTACCACTCAATGGTTTGGCGTAGGCCGTTAGCCATGCCATCTTGGTCGGTGTATTGTGGCTGCCAGCCAAGCTCGCGGCGCAGCTTGCTCGAGTCCATCGCGTAGCGCATGTCGTGGCCAGGGCGATCATTGACATGCTCGTACCAGTCCTTACCTTTGCCCATTAAGTCGCAGATCATCTCAATCACCGCTTTGTTATTGACGTGGTCGTTATCTGCACCAATGATGTAGGTGTCGCCCAGCGTGCCTTTTTCGAGAATCAAATGTACCGCTGAGTTATGGTCATCGACATGGATCCAATCGCGTACCTGCTCGCCTGTGCCGTAGAGCTTTGGTTTGATGTCGCTCAGGATGTTAGTGATTTGCCGCGGGATAAACTTCTCGATGTGCTGGCGAGGGCCGTAGTTGTTGGAGCAGTTGCTAATCGTCGCCTTCACGCCAAAGCTGCGAATCCAGGCGCGCACCAGCATATCGCTCGACGCCTTAGTGCTCGAGTAGGGGCTCGATGGATTGTATGGCGTCTCCTCAGTAAAGCGGTTTGGATCGTCAAGCGCTAGATCGCCAAACACTTCATCGGTACTAATGTGATGGAGGCGCTTGTTGTGGTTACGCACTGCTTGCAAGATAGTGTACGTGCCATACACGTTGGTGTCGAGAAAGGGCTTCGGGTCGCGCAGTGAGTTATCGTTATGACTCTCCGCCGCAAAGTGAACAACGATATCCGTCTCGGCAATCAAGCGATCCATCAGCTCGGCATCGCAAATGTCGCCCTGTACGAAGGTAATCTGCTCGCGCACTCCATCAAGGTTGTGCGGGTTCGCAGCATATGTCATCTTATCGACGACAGTGATTTCATATTCCGGCTTGTGATGAACGGTATAATGCACGAAGTTCGAGCCAATGAACCCCGCACCACCGGTGATAAGCAGTTTTGTCATAGCTGTATTATAGCGTGAAATAGGGGATGGTGTCGAGATATACAAGAGTAATGGTATAATATAGCAACAGAAGCTTTCTAATGATAAACAACAAGGAGATAGTAATAAATGCGAGTAGTAATTGTCAGTGGTTACTTTAACCCGCTCCATGGTGGGCATATCGATATGATCGAAGCAGCTGCCGCGATGGGCGACAAACTGATTGTTATTGTCAACAACGACAAGCAGCAGTTGCTGAAAAAAGGCAAAATTATCCTCAACGAAAGCAATCGCCTGCGTCTCATGCGCGCCCTCAAAGGTGTTGACCAAGTGATTCTATCAATCGACGAAGACCCAACACAGATCAAGTCTCTCGAGATGGTAGCTGGCCAATATCCCGGCGACCAACTTATTTTTGCCAACGGTGGTGATCGTGACACCGAAAAGGCTATTCCTGAAGCAGAAGTGTGTAAAAAGTACAACATAGAAATGCGCTTCGATGCCGGCGAAGGCAAACCAGATTCCTCAACCCGGATCAATCAAGCGACTGGCCAAGAGTAGAATTGCTCGAGTAAGCTAACTTTTGCTATTTGCACTAGAAAACAGCCCGTAGATAGTGGGCTGTTTTTTGTTTCCACATGGTTACATTTGGCAGACGAGAACAGCCTGAATACATTTATTGCTCACATGATAAGCACAGATTGTAAATAAACCAATATTTTGAACAGCAAAATTATAGTACGAACAAATAATATATTCAAACTGAAAGTATATCTATATTATTCATTGCAAAATACCCTCATGGGGTATTATCTAAATTTTAATTCTTATAACCATTTGGGTTGTGAGATTGCCATCGCCAGGAGTCTTCACAGGCTTGTTCGATGGACAATTCTGCTTGCCAACCAAGCTCTTGCTGTGCCTTGCTGCAGTCGGCATAGCAGGCTGCAATGTCGCCAGCTCGGCGTGGTTTTATCTCGTATGGGATGTCATGGCCACAGGCCTTGCCAAAGGCACTAATGATCTCCAAAACAGAAGTGCCATGGCCAGTACCAAGGTTATAGGTATGTTCACCAGGCTGCATGTGCGATAGAGCAGCCACATGCCCTTTAGCGAGGTCGACAACGTGAATGTAGTCGCGCACACCGGTACCGTCGGGTGTGTCGTAGTCATCACCAAATACACCAACGCTTTGCAATTTTCCAACTGCAACTTGTGCAACGTAAGGTAAGAGATTATTAGGGATGCCATTTGGATCTTCGCCAATCATACCTGACGCATGGGCACCAATCGGATTAAAGTAGCGCAAGATGGTCGCTTGGAAGTCGGGGTGAGCCGTGCAATAGTCACGAATGATCTGCTCGATCATATATTTCGTCCAGCCGTATGGATTGGTAATACCGGTGCCAGTGCGTGATGATTCAGTGAGGGGCAATGACTCTGGTGTGCCATAGACCGTCGCAGAGCTTGAGAAAACAAGTCGATGCACTCCATGTTGTCGCATTGCAGCTAAGAGGGTGAGGGTTGAGCTAAGATTGCAGTCATAGTATTCCAGCGGTTTCTCAACCGACTCACCAACTGCCTTGAGTCCAGCAAAGTGAATCACAGCACTGATATCATGCTTGGTAAAAATCGCATCGAGTGCCGATCGGTCACGTACGTCAGCCTCGACAAAGGGGATAGTTGTGCCGGTAATTGTTTCGACGCGCTGCAGGCTCTCACGGCTCGCATTAGCAAGATTGTCAATAACGACGACGTCAAATCCTGCCGCAATCAGCTCAATAATGGTGTGGCTACCAATATACCCAGCGCCACCAGTGACTAAAATCGTTTCTCTACTCATATCACCTAGTATACCCCTTCGTCGAAAAAATGTCGAACATATCGTATTTATTCTTTGTCTATAAGTATGAGCATATCGGCTTAACTATTGCTGAGAATAAGCACTGCATTCGTTCTTGCTTTTTCTGTCGTTTTTCTCTATCTTTTATGGATAAAGTACTATTGATGTAAAAACGCCAACACAATCTAACAGAGAAAAATCATTGTAATTTTTACATTCTTGCAAAATTATTTAAAATTGAGAGTACACTAGAAGGCAAAGACCAAAGCGCCATAATACAAGAGGAAAGGAAAAATCTATGTGTGGAATAGTTGGATATATCGGAACGCGACCAGCGCAGGGTGTACTGCTGACGGAGCTCAAGCGGCTTGAATATCGCGGATATGATAGTGCTGGTATTGTTACACTCGATAAGGATGCTGCGCCAACGTTACTCCGGACAAAAGGTAAGGTGGCTGCGCTGAATGAGCTCACAGCTCGCCACAAGACGACTGATACGGTTGGTATTGGTCACACTCGCTGGGCAACCCACGGGGCACCCAGCAAGCGTAACGCTCATCCGCATCAGGTGGGGCAGATCTACGTTGTACATAATGGCATTATCGAGAACTATCAGGCGCTCAAGACAATGCTTGCAGCGCATGAGTATGAATTTAAGAGTGATACGGACACCGAAGTATTGACGGCGCTCATCGACTATCTACACAAGCAAGCACCAGACCTCCTAGCGGCAGTGCGAGGTGCGCTCAAAATGGTGGTAGGCACATATGGCTTAGCAGTGGTTCAAGCGAATGACCCTAATGAGATTATTGTGGCACGCAAGGGTAGCCCGCTTATTGTTGGGCTTGGTGATGGCGAAACGTACATTGCCAGTGATGCATCGGCCCTGGTGGGGTATACCAACCAAGTGGTTTATCTGCACGATGGCGAAGTAGGGCGCTGCACCCGCACTGGTCTCGAGCTTCAAACGACTGATTCACAAGTGGTCGATGTGCAAGTAGAGACGCTAGAGATGGATTTGCAAGCTATTCAAAAACAGGGGTACGACCACTTCCTCCTCAAAGAAATATTTGAGCAGCCGACTAGCCTTGCGGCAACGCTGGCTGGGCGAGTGATTGCCGCGCAGCGCTATGCCCGGCTGGGCGGCATAGGCTTAAGTGATGCTGAATTGCGACAGATCAAGCATGTGATGATTGTGGGCTGTGGCACGGCGTATTTTGCGGGGATGCAGGCTAGTTATTTTATTGAGCAACTGACTGATGATGTAACAGTGAGTGTGGAGATTGCTAGTGAGCTGCGCTACCGAGCATATAACATCCCCGAGCATACCGTTGCGCTCATTGTGAGTCAGAGTGGTGAGACGGCCGATACATTGGCCTGTCTGACGGAGCTCAAGCGGCGTGGTGTGACGTGCCTTGGTGTCGTCAATGCAGTGGGGAGTACGATTGCACGCGAAGTTGACGGTGGAGTATATGTACACGTGGGAGCAGAGATCAGTGTGGCCAGCACCAAGGCCTTTACTTCGCAAGTGGCGGCAATGACAATCTTTGGCCTTATGCTCGCAGCGGCCAAGGGGACAAACCCGCAACTGATAGGTGAGTTTATCAACGAGCTTGAGATGCTACCAGCCGAGATTGAAAAAACGCTGGCTAAGCAAGCTGATAGCGTCAAAAATATCGCACATAATTATGCTCACTATAATCATGCGCTCTATATTGGTCGCGATACACTCTACCCAGCTGCACTTGAGGGCGCACTTAAGCTTAAGGAGGTAAGCTATATTCATGCTGAGGCTTATGCAGCAGGTGAGCTCAAGCATGGGCCAATTGCCCTGATCGACGATCACTTCTTCGAAGTGTGTTATTTGCAGGACAACTGGCTATACGAAAAATCGCAGAGTAATTTGATCGAGATGAATGCACGTGGTGCTCATGCAATTGTTATTACCGATACGGATAAACGCGTACCTGCCGAGACAGTAGTCCGCGTTGCAACTAAGCTGCAGCACCTCACGCCAATTTTGTTTAATGTTATATCACAGCTTTTTGCTTACTATATGGCAGTAGAGCGGGGGCACGACGTCGACCAGCCGCGCAATCTTGCCAAGAGCGTGACGGTGGAGTAAGGTATAGGTAAAATCTCTCCTTTGCGCTACACTGATACTATGAGTAAACAACCCAAAATTGCCATTGTCTGCGACTTCTTGACAACAATGGGTGGTGCTGAGAATGTCGTGTTGGCCATGCACGAAGCTTTTCCGGATGCACCGATCTATACCGCAATGTATAATGAGGACAAAATGCCAGCCTTTGCTGAGCTTGATGTTCGGCCGTCGTTTTTGCAAAAAATTCCGCGCAAGGTGCGCACGTATTATAAGCTATTTCCAACACTGGCTGTTAAAGCGATGCGGCGACTTGATTTGCGTGAGTTTGATATCATCCTCACCAGTTCATATATGCATGGTCATCAGGTGAGGAAGACGCGGCCCGATCAGGTTATTATCAACTATTGTCACACACCACCACGATACTACTGGAGCCACTACAACGAGTATCGGCGCGACCCTGGCTATGGTAATCTTAATCCGCTCATCCGCACACTTATGCCGCTCATGGTGCCACACCAGCGCAAGCTAGACCTCCAAGCGGCCCGGCAAGTTGATGTTTTCTTGGCAAACTCTACCGAGACACAACAGCGCATTAAAAAATATTACAATCGAAATAGCATAGTTATTCATCCACCGGTAGATATAAGCCGGTTTACGCCTGCTACCGAGCGAGGTGATCATTATGTGACGATTGGCCGGCAGTTGCCATACAAGCGGTACGACTTGGCAGTCACGGCAGCGACGAAGCTTGGCAAGAAGCTGATCGTCTTTGGTAATGGCCCCGCACACAATAGGCTCGTTGATCTGGCTGGTCCAACAGTTGAGTTCCGCACCGATCGCTTCGGCGATGCGAGCGATGCCGAATATGAGAAGGCTATCACGACAGCGCGTGGCTTTATCTATCCAGCAGAGGAAGATTTTGGAATTGTCAGTGTTGAAGCGCTAGCGGCTGGTGCGCCCGTGATTGGCCTGGCGCGTGGCGGGACAACAGATATCGTGACGTCACCCGAAGTGGGTGTGCTATTTGACCGGCAGACAAGTATCAGCGTTGCTAAAGCAATTGAGCAGGCCGAGAAACGAACCTTTGATCCGACGGTCTTGCGTCGCACTGCACAGCGTTTTGACAAGACGCTATTTCTAACCAAGCTACGCAAGGTAGTGCGTGACCAGATGATACAGTAGTACAGTTTGTGACTTAACGAGAGGATGCTTATATCGAGGGTACCCGCTTACACGGGCCTCACAATGACATAGTGTCATATGCTATTTTGCACCTGTCTTGCGCAGCACTACACCAATCGTCTTGAATAGAATCTTGATATCCAGCCAGAAGCTCCAGTTTTGGGCATAAAATAGCTCAAGCTCGATTCGCTCATCGAAGCTCAGGTTTGAGCGCCCAGATACCTGCCATAGGCCCGTCACCCCTGACTTCACGCTGTGCAAGAGTGCCGTGCGGGCTGAACTAAACTTCACTTCTTGGGGTAGAATTGGCCGCGGCCCAACCAAGCTCAAATCACCACGAAAGACGTTGAAAATCTGGGGTAATTCGTCAAGTGATGTTGCCCGCAAAAAATTACCAAAGCGAGTGATGCGTGGGTCGTGTTCGACCTTGCGGTTTTTTTCATACTCTTCAGCCAGGTCGTCGCGACCCATTGCACGGAATTCATCAGCTGCGTCTTGCTTGCCATATTGTGCACCCATACTACGGAACTTGATGAGCTGGATTGGCTCGGAGTAGCGACTGAGGCGCTTTGAGATATAAAATGCTGGCCCGGGGTTAAAGATCTTTTGCATAATGATAAGGAGTACAAAAAGCGGGGCAAGGACGATGAGCAGTATGCCGGAAATAATCGTGTCGAAGATCCGCTTTGCGATTTCTCCCCAGCCAATAAGTGGTGTTTGACTAACGGTAATCATTGGGTAGCCAAGAAAAACATCGATGGTGTTTTTGCCAGTATAAAATTCTGGCTCGCCAGGGATGAAGTTGTATTGGATATGGTTGACCTGTGCGGCACCAAGCACTTTTTGATTCTTTTCTTCGTTTTCGTAGAGGTTGGTTTGGATAATGGTGTCGATCTTGAGCTCCTTGATCTGCGTAAGGGCAGGGTCGAGTGATGCAAAATGAACAACATTGAGTCCAGGTGGCACAAAGCGCTTGGGGCCAGCCATTGCTACAACACGAAAACCTGACTTGTAGGTGGTCGAGATTGACTCAGCGATGTCCCGCGTTGCCAGCGATGTCCCGATTACCATCACACGGTTCACACCATGGTTGTACTGGAAGAGCCAACTTCGTGTCAGGCGAAACAACTCGCGCACCGTACCAATTGCCAAAAACGAACCAAGAAAGACATACATTGCTACCAAGCGGGCTGGAAAGATATACATTCGTGTGCCGTACTCCCAGCCAATTACGAGCAGAATACCCATGAATGTTCCAAGCAGCAGTCGCCCCCATTCGACGAGTCGCCGGCTATAGACGCTCGCGCTATAGAGCCCAAGCGAGGCATAGAGAATAATCCACACTGGTGCAATGACGACGAAGCCGAGCAAGTAGTCGCTGGCATAGACAGTATGGAGCAAATCACGGTGATCGATTTGCGTGCGGACATAGTATGCGATGAAAAACACCGCCATCAGCACAACAAAATCGAGGCCGATGAGAATGAGACTATAAAATTTCGTATTTTTTGACGGCATAACAACTGTTACTATAACACTTTTTACCGAAAGTTTGCTACACTAGAAAGAGATGAAGCGGTTATTGCGAGAAAAGATACCGGCTTGGTTTTTGTGTACGATATTTTTCGGACTGGCTATCCATGCGCCGCTGACGGTATGGGTGGGTGCTCATTGGCCAGATTATGCGCTCTTTGTCAAGGCATGGAAGGAAGTCTTGCTTCTCGTTGTCTTGCTTCTTGTTGTTATCGACGTGACGCTACGTCGACAGTGGCAGCGTTGGCTGAGTGATCGCATTATTCAGCTTGCGCTCGCCTTTGCGCTGTGGCACGGCGTGGTGGCGCTGCTTGTGCCGACGTCTGGTTTGGCATTGCTATCAGGTTTGTTGATTGACCTGCGTTTTGTGGCGCTTGGTGCGGCAGTCTATGTATTTGTGAGTAATTATCCGCAGTATCGGCGCTGGTTGCTGCGTATGCTTGGTGCGGGTGCAGTCATCGTGATTGGCTTTGCAGCAGCGCAGCTTGTCCTGCCGCGTGATGTGCTGATGCCGCTTGGCTACGGGCCGACGACGATTGAACCTTACCAAACAGTCGATTCCAACAGTGCCTATGTCCGCATTAATAGCACGCTGCGTGGGCCAAATCCACTTGGGGCGTATGCAAGTACTGTCCTGACGCTTATCGTGGCATATGGCGCATTCCAATGGCGGCGTATTTCGCATATGCGGCGTTGGGCGCTTGGTGGTATGGCGCTGCTAGCGGCGCTTGCGGTATGGCAGAGCTATTCGCGAAGTGCGCTGCTCGCGGTGGCGGTTGGTGTTGGCATTGTTGCGATTGTCAGGGCATGGCAGTCGCAGGCATCTCGGCGTATCGTACTGTGGGGCGCTGGTGTAGTACTTGGCTGTGGGGTGATTGTTGGTAGCATTGGCTACGCTAGGGATCCACACTTTATTGACAATGTTATCTTGCATAACGACCCAACGCATGGCCCGACCCAAACATCCGACAGCGACCGAATCACTTCGTTGCAAGCTGGCCTAACGCGCGCCTTGCAGCAACCGCTTGGCACTGGCGTAGGAAGTACTGGCTCGGCATCGCTTCTTGGCAATGGGCAGAGCTTAATTATTGAAAACCACTATTTGTTCGTTGCTCACGAAATTGGCTGGATTGGATTACTATTATTAGTTGCATTAACCACTGGTGTACTGGTAAAATTATGGCATCGCCGGTCATATTGGCTGGCTTTCGGTAGTTTTGCTGGCGGAATCGGCTTAACTGTGATAGGATTGTTCTTACCAGTTTTTGTTGACGACACTGTGTCGATGCTCTGGTGGGGGCTGGCAGCACTAGCGATAACGGAGGATGGATTATGACAAGCCCAACGCGAAAACAACGTGAATTATTGACATTTATAGACACATTTATCAAGAGTAATGGCTATGGCCCAAGCTACCGCGAAATTATGCGTGCCTTTGACTATAAGTCGGTGAGCACGGTGGCGGCGCATGTCAACGGCCTGATTGTTCGTGGATTTTTAGTCAAGAAGGATAACTCAGCACGTAGCCTGCAAGTGGTACCGCCCACTCAGAATGCTGCGGATGTTGTGGTGGCACCAGTCGAGCAGGTGATTCGTGCAAAAATAAGCGCATTAGAGCAGCAGGATAACGCCGCTGATGATATTGCGGTTTTGCAGCGCGCACTAGAAATTTTGCAAAGCGACCAATCATCATAGATGATATAATATCTACATGATGTATACTCCTCCGCGCGCGCAGCGTCCGTACCCCCGACGCCGCAAGGCAACTATTGCCGAAAAACTTCGTTTTGCCGATTGGCGTGTGCCAGTGCTGCGTATTCGCTGGACACGGCGCAAAACATATATCACCATCGGTATTATTCTTGGGCTCAATGTGCTGTTCCAGCTGGTGTATCCGAGTGATCGACTACTACCAAATGCGCGGATCGACGGTGTATCGCTTGGTTGGCAGACAATGTCAGAAGCCACAGAAACCCTTAACCAAGCCTACCAAGAGCACTCTGTAAAACTAGTGGGTGATGGCACAACCATCGCGTCACCGACGATTGAGCAGCTTGCTATTACAGTAGACAACACCGACCGGCTTGCGCAGGCGCAGTATCCCTTGCTGTGGCGAATTATGCCGTTGTCATCGTTCTGGTGGCAGCCAGATGTGCCAAGCTCACCAAAATTAACGACTACGACGCGTACCGAGCAATATATTACTCAGACGATCATGCCAGTCTGTAAGCGTGCACCAGTCGATGCGAGCCTCAAAGTCGAACATGGCAAGCTGGTGGTGAATCAAGCACGGCGTGGTGGTGAGTGTCAGCGTGATGCGGTATCGCATAGCATTGGTGCGATTAGCCCCCGTCTTGTACAGGGCACGACTGTTGAGATCCCAATGCGCGGCATCGCTCCGGCTATTACGACCGATGCAGCGAAGGCGCTCGAGCAAAAAATTACGAAGGTTATCGGCAAAGGTGTCGCTCTTAAGGTAAACGACGAAACAGTGACACTGCCAGCGAATGAAGTTATTCAATGGGTTGTTGCTCAGCCAAAGGATAAGACATTAGTAGCAAGCATTAGTGCATCGCAGGCCTCCGGCTATCTCACAAAGCATGTCACGCCAAAGGTGAATATTGATCCAGGCACCACGAAAGTTGCCACGTACGATCTCACTGAAACGTCACGCACAGATGGTAAACCAGGGCGCACGCTCGATATTGACGCAACTGCGCAGCAGCTCTCGGAGTTTATTAATCAAACACGCTCACAACCAGCCGCAGTAACGAAGACGGTGCCAGCCAAGGTAGAATATGACCGCAATTATAGCTCGACCGAAGACGGGCTTAACGCTCTTCTCAAACACTATGCTGAAGATCACCCAGGGACGTATGGTGTCTCATTCTTAGAAATTGATGGCAAGAAGCGCAATGCGAGCTACAATGGCAATAAGCAATTTGTCACTGCCAGTACATACAAACTATTTGTTGGTTATAGCGTGCTTCGGCGCGAGCAGCTGGCAGGCTGGCGCTGGGAGGATAACCAAGTTTGCTTCAACAAAATGATTAGCCAAAGCGATAACCCATGTGCAGAGAATTACCTCAAAGTTATTGGCTATGACGTTGTAACAAAGGATGCCAATGACATTGGCTTCAAAGATACGACCTTCGCCAAGTCTGGCGGGCCATATACCACAGCAAATGACCTTGCGCGCTTTATGGTGATGCTTGATGCGGGGCAGAACTTTAGTAGTGCCAACCGCGACCGGTTCCTCTCTGCGCTCAAGGCTAATGTATATCGCAAGGGTATCCCTGCTGGCACGAATGGTACGGTGGCAGATAAGGTTGGGTTCTTGAATGGTCTCCTACACGACGCAGCGATCGTCTATGATTCAAACGGCAAATATGTGCTCGCCATCATGACAGATGGCAGTAGTTGGAATAATATCGCTGAGCTAACTAAGCGGATCGAACAATTCCGCAGCCAGCCATAGCACAAAATACCTATTTTGCGGCGTGACTCTTGACGAACCACCCCTCCAACCGGTATACTTACAGAGTAATCCGGAGTAGCTCAGTGGTAGAGCGGGTCGCTGTTAACGATTAGGTCGCTGGTTCGAGCCCAGTCTCCGGAGCCACGATGCATGATAAAGACCGATGAAAATCGGTCTTATTTTATTAAAGCTTATATCGCCCTTGAGCCGCAAAATTCAAATACTGAGAGACTAACCCCAGTAGACAAGCGAGCTTACACTATAATGTAAGCTCAACGACGACTGGGTAGTGATCCGACGCTCGGTCTGATAGTGGTGTTTTGACAACATTGTATGAGGTTAATGCAGGCTGCAGATCTTTCGAGACAAAGATATAGTCAAGTCGGCTGGTTGGGTGATCAGGGTGTGGCGGCAGTGGTGTTGGAGCCGTCGAGGTTGCGTGTTGTTGCAAAGCAGCTGCTGTATCGACAAGGCCCGCCTGCGCCATAAAACGAGTGACATCATGAACAATTGTGCCATCACGAGTAAATTTACGTGTTAGGTTAGCATCAAAAGAATCTACTATATCAGGCGGATATGTATCATAAAACGAGAGTGAATTACAGTCACCCATAACGACAGTATGAGTACTATTCTCACCAATATGGTTAATGAGCCGGTGCACCTCTTGCAGCCGGTCAGCTTCGCATCGCGGTGAGAGATGAAGGCTACCAATGGAGAAAACATGATGATTATCGACTTGAACGCGGCTTACTAGGAGTGATCGGCTACATGGGTAGAGCAGTGTCGCATCCAGGATAGGATATTTTGATAGCAACGCTGTATGATACCATGACCCATCACCGCAGAGTGCAAGGTGAGTATACGTCATAGCGGTTTGTTCTGAGACGTATGCAAGGCGTTTTCTTGTGTCGTTCTCGAAGCCGTTTGCTTCGTTGAGCGTCAGGATATCTGGCTTTGCTTCGTTGATAACTGCAATAACGTCATCGATCGTTGTCTCGGCACCATTGTAGATGTTGTATGTCATGAAAGTTAATTTCATATGAAGAGCTCCTTTCATTACTGATTAATTTAATCAATGATTTACAGCTTGGTATAACCGCTCGGCCTGCATTATTACCACGCGAGCGGTCGAAGGGCGGATATTCATAAAGATACGCCATGGGTTATGAGATGAAGTTGCGTTAGCTCGTGGGAGAGCGAGTGGCTGCAAGCCGTGCTTACCTGTCAGCGCAGCAATCCACGCCAGTGGTGTTTTACCATAAAGCCCTTCTTCGCTAGCAGAGCCGTCCATGCGCCATGCGGCGTAAGTCCGAGTAATGGTGGCGGTATCGTCTAGGTGAAGAGAATAGCGCTGGGCGCTGCTGCGAGTAAGTATCTCATTAGCATACGGAGGTGTATCCACGCCAGGTGCAACGATAGCAGTAAAGACATCGAGTGGTGTGCCACCTGCCTCTGCTGCTACGTTGATCATATGCAGAGCAGCAAGTACAGCATAATCTTGATCCGGTGATGAGGTTGTTGGGTCGATGGCGGTATTGGCATGGTAGAGTACATCACCACCGGTGTCGATGCCACAAATTGCATCAGCTCCCGTCTCGCGGATGAGAATCTGCAGGTCGTGAGCAATCTGCTCCGGCTCGATTGAATTAAGCAGATAAACTGGTGCGATTGTCTCGTCCTTAGCAATAATATCCTCGAGGAAGCGCCAGTCACCAACTTTGGTTGTTTCCTTCGTAATCTCTGCGAGTGCGTCACCAATCTGTCGGCCAGTATGAGCAAGCTGTTTGTTGTTATCGGCGGCGAAGTTGCGCACCGACACGATAGCTGTAGGCTGCACGGCATGGTGCTGCTGATGAAGCTTGCTCAACATAGCAGCCTGGATACCATCCGAGCCACCACCCATCCCAAGGTAGATAATCCGCTTGCCATGTAACTGCTCAGAGTCAAACACCGGAAGTGAATCAATAGCAAGCTCGGGTGTGTCCTGATATTCTGGCACAAGTGTCTCACCACTGTGGCGAAAGCGCAGCTCAGCGTGGCGTGGATCGAGCGTGCCTTGGTTGGCGGCTTGGGCGATAGTGCTGAGGTCTGCCGTGACGACACCTGTCTCGCCTGCCTTGCGCGCTGCTTTGTCAGCAATGTGTGTCTCTTGCAAAACATGCGCAAAGTAGGTGAGTGCTGTGCTGAGGTTATGATGTTTCTCAAGCCCCTTCAGCAGGGCTGGGCCGTAGTAAGGCAGAGTCGCGCGCTGATGAATGCCATCATTGCTGAGCTCTTGAGCGAGGATAGCTTGTACAGGGCCAGGTAGCGTATCTAGCGCATTGGTCAGTTGCTGATACTCCTCTGGTGTATCGTATCGTAGCATACAAGCAAGGCGCACAGTGTGAGTGTGTGCTTGGCTGTTGATGAGCTGCTCAATAGCATCGTTATCGAGGCCAAAGCGCTGTGCTCGCTGAGCGAGGTAGTGAGCGTAGCGTGCGTTGTCGGTCGGGAGGGTGCTATCGGTTAAGACGTCGCAGGCTGCTGCCATTTGGTTGTACATAGGAGAAGTGAGGAGTAGAGAACTCTCAGCATTAACATGCCCTACCGCACCAGCAATATCAAACAGAGTATGCATAATATAGAGCGAGCGCACTGGCTCAGCACTGTCTGCAAAGCCTGCCAGCGCTGCCGCTGGTACTTCGGCTTGGATAAACTGGCCAAGATTGAGTTCTGTGTTGATGACATCGCGTATGATCGTTTGGTCTGCTTCGCTTAATTGGCTGAATGTCGGTAATAACTCTGTGCGCTTTGCAGCGTAATCTGACCTGAGCAAGCGGCGCAACACTTCGTCGTGATCGACCGAATCAGCGGCATCCTCTCCCATAACGGCACTCGCGAGCGTTTGGTTCTTGCCTAAATCATGAATAAGCATAATATAGCGCATTACATTGGCGCTATGCTCGCCAGGCAAGCTGCTCGCAACCCACTGATGAAACTCTTCAAATTCTTCACGCGTGAGGCGATTGGCGTTGCTCTGGGCGGCGGTTAGTCTGTCATAATTTTCATCGCCGCCGTAATATAGGTAGTCCATAACGTTGAGCGAGCAGACAGTTCGTTGATATTCTGCGCGCTGATTGGCTGCTTCGTCTGCCCCTTGTGACTCTGGTGAGGCTTTGATATGTTCGCCGATCAGCAGCTTCGCCTCAGGAAGCTGCAGGACCTCAAGCCGCTGCTCCAGATCGAGTGGACTTGAAGAGAGAGAGGTGTTGTTAGGAAGAAATGGTTGTTGCATAGCATTAGTGTAGAGGATTACACAGCGGAATGGTAGCATGAGCGGTTTATAAAGACCCTACTGCTTATATTGAGAATATGACTCGCCAGCGCTGAGCGGATGGCCAAATAGGTTCTTGACCGTGACAAATCTGTACCCTTGCTTTTGCAATGCATCGAGGATACACGGCACAGCATCGACGCTGGTTTTGTGGATATCGTGCATGAGAATAATCGCACCAGGTGCGGCATTGGCAACGGCACGGCTGCAGACAACTGCTGCGTCATGATCGGCCCAATCGCGTGTATCGATCGACCACATAATGGCTGGCATAGTAAGCTGCTGGAGTTGCGCACGCACCTTGTCATTCATGCCACCATATGGTGGACGGACCATTGTTGGTGTCACGCCAGTAGCTGCAGCAACGGCACTGTTTGTACTCTCAATCTCTTGGCGGATGACAGCTTCGTCGCGCTTAGGAAGGAGTGGATGATTCCACGTGTGGTTGCCTATTTGGTGTTTGCGTTGAACTGCTTGCTGGAGCGCGATACTGTATGGTGCAACATTTCGCCCCACCACAAAGAAGGTTGCCTTAGCATGATAGCGATCAAGATGCTCGAGTAGTGTTTGCGTGTATAACCCAGGCCCATCGTCGAAGGTGAGTGCAATACAGCGATAACGCACGCAGTCGGTTGATGATGATAATGCTGATGGTGGAATATCAAAAAGCTTCTTGGTGGTTGGGTTTTGGACAAAGTGGCTAAGCTGCTTGATTGGCAACTTCAAGCTAATGACCCCATCTACACCAATACCAAGCGAGTATTTATCAAAGAGAAAGCCAACCGTTTTTCGGTCATACACCAAAAAGTTTGTAATAGACTCTGGCGTAATAATCTCCGCAACTTTTGCTGGCTCTGCATGCGGGTAGCGCTGCTGCACCTGTTTACGCAGAGCAATAACAAGCTCATTTGTCCCTGCGATTGATGTATCAACGAGGGTAGACGATGTAATTGGCTGGCCGCTCATTTTATCGAATGTCCAGTAGTGAACCGTGTTGGTTGGCAGAGCATGAGGTACAGTAGTACGGATAAACACAGCGAGAGAAATCGTCGTGTCATCTTGGTGAATAATACGATAGGTGATGGTACTGCTTCGACCTACTATATTAGCTGAAGGTATTTCTTGAGACGGAATTGCACTATCGATGATTGTGGCAATCGTTTTGTCTATGTTGGCAATACCTGTTTGTGGATAGGTAACGATTGTTTGATGTGATGCCGATTGATGCTTGATGATGCGTGAACGAACAGCACTATGAGAAGATAGTGTGTAAGTGTGCGTTGTTGATGGTGGTATATGTGTGACGTGTGATGATTCTTGTGATTGTTGGCCATACCAAAGTGAGCAGATTAGTAGACTAGTAATAATAAGGCAGAGCCATGTATAAAAAAAGCCGCGAGGTTTTGTAGGTGTTGTATCACTTTCAACACCTGAATACACTTGAGCATCCGTCTCTTCCACCTTATAGAACATAGCTATATTGTAGCGCGAACCGAGGTAAGAACAAAATGGGATAAGCGGAGTCTGATACAAAAGACATTATAAAATAGAATATGCACTACTTTATGTTCATTGCAAAATACCCCATTGGGGTATTTTGCAATGAACTATTAATAAATATCATTCATAAAATAAGATAAAATTGCTACATACCCCTAGTGAGGTAGAAGCCTTTTCTAACAGATGATGATATAATATAAAAACAAGAGTAAATTACTTGAGTTAGATATAGTTAAGCGAAATCTTGAAAACAACGCTACAGAAAGGAGAAAATATGCGACATCTTTTTATTACACGTGGAATTCCTGGATCTGGTAAAAGCACCTTTTTGCAATCTGCTGGGCTTGGCCCATATACACTATCTCCTGATACTCTGCGCCTAGCGTATAGCAGCCCAGTGATGAATGATGCAGGACGCATCGTTATGCCATATCAGGATGATCGACGGGTGTGGCAGCAGCTTCACGAGTTGCTTGATATGCGCATGGCTCGTGGTGAGCTTATTGTGGTTGATGCAACACATACAGCGAGCTCGTACTTTCAGCAGTATGCTCAGCTTGCGCGGAAGTATCGCTACAAGCTGTACGTTATAGATTTTGCGGATGTGCCTCTCAAAGTTTGTCTGGAGCGCAATTGTCAGCGTGCACCACATAAGATGGTCGATGATGTAGTTCTCGAGAAAATGCACGCTCGTCTCTCCACGTGTGCCATACCAAAACAATACACTGTCATACAACCAGCGGCAGTAAAAGAGCTTATCGCATCGTACCAGCAACCGATTAATTTGAGTCAGTATGAGCGCATTCATCATATTGGTGATATCCAAGGATGCTATACGCCACTGCGTGAATATTTTGAGCAGCACCCCTATGTCGAGCACGATTATTATATCTTTACGGGAGATCTACTTGATCGTGGCACAGAGAATGCAGAAGTGCTGCAGTATGTGTGTGATAATTTTGTCGACAAGCCAAATGTGACGTTTATTGAGGGTAACCATGATGGTTATATTTGGCAGTGGCTTACTCACCAGCCGATAAGAGCACGAGAGTTTAACGGCCGAACTCGAGCGCAGCTAGAGCGTGCCAATATAGACAAGCGTGCCGTTAGTTGCTTGATGAACTCCATGCAAGATTGCCTCTACTACACATGGCATGATAAGCGAGTATTTGTGAGTCATGCGGGAGTGAGTAATTTACCAGAGAATCTTCTGCTGCTAGCCAGCCAGCAGTATATTCGTGGTGTGGGGCGCTATGATCAGGTTGGTGCTATTGACGATTCTTTTGTTGCTCACACCTCTGATAATGTCTATCAAGTGCATGGTCATCGCAACGCTCAGAATTATCCAGCGCAGTATAATCAGCGATGCTTTAATCTCGAGGGCAAAGTGGAGTTTGGTGGCACACTACGGGTTGCGCAGCTTGCCGAGAAGGGCTGGTCGGTCGTTGAGATAAGCAACCAATCGGCTGAAGGTCTCCTCCATCCAGAAAATGCACCGCTCATCCATAGTCTACGCACCAATAAACTGATTAGCGAGCGGTCACTGCCGGGTAATATTAGCTCATTCCACTTTAAACCAAAGGTGTTTTATGACAAAAAATGGACAGCGCAAACAGTGCGAGCTCGTGGACTATTTATGAATACACTCACAAATGAGATTGTGATTCGTGCCTATGATAAATTCTTCAATATTGGTGAGCGACGAGAAACTGAATTTGCTGCGCTCAAAGATCAACTTGTCTTTCCAGTGCGTGCCTGGGTGAAGGAGAATGGCTATCTTGGCTTGGTAGGCTATGATGCGACACTGGGTGACCTCGTCTTTGCGTCGAAAACAACGACGGAGAGTGAATTTGCTGGATGGTTTCGTCGCTTATTTTTGCAGCGCTATGGTAAGCACGTCGATGCGATCCGTCAGTATCTTGCCGAGCATAATGTATGTTTGGTCTGTGAAGTAATACTCCCGACAGAGGATCCACACATTATTGAGTATGCACAAGACCGGATTGTTTTGCTCGATATAGTGCATCGCCAGGCGAAATTTGCCGCAGCTGACCAAGTTGAGCGTGAGCGATTTGCGGCTATGTTTGGCATGGAAACCAAGCGGCTTGCGGCGACGCTCCAGACGTGGGAGGAGTTTGCGACCTGGTATGAGCAGGTGCAGGGGCTTGACTATTTGTATGATGGTGTACCGATCGAGGGCTTTGTCATAGAGGATGCTCAGCATTGGCAGGTCAAAGCCAAACTCGATTATTACTCATTTTGGAAGCGGATGCGTGGTGTGCTTGATGGACTTAAGGCGGGCCGTAGTCCAAAGCGTGCCGCTACCTACCCACACCCTGAGTACGCAGCGCGCGTCATTGCCTATATGCAGGGCATCCCTATTGACGCATTGGCGCAGATGTCTATTATCGATGTTCGTCGCCGCTGGCAGCGAGAACAAGAAAAAGAAAAAGCCGTATAGCCGTATTACCAACCTTACCCTTCACGGTATAATAGAAGCATGAAAATGATTCGTTGGTTGGCGAAGCGGTGGCACCGCGGAGCGGTAGTGGCTGGAGTACTTGTTGGGCTAGTTGCACTTCGCCTTATATCGGCACAAACAGGGCAGTGGTCGCTACCTGATCGATTGCAAGACTGGATAACGCTGAGCTTGAGCGTGATGATCGAGGCGCTGCCATTCGTCATGCTGGGGATCTGCATTGCAATTATAGTGCAGGTGTGGCTACCGGCCGAGCGCTTGCTTACCTATCTGCCGCAGCAACCATTATTGCGCCGAGCTTGTTTGTCGCTCCTTGGTATTGCGCTGCCAGTCTGTGAGTGTGGCAATGTCCCCTTAGCTCGTGGCCTGTTAGCAAAAGGGCTCACGCCTAGTGAGTCTCTCGTATTTTTGCTTGCTGCACCAATCCTCAACCCAGTGACAATCATCACAACGCAGCAAGCATTCGCTGGCGATATGACTATTCTCTGGGCGCGAGTGCTTGGTGGCTTCGCTATTGCTAATCTTGTTGGCTGGGTCTATGCGCATCGCCCGGCGGAGGAGTTATTGACCAATACGTTTGTTGCTTCGTGCCAGGCAGATCATGTGCAGCAGAGCAAGCGAGTAGCAAGCCTTGCGATATTTCGACGTGAGGTGCAGGCGATGCTGCCAGCCTTGGTAGTTGGTGCAGGGTTAGCGGGTCTTGTGCAAGTGCTGGTGTCGCGCGAGGTATTGGTATCGCTGGGGAGCCAGCCAGTATGGTCGGTAATTGCAATGGTGGCACTGGCATTTATCGTCTCAATTTGCTCTAATGTTGATGCGTTCTTTGCTTTGGCATTTCGCCAAACCTTTATGACCGGGGCCCTTGTGAGTTTCTTGACCTTTGGTCCAATGATCGATATCAAGATGCTGAGCTTGCTGCGCACAACGTATCGACCGAGTGTGTTACTCCAAGTGAGTGCACTTGTTGGACTGGCATCGATAACATTGGGATTGGTGGTGAATTATGCGTTTTAGGCTATTCTTGTCCCGAGTTGTACAGCAACAAGGTATAATACTTCTTTTTGTCATTGCCGTGGCGACGTTGTGGTTAGCTGCGACTGGTCGTTTGACGCTCTATATTCATCAGCGGTATGTCGTCTTTACGACTAGTATGGCGGTAGTGGCTCTTGTGATGGCGAGTGTAAGTGTTATTACGCAATCACGTGCCCACCAGCAGACACACTTCGTTTGGTGGCGTCGCGCTACCGCTTGTGTGATGGTGTGTATGGTCGCAGGCATGGCGCTACTTGTCCCACCGACAGCACTAACGACAACAACTGCCACGCAGCGTGGCATCAACAAAGGGGCGGTAACTCGACTATCTACAGACAAGTTATCGCAAGCATCTATCTTTGCTCAGCGAGATTATTCGCACCTTACGATTAAAGAATGGGCAGGGTTACTCGCGCAAACGCATGACAGTGCATTTTATCGTGGCAAGACAGTCAACTTGACAGGGTTCGTCACGCCAGATACAGCGGATTCGCAGATTTTTTATGTATCTCGATTTGTTGTGACGTGTTGTGCGGTTGATGCACAGGCGGTTGGCGTGCCAGTCTATGCACCTGGGTGGCGTGAGCGCTACCAGCCCAATAGTTGGGTAACGGTGACGGGCGACTTTGCCGCGCATCCGCAACAACATCGTCAGCAGCCGATTGTCATCATGCCGCGTTCGGTTACGTCAACTACCCAGCCAAAGGAGCCCTATGAATACTAAAAACTGGCGGTGGGTGCGTCAGCGATGGCGATTTTTGCTTGTTGCGATTGGATTATTAATTACACTGAGTGTGCTCACGGTCCTGAGCTATCAACAGGGCCCACGCTTGCGTCATGCAGTGCTGGCAGACGACCCGAATACAGGCTACCAGACAGTGCAATTGCAGTTTAATCAGCCAGTCAAGCCGGTTGAAGCTCGTGCAATACGAATCTCGCCGCGCGCAGACTTTACTGTTATAACAAACAACGCAACTGTGACGATTCAATTCCGACATCGTTTGCGAAGTAACTCGCAGTATCACGTGGCGATCGATCAGGTAACCAGCGCCTATACACAGCAGCTCGCGGCAGCCAGTTACCGCTTTGATACGCCACCAGCACAGCTCTATTATCTCAAGCGCCGCGATCTTACAGAGACAAAAGCAGAATTCTACGTCGCACAAGCGACGGATGCTATCGTGCAGATGAATCTGGCAACAAAGCATGAGAAGACACTTTACCAAGCAGCACATATTATCGACTATGCAGTAGTAGGCTCTCGTATCGTTGTCCATACAATGAATGATGCAACAACCAGTGAATTGCATCAGGTTGATACAAAAACTGGTGTTGTATCGCCACTGTCTTTGCCCGGCAAAGGCGCGGTGTCTCGCCTGCGAGCGATAGATAATGGAACAGTGGGGTATCTCTTTGCAAAGGCGGAAAGCAAAGAAAAAACCACTAATCTTATTGTGCATGATATTGCAGCGCAGCGCCACCACACTATACTTGGCCTTAACAGGCAGCCATTACCAGTGTATGATTGGCGCCCTGTGTCACGGGGTGCGGCAGTTGTCGTGCGAACTCGGGGTGACGATGTACTGCTTGTTGACCCAACTGGAAAGCACGCTATGCAGCCGCTCGGCCAGGCAGCAGTACTTGGCGATGTATCATATGATGGCAAGAATATTATCATGATGAAAACGGGGGAGGGGTATTTTGCACTCAATCTAGAAAATAGCAAAAAATCGCCTATTACTCACCAACAAGGAAACGACGTCATATCACTAGCTGTTTCCTTGCATACCCACAGTGGCTATGCTATGGAGGTAACGAGTGTTAATCAGCAGCACATATTGCAGCGCCAAACAATACTCACCTATCCAGCCAAACGAGTGATTCATCAGACAACACCACCGGCACATACAACAAACATCACTGTCTCACCAAATGATCAGTACACCACCATTGAGCAAAAAAGTACTGCTGATAGCTCCACCAAAACGCACATTATCGATAATAAAATTGGCCGTATGGTGCACACACTCGATGGTAAAGCAGTGGTTTGGCTATAAAGCAGGTGATAGAGTCTGAAGTGACTCCAGTCTGTATCTTGAGAGCGGGAATCGCATCTATGCCACACAACGACAATACGTAATTAGTGTTTGCACAATGTTCTGATATACTATAAAAGATATAGCATAAAGGGAGATGATGCCAATGCGAATGCGTGACAGACGACCAAGTGACCGCCCGCGGGAGAAACTTGCGCGGGATGGAGCAGCTCGCCTAAGTGACCTCGAGCTCCTTATGGCAATTATTGGCAGTGGTAATGCACAAGCTGACGTTGGCAAAATTGCGCGCTGTGTGCTTAAAGCCTTACGCACACATGGAGGTGACCTAACTCATGAGGAGCTCTCCAAGATAACTGGCCTTGGTGCGGCTAAGGTGACAGTGATTCTCGCGAATTTTGAGCTTGCGCGGCGCTACCTACTCAAAAGTGACCAGCCTATCATTGATGAACCAAGCAAAGCAGCAGAGCAACTTACCGATATTCGCGACAAACGACAGGAGCATTTTGTCTGCCTAACGCTTGATGGAGCGCATCGCTTGATCGCCAAACGCACGATTACCATTGGTACACTAACTGCGAGCTTGGTGCATCCACGAGAAGTCTTTACGGATGCGATTGCCGACCGAGCAGCGGGGATTATTGTGGCGCATAATCATCCTAGCGGGCAGCTTATCGCAAGCCAGGCTGACCGAGAGACAACGCAGCGTTTGGCCGAGGCGGGTAAGCTGCTTGGTATCCAGCTGCTCGACCATCTCATTGTTACGAAACACAGCTACATATCGATCATCACCGAAACATAAGGAATGACCTGTTAGCACTCTTGCAATTAGAGTGCCAATTGGCTATACTAAGACAGATATGGCGAAGCGAGATTATTATGAGGTGCTTGGTGTTGCCAAAAGCGCCAGCGATGATGACATCAAGCGGGCATTCCGCAAATTGGCAGTGAAGTACCACCCAGATAAAGCGGGTGGGAGTGAAGAGAAATTCAAAGAAATCAATGAAGCGTATGAGGTCCTGAAGGACAAGCAAAAGCGCCAGCGATATGACCAATTTGGCCATGCAGGCGTTGGTGGTGCTGCCAGCGGTAGTGGTGGCGGTAATCCATTTGCTGGCTTTGGAGACTTTGGCCAAGGGCAGAATATCCACTTTGATTTTGGTGATGGTGGCCTGGGAGATATCTTTGGCCAGTTCTTTAGTGGCGCTGCTGGCGGCAGTGCAAGCCAAGGTCCATCACGCGGTCGTGATGTTGAGACGAGCGTGACGCTCGAGTTTGAAGAAGCGATCTTTGGCAAAGAAGTTGCCCTTGCACTAACGCTTGATGACGAATGCGAGCATTGCCACGGTAGTACCGTCGAGCCAGGCTCAAGCCTCAAGAGCTGCCCAGATTGTAAAGGTACTGGCCAGCGTGTGCGGACGATGAACACAATGTTTGGCCCTATTCAGCAGGCGGTAACGTGCGAGACCTGCCAAGGTCGTGGGCAAATACCAGAGAAGGCTTGTACGGTCTGCCAAGGGAGTGGTGTGCAGCGTCGTGAGCAGACGATTACAGTCAAGATCCCCGCCGGTATCGATAATGGCTCGACGATTCGCCTCCGTGGTCGTGGCGAAGCTGTCGGTGGTGGCAGCAAGGGCGATCTCTACGTGCAGGTACGGGTCAATCCACACAAGACGTTCAGTCGTGAAGGTGACGTAATCCTGAGTGAGGAGCATATTGGCATGGCGGATGCAGCGCTCGGTGCTGAGCTCGACGTCAAGACAGTCGACGGGACGATTACGATGAAGGTGCCAGCTGGTACGCAATCGGGTACAGACTTCAAGCTATCTGGCCACGGCGTGCCACACATGCGAAGCGACAAACGTGGGCCTCATATCGTCACGGTAGTGGTCGACACCCCAACCAAACTAAACCGCCGCCAAAAGGAGATCCTCCGCGAGTTTAATGACACATTAGGGCGGAAGGGTATATTTGGGCTGTAACTCCAGGTAGGTACTGGTATAGAATTAAACTCTTTATGGTGAGGAGTTTGATTCTAACCTGTTTGCTGGGTGGTGTAACTTTGCTAGATCATTTCGAAATTCGATAACGGAAACGTGGCTTTGCTCACAGTGCTCTGCAAATATAAGAGAAAGAGTCTTGATTTATACGGTGGTTTATTGTTAAAATAGCCTCACTATGATGACGAGCTGTACTCTCAAGGATAGACCACTTCCATCTTATGATATGCAGGCGAAAGAAGCTCGGCGTAGCCAGAATAGCTCCGTCGATATAGATCCTGAAGTGTTCCGAGGAAAGTACCAGGAGCTTGTTGAGCGATCACCGAAAGTCATTGAATCACTTGTTCCCGATCAAGAAAGCAAAGAAGCGGCAATTGATAGTCTTATTGCTGATACTACCACATCCTTTCAACAAGAGTATCCAGTCATTGCGGAGTATTCCGACGAAGATTATACAATCATGCAAGATACTACAGAAACGCTGATATCTATGGCCGAGTCTATGTCAGAGCCAGAGAGGACAGTCTATCTCCAGGCGATTGAGGCTCGCAAGCAAGAGGCGAACTTGATAGTAGCGATGAGGGACTATAAAGCAGCAGCAAATCCAATAGCAAGAGAAGTAGCAGCACAGCGTTTTATGGAGACAAATATTACGCTCTATGGTGAGCCAGATAAAACAACATATGAGTCATTACTCGGCGAAAAAATTGCCAACATCTTTCATAAAAAGCGCAGTCAAAGCGCCGAGATAATCTTTCAGGAGCTTCGGAATCTTCTTCCAGAAAATGTAATAGATGGTACACGTGCACAAGATCGATTTCGTCCATCTACTGAGACTATGAGATGGATGAACGAAGTTGTTCATGGATTGTATGACAATATGCTTCGACATGTTGATAGCTATGTAGAAGCGCATAAATCGGAGCTTCAAATAGAATCACACGATGAGACGGTTATAAAAATCCAGCCGACACACCTTCAAGATATCTTTCGGAATATCTTGACTGAGGAATTCCTTGCGTCATCCAAAGAGACTGAAGAAAGTAGCCAGACAGGTGATACACAGGGTGCACAAGCTGCGACAGACTGGGATAATACCGAGACGAGAAGTGCTGAGAAAGATACGGGTTGGAAAATTGAGGTGACAGAGGCAAAATCGATCAATGTTGATCCAGATACGAGACATATCAGAATACCCCAAGACCGAGAAGCTATGTCTGTTAATGAAGTAAAACGGCTAGTTGTGCACGAAATAGGCGTGCATGTCTTAACGCGAATGACTGGTGGTTCAACAAACCTTGAGCCGCTCGCACAGGGCTTAGCTGGTTTTAATGATACACAAGAAGGGCTTGGGAAAGCAATGGAACACGCCCTTGAAGGAGAATATCAAGAAGCTGGTATAGATCACTATATTACTGCTGGGCTTGCCTATTTTGACAACAAGGATTTCAAAGGTGCTTATGATGTGAAGTGGCGTCTCAAACTTCTCGAGAGCCTCAAGCCTGATCAAACACCAACACAAGCACAGATTGACAAAGCCAAGCAATGGGCAGCAAACACAACAATGCGTATCTACCGGGGTACTGATGATCTGCCACTCTTTAAGGATCTCTGCTATTACAATGGGTCGAAAGAAGTATGGGAGTATCTAGAGAAAATTTGTGGTGATGATTTGCAGCTGAGTTTATTGCTGGCTGGTAAAATTAATACCTCAAAGAAGCACCAGAGAGTCATACTTGAATCACATAGTACGTAGACTAAATACAAGCAATGAAAGTTCAATACGATAAAAGTTTAAAGATAGCAGGCGTTAGTATACAACCATGGGCAAGAATTGGACCTGAGCAGTGGTTTGATAATTACAAAATTGCTTCATTAGCTGGCTGGAATATGTGCAGTCAGAATGTAGAGCACATGGATAGTCTCGCTTATGTGCGCGATCAGTGCGAGAGACCTTATACAGGTGAACTGACTACACAGGCTCTTTTGCAAGACTCAATATTCCAAGATATGATAATAACTCATTTGCCCGAGTATCATATTTTTACATATAAACCTTTCGTAATTCCTGAGCGATTGAAACAAAGCAGTTTGCAATTTTTGCCTAGCAACGATATGTACGCGTTGGCTCAGAAGTTTGAGAATAAATCGTGGTTTCGGCGTATTTTTGCAGAGCGTCTTTGCAACATTCCATCACATAAAATATACCCTTGGCGAGAAATGTTATTGGATGAGGAATATTTTTCTAATCTCTGTGGTGGACGCAGTAAGATTGTTTTGCAAGATGCTGCACTTGGTGGAGGGAAGGGGTCGTTTATTGTCGATAGCTTCGAGTCGTTCTGTTCTGCAATAAATACAATGCAAAATAGCAATGGTTTGGTTGGTGAGGTAGTTGTATCAGACTATATTGCTGATGGCCGTGATTGGTCGGTACAGGGCGTTGTAACGCGCTACGGGGTCTTCATAGGGCCAGTGCAGCGACAGATTATTGCAGACCCGAATTTATCAAATACAAGCATTCCTGGTACTGAGAAGTTTTGTGGTATTGAAATATTAGCAGATGATCAACACACATGGCAGAGTAGTCAACTAACGAAAAATGCGCGCGTCATAGGCCAGGAATTATACGACAGAGGATATCGTGGTATTTTTGGTGTTGATTCTTTGGTGACGGATGATGAAGTGTATACTATCGAAGTTAACGCACGCATTACGGGTGCTACACCGCTTCTTACAATGAGCTATAATGCAAAGAAGCATATCCCCTTCTATCTTCTTCATATCTTAGAGTTAACGAATGCCAATTATGTTATTGAGGATAGTTCATACAGTAATGACTATAATGATTGCGCGCTAATGGTGCTTCATCAACGAGACAGTGAGACAGGTGTCGCTGACAGTCCTCGGTCGGGATTATATAATGAAAAGATGCAAATCATAGGCGATATAATGTCATTCGATAGGTCTTCTTCTGCAAAACAGGTTTTTGTACAGGATTATACAAGGAGCGAGAGGTCTATTGAGCAAGGGTCTCGATTGGCGTCTATATTTACTAATTTTCGTGTTATGGATGAAGAGGGTGTGCTTATGAGAGAATCAAGAAATATTATTGATATAATTGAAAATAGTTCGAAGTAAATAAATGTATCGCTATGTATATGGAGCAAGAAAGCAAGAATAGTATCAAAAAAGCAGACCTGTCACGGTATGGCATTACTTCTCGATTACTAATGAAGGAGGCGCTCCGAAAAGGGTACCAGGTCACAACAGTTCCAGGTCGTTTAGCAACATCACATGTGGTGCGCTGTGAAAAAGACGGCAAAGAGCTTTACTTTTATAATCTTAATACTGCACTAAACCCTTCATATGCAGTCCAGGTGAGTGAGGACAGGATCTGGACGAATAACATATTACACCAAGCGCATATACAAATACCAGATACATATCCATTGAAAATAAATAGACCCGAAGACGTGGTAATTGACGATACACTTCGAAAAATGCTAGAGTCTTATGAGTGTCTTGTTGTCAAATCTGCTACAGCAAACTACAGTAATAATGTTCTTGTTAACGCTGGTGATGAAGAAGGTTTGCTTCGTGCAATACACCATGTATATCAGAATAGTGGTGGACAGCCTGAGGTGATTGTTCAGCAAATGGTTTTTGGGCAAGAATATCGCTTCTTGGTGTTAAATAAAAAAGTCATTGCAGTAACATATCGTCGACCACCATATATTGTTGGAGATGGAGTGTCAACAATACGAACCTTGATAAGTAAAAAAAATAATAATTGCTCAAAGCATAGCAACAGACACGCTAGTTTAGTAGCAAAAATAGACATTGAAGATGTGTCGAGACATAAAGGTGCTCACTTTTTACAATACGTTCCCGAGAAAGGCTCTGTTGTTGAGGTTTTAGATACATTGAATCTGAGCAGGGGGGGTGAAGCAGTTGATGTCACGAGTTATGTGTCTGATGAACTCAAAACTATAGCAATTCAAGCAGCATCAGCATGTTTTCTTGGTATTGCTGGCATTGATATTGTAACGGATAACATTAGTGGCGATGGAAATGATAGCTATGTCGTAAGAGTGAAGGCGTCTCCAGAGATACGAATGCACCAATTTCCAACAGAAGGCAAACCTCGGAATGTTGCACGAAAACTATTTCATGCTATTGAAAAAACGGCGCATCCTATCGGCAAAAAGATAGTTATGATTGGCCGAGCTGAAAAGGTTGCTTTGCCTGATTTTATTAATGAAAAATTTAAAGCTCGGATAGATACAGGGGCGACAGTCTCGTCTATATGGGCAAGCGATATTCGAGTTGATAAGACAGGCCTTTACTGCAAACTGTTTGGTGAAGGCTCTCCGGTGTATACTGGTGAGGAGTTGCATTTTTCTGAGTATTCCATGCGTTCTGTTCGGAGTTCGAATGGTTATGAGGAATTGCGGTATCAGGTTGTCATTAATGTAAGTTTGGCAGGAAGGCGAGTGAAAGCAAAAGTTACACTAGCAGACAGATCGGGGCAGATCTACCCAATGCTGATTGGAAGAAATATTTTGCGTAATAAATTCATCGTTCATGTTGCAGAGGGTGATATTGATAAGAAGGCCGAAAGTAGTAATCGTCAAGAACTACGCCAAAATGGACTACAATAGAGACAGAGAGCATATAATAAGCAAAATCGATAAAATAATAGTACGAGGTATGGAGTGAAAATCGCAATACTCAGCAATGGCAATGTGAACTACTCAACGCTTCGCCTCAAGGAAGAGGCAGAGAGGCGTGGACATAGTGTGAGAGTGATTAAATACCGCAAATGCTATGTAACGATTGATGAGAAGAACCCAACGGTGATGTATGATGGTGAAGCAATCGATCAGTACGATGCAATAATTCCGCGCATTGCAAGCTACATGACTCGCTACGGCACAGCAGTGGCACGCCAGTTAGAAATGGCGTATCCACGCACGCTTTTTGTTAATCGCTCGATTGCGATTACCCGGGCGCGCGATAAACTGCGTTCGACACAGCTGTTAGCTCGAGGTGGAGTAGCTATTCCTAAGACAGTGTTTAGCCGTAACTCAGCTGATATAGACGATCTCCTTAACGAACTTGGTGGTACGCCAGTTATCATCAAGCTCGCTCGTGGTACTCATGGCAATGGTGTGGTGCTAGCGGAGACGAAGAAGGCGGCAAAGTCAGTGCTCCAGGCGTTGTACCTCACCAACGAGGATGGGACAAACATCCTGTTGCAAGAATTTATTCGTGAGTCAGCTGGAGTGGACATCCGCGCCTTTGTGGTGGGGAGTCGTGTGGTAGCGAGTATGAAGCGCCAGAGCCTAGATGACGACTTTCGCTCTAACCTCCATAAGGGAGGCGAAGGAACGCCGATCCGCTTGACGGATACCGAGCGTCGCATGTGTTTGCGGGCAGCTAAGGCAATGGGTCTGACAGTAGCGGGTGTTGACTTTATGCGCTCAAGTCGTGGGCCGCTAGTGCTTGAGGTCAATGCGAGCCCCGGCTTTGGAATAGAGAAAATTACGCGGCGCAATGTAGCCAAACCGATCATTGAATATATTGAGCGCAATGCGAAGCGACAGCACAAGAAGGATCGCGTTGGGGCATAACTATCCAAACGTACTGGCGTTTCTCATAACGCTTATGTTGAATCGGTATCATGGTATAATGATGGCATGATGTTGCTTGGATTGCTTGTTGGCATGGCTGTGGTTTTGGCTGGTTTGGTATATGTAGCGAAGCGGCATTTTGGGCTACCAGTAATAGGCTTGGCGGTTGGTGTGGTAATGACACAGCTGTGGGCGGCAGATGTCGTGCCGTATGCTGCTGGGGTTGGCATAGGCATTGACCGATCTGCTTTGCTTGCAGTGGTGACGATTGTGCTGACGGTGCTACCAGCTGTGGTGCTGGTGTGTTGTGGCTCGGTGGTGAGCCAGCGCTGGTGGCGTATTGGTGGCTCACTGATTTTTGGTGTTGTGGCAGTGTATGTACTGTTTGATGCGCTGAGTAGTCTCGTACCACCAGTTGATGAGACAAGCAAGATGGTTGTAGCAGCGTTGGATGGGTCTCATGCGGCGGTTGTAACGACGGGGTTTGCATGTGCACTTGTTGATACGCTCGTGGCTCGCGCAAAGGGCGCAAAACCACACAAGAAAAAGTGATAGATACTTCTTGCGCGTGTCACTTGATACGTGTGGTTTTACAAGAATATATACGTTGATGTGCTTAGTAAAATGACCCTCATAATAGAGGGTCGTTTTAGTGTTGTGATTTGCGTATAACTCTAGTGGGTATTATGCCGCGTTCGTTGCAACATTTGTCACATCATCGAGTGCTTCAAGTGCGTCGATAATTTTGGTAAGCTTGCGGGCGGTTTCGTCGTCCTCAATGGCAACGGTGTTGTTAGGCACATACTGGAGCTCTGCATCTTCAACAGTCATGCCAGCTGCGAGCAAAGCTTCGCGAACTTTGGCGAGCTCTTTTTTGTCGGTATAGACGGTGAGGCCGCCATCTTCTTCTGTTGCATCCTCAGCCCCAGCATCAAGCACAGTAAGGAGCGCTTCTTCACCACTGGCTGCTACGCGGATCACGCCCTTGCGCGCAAACTGAAACATCACACTGCCGCTATCTGCCATGGTGCCACCATTCTTGGTGAGAGCAGTGCGGACCTCTGGATATGTGCGATTCTTGTTATCGGTTGCTGTCTCGATAATGATGCCGACACCACCTGGGCCGTAGCCCTCATAGACTGCCTCTTCGAGTGCGGCAGCATTTTTATCATTAATGCGATCAATTGCCCGCTGGATATTGGCGTTGGGCATGTTGGCTGCCCGAGCCTTCTCGATGGCCAATGCGAGGCTTGAGTTGGTTGTTGGATCGGTGCCGCCACGGGCTGCAATGGCAATCATATTGCCAAGCTTGGTAAAGGCTGCGCCGCGCTTTGCATCAACCACGGCCTTTTGGCGATGGGTCGTGGCCCATTTACTGTGTCCAGACATAGGTTCTCCTTGATTGTTCTATCTTTCAACTCATTGTAGCATATTGGGTGATTATTATTCTACGAGCGAGGTGTCGCGTAGTGAGTAACCAGTTGCCCGCCAGAGCCACCAGCAGAGGCTAATGAGCCCACCATACCATAGTGTCACACCCCACCATGGCAGTGTAAAATCGAGCTGGGCCCATGGGAAGGCGGCACATTGCTGGACGACCCACAGCATGGCATCAAGCAACCATTGTGCTGGTGCGCCAAACACTGTCGCTGCTGCTGGCCACACAAGCGCTCCAACCCCAGCAATGCACGTGAGAAGCATCGCTAGCGGCACCCACGGCACAATGAGTAGATTGGCTGGCAGCGCCACGAGCGATAATTGCCCAAATGCTGCGAGGCTAATCGGTAATGTAGCTAGCTGTGCAGAGATTGTCTCGCCCAAGACTTGGCGGCCGATTGATGGCTCTGCTGAGCCAAAGAAATAGCGCTGCAACAGCGGTGCGAGAATCATCACTCCAGCGAAGGATGCAAAGCTTAGCTGCCAGCCAATATCTCCCCAGACATAGCTTGGCTTCCACAGTACGGTAGCAGCACTTGCTACTGCTAGCAGTGTAATGGGGTGAAACGCACGACCATACGCCCAAGCCCAAATGCTGAGCCCAGCTACCAAGCCAGCGCGTGTCATACTTGGGCTTAGGCCAGTGATGGCGACAAAGCCAAGGACGAGACTTGCACTGGTAAGTACCGCAAGATAGCGTGATACCTTGGCAAACAAGCGCCGAGCGAGGCGGACGAGGATTGTGAGGTTATACCCACTCGCCACAACGATGTGGGTGAGGCCTGTCGCGCGCATTGCTTCTTGGATATCGTGCGGCAGAGCGCGCTTTTGGCCAAGGACATAGCCACTACCAAGGCTGGCGGCTGGCTCGTGAATTGCGTGGCGAATATGCTCGGCAAACCAATCGCGTACCTGCAGAGCGACATCGCCAGGCTGTGGCTGAAAAATGTGCTTCACATGAGCACGCTGCACAACAGCAGCAAAGTTGCCAAAGCCAGGCTTGAGCTTGCCTCGCACAACCAGCCAGTCGCTGCGGTGGACTGCAGGGTTGCCGTGCAGACTTACCCATACTGTGCCAGGTAGCGAGCGGCCATCGAGGCGGATAGCACTCAGCCTCACGACGAGTTGGTTGCGTTGATTTGTATCAGGATCATCCTGCACCTGCCCGGTGATTGTCGCTGTGTGTCCAAATAATGTCGCGTAAGAGCGCTGTTGCTGCTGGTCACTCCCACCGCGCACTAGGCCAATCATAAGCCCAGCAATCAATATGATAATAAGGCACCACTGCCGGCTTTGGCGCAGTGCACAGGCAATACCGCCGCCAGCTACAACAAGCCACCACCACACAGCATACGGCCACCACTGGGCTAATGCTACTCCACCAACGATGCCGCCGCAGCACATCGTGAGCTGCCATGTTGGGTGAATTCGCCGTTGCCACCACGTCATTGGTTATCATTAAACCATTGCGTTGCTAGTGCGTCAATTTATTGCATCTGAATCGCGGACTTTCGGTCGGGTTTATCAGGGAGGCTAGAATTTTTATGTATTTGTTTTCTCGTGGTGAAATTATTGAATCTTTTGCGTTCAGCAAGAGATATGTATACATTTACCGAGTGAGGTGGCAAGGTAGAGTCTCTTACAGAGGAGAAAGGTAAATTTTGCTATAGATAGTAGAATTTTGGAAGAGTGATGATGAATCCAGTGTTTGCTCCGCTTGACAGTCTACCACGACCAGTGCTATACTCGCAGAGTCTACGGGCCCATAGCTCAGCAGGTTAGAGCACCTGCCTTTTAAGCAGGGTGTCGTGAGTTCGAGCCTCACTGGGCCCTCCATTGATCAATTAGCAGGCGAGATGGCCTGTTTTTTGTTGTATCTGTTTGAAAGCCTAAAGATCCGCATTATAAAATCTTGATTTCTATTTCTCGCTATTATTGTGCGTTAGAGAACAAAATCCGACCACCGTATTAGTTTGCGTGATAAACAAAACAATATGCTTGTGCTTGACCAAGAGGGTTACTTTGCGCATAATCGTGGCGAGGAGGAAAAACAAAATGCAAACTATGCGGAATTATACCCGGCGAATTATTGCATATGGGCTTGCCGTAACCATGATGATACCAGGAATAGCTGGAGCTTCTGCGCTTGGTGCTGATTCTTCCACTGCTTATTTTGCCACCCCAGTCGCCGCCATCGGCGATTTTTTATTTGAGCGGGTAGTGGCGCGTGATGATACTGCTAGCAGCAAGCTTCCAGCAGCGCAGCCTGTAGTGCACCTTGCTGCTCATACTGAACACGATGCATTGATGATTGGGGCGCTCCACACAACAGACCGGCGCACGGTGAGTGCAGTTGAGCTGCATAATACTGCGCGTCAGTTTGTGCCGCTTAGTGATGTCGCGCTTGTTGTCAGTGTTAGCACGAACCACACCGACTACACGTGCCGCGTCAATCTACAAGGATATACACCACCCCAGTCGTCGGTGCGCTACTACCATCCAGCAGTGGCCCCGGCAGATGGCGCACAGCTCCAGGGTTGCCCAAGTGTACCAAATGATGAGCAAATCACGCGGTATGATGTGACGCTGGAGAGATCTGGTGCAACTATTGACAAAGCAAGCGCAGCCGTAGACGAGCTTGCAGGTGCACTCGTCTGGGAGCGAGCGCACTGGACGGCAGCGGCGCGAACTGGGGTATTTGCTAAGGACTTTCGAGCACGAGCTGGTGAAGCTGAGGTAACTGCGCCGTACGAAACCCCAGGCGAGCCACCTTTGCAAATTCTCGAAGTTTTGCCTCATCCATACACCTGCGACACAGCACCAGATAATTGTCAAAAATATGTCAAAATCAAAAATACCGGCGACCAGCCAATCGACCTTGCTGCCTATCGTTTGCGCAGTGGTACACCTGGCAGCAATAGTACTGTGCGAAACACCTCGTCTCTTGCGGGGACTATTGCGCCAGGCCAGGTATTGACGATTCGTGCTCAGGCAAATGGTGCGGAGCTTGCAATATTGCGTAGTGGTACATTGTGGTTTGAGGATCAGCATGGTCTAGTGAGCTTTTCGCCGCACATTGATGCATATAGCGGTGCAGGGCAGGCTGCGCACCAAGGTAAGTCTTGGGCATATAATTCGCAAACTGGCACGTGGCAATGGACAACACCAAGCCCCGACCAAGCCGATAATATCATCACTGATGCACCAGCCTCACCCCATCAGCCATCGGGCAAACCGTGCCCCGCTGGCCAAGAACGCAACCCAGCAACAAATCGTTGTCGGAAAATCAACAGTGGTGAGAAACAGTCAAAACAAACAGCCGGCAATGCAAAGGTAGCACGCAGTGTTTCTCATGCTCAAAAGTTAACCATCTGCAAACCAGGCCAAGAGCGTAACCCCGCGACGGGCCGTTGCCGCGCAGTATCTGCCACTGGCCAGCAATTGGCCGTGTGCAAGGCGGGGCAGTATCGCAATCCTGCCACAGGGCGCTGCCGAGCGCTCGCTGGCGGTAAGGCACCAGCTGCTATATGTAAAGCAGGGTACTATCGCAACCCAGCGACTGGCCGCTGCAAAAAGCTTGGCGCAGCAAATAGTCGCCAGCTGACGCCCTGCAAGCCAGGCTGGGAGCGTAATCCATCAACCAATCGCTGCCGCAAATCGACGAGCAAGAATAGCAAAGCACCAGCCGCAGGCTACGCTGTTGAGCCGGGTAGTAATAATGGGCAGACAGAGATCATCTGGTGGATGATTGGTGGGGTAGCCATCGTGGCGGTGGGCTATGCTGGCTGGGAATGGCGCAGTGAGATTGGCCAGTGGCTGCGCCGGATGGTGCGCAAAGGTTAGAGTCTCATTAGCTATACCATAGCGGTATATAGCATAAGCCCTCAGATTCAGCTATACTAGCACCATGCGAATCATTGGTATAGACCCGGGCACTGGCATCCTTGGCTTTGGTGTCATTGACGCTCATGGTGGCGCAACGCGACTCGTCACGGCGGGTGTTATTACAACGCCAGCACATACGCCAATACCAGAGCGCCTTGGTGAGATATTCGATGGTCTTACGAGTATTATTGCAGAGACGCAACCCACAATGATGGCGATCGAAAAACTTTTCTTTGCGCGTAATATTACCACCGCTATGAGCGTGGCTGAGGCGCGTGGCGTAGCGCTACTGACCGGTCAGCGAGCGGGTCTGCGGATTGAGGAATATACACCACTCCAGATCAAGCAGACAATCACTGGCTATGGCAAAGCAGACAAAAAGCAAGTGCAAGAGATGGTGCGGCTCCAACTAGGCCTTCAGACGGTGCCTAAGCCAGACGACTGTGCAGATGCTCTCGCGGCAGCGATTATGGCAGCGTTTATGACGCGGCAGAGCTAGTGAGCTGCTGCTGGGCGCAGCTACACTGACAAGGTCAGAAACCAAATTGTAAAAAGGATTACGCTTGTGCTCTATCAGAGATGAGGAAAAGAAAAGCGCTAAGATTGGCGTTTTCGGTACATTGCGCCAGAACGATGGTATAATTAAACTATGCAACTACCGCGAGGAAGACAACAACCAGCCCGAATGGGCAGATATGCCAACTTTGGAGAAGTTCGCCAGTCGAAACCACCGCGCCGGAGACGCGAGCATAAGCATTTCTTGTGGTTTTGGAATATGAGCAAAAAGAAGAAGGCGATGGTAATCCTGACGCCGTTTTTGCTGTTTTTGCTGATTGTGCCGATCTTGACATACCTATATTATGCACGTGATATCTCTGACCAAGAGCGGCTGATGAACCGCAACAACACTGGTATTGTCCTCAATGATGTCAATAACAAACCACTCTATAGTGTGGGGCGAGCCCAGCACCGCAATATGGTGAAACTAGCTGACATCTCAGACAGTATGAAAAATGCGCTCCTGGCTAGTGAGGATAAAGACTTCTATAAACACCCTGGGTTTAGTCTAATCGGTATCTTCCGGGCAGCCTTCCAGCGCCATGGTGGTGGCTCGACCATTACGCAGCAGCTCGCCAAGAACACTGTTCTCACAAGCGAGCAGACCTTTATGCGTAAGTACCAGGAGCTGTTTGTGGCGCTCGCGATCGAGCAGAATTATACCAAGGATCAAATCCTCGAGATGTATCTCAACTCCGTGTACTATGGCGAAGACTCATTTGGCATTGAAGAGGCGGCCAAGATTTACTTTGGTAAAGCACCGAAGGATCTCACGCTAGCCGAGAGCGCTATGCTTGTTGGTGTGCTGCCAGCCCCAACCGCTTACTCACCAATTAGCGGTAGCCCAGAAAAGGCCAAGCAGCGCCAAAAGACAGTGCTCGGCCGCATGGTTGATGTGGGTGCCATCACTAATGAGCAAAAAGACGCAGCATATGCGCAGCAGCTCTCGTATGCATCGACAGCAAATACCGTTAAGTCGATTGCGCCACACTTTGCCCAGATGGTTATAAACCAACTCAAACAGAAACTATACAGTGCGGACGATAAAAATGCGTATGATAAATTAATGCGCTCGGGCTACCAGGTGAAGACAACGCTCAATATGGATACGCAGCAGATGCTGATCGATAACGTCTCCAAGCAGATTCCATACCTTAATAACCGTGGTGGGACGAATGCGAGTGGTGTTGTGATAGACGTCAAGACAGGTCGGGTGCGTGCACTAGTGGGCAGTGCCGACTACAACAACCCACAGTGGGGTAATGTCAATATGGCCACAACGCCGCGCCAGCCAGGCAGTAGCTTCAAGCCGATCTACTATGCTGGGGCACTAGCCGAGGGGGTTATTACACCAGCGACAATTTTCCAAGATAAGCCAACGGACTTTGGCGGTGGCTACCAGCCGCTCAACGCTGACAAACGTTGGCACGGGAGTGTGACGACGCGTCGAGCAATTAGCTGGTCGCTCAATATCCCAAGTGTGGAGATTATGAAGAAGTTTGGTATTAGTAAGTCGGTTCAAACGGCTAACAATCTTGGTATCTCGTCGATTACTCAAGCAACAGGTGAGAAGAATGGTTTGTCTCTCGCACTTGGCTCGGGTGAGGCGTCACTAACGCAAATGACTAATGCCTACGCAGCATTTGGTAACCAAGGGCAACAATTTGAACTAGGACTCATCGAGCAGGTTAATGACAAATACAACAAGAAAGTTAGCTGGCCCAACGCAACGAGTAAGCGGGCAATTAGCGAAGGTGGTGCCTACTTGATCTCAAATATTTTGTCCGATAATTCGGCACGAGCGAGTGTGTTTGGCTCAACCCTCACGGTGCCTGGCCATACTGCGGCCGTCAAGACAGGAACAACCAATGATAACAAAGATGCCTGGACGATTGGCTATAACCCAGAGTATGCCGTTGGCGTTTGGGTTGGTAATAATGACAATACACCAATGAAAAATGGTGGCTCAGACATGGCAGGGCCAATCTGGCGCAACACAATGACGAAACTCTTGGCGGGCCAGTCGAATACCCAATTCCCTGTGCCAAGTGGTGTTGTGCAGCGCTCGGTCTGTACGAGCGACGGTAGCCTGGCTACTACCGAGAATGCCAAGGGGACGTACAAAGAATACTTCCTAACTGGCGCGTTGCCAACTAAGCAGTGTAATGTTGTGCGCACCAAGATCGAAGTTTGTAACCTCAGTGATAAAAAGATGGAGTCTATCTACGAAGATGACTTCGACAGCACGAAACACTCGAAGAATAGCTCAGATTGCTCCACGACGAAACAGCAAATCCGTGTTTGTGACGTTGAACGAAAGCGCATCATTGCTATCGATGAGAAGGACTTTGATAGCAGCCGGTACTCAAAGAACATTGCGAGTTGTCGATCAAGCAGCAGTGGAAGCTCTGGTAACACAAGCGACGACAGCGATAATAGCTCAACTATCAACGGTAATACTCGCCGCCGCAATAATACCGGCAACAGTGGTAACACTGGTGGTACGAGTGGTGATAGTTCTGGTACCGGTGGTACAAGCGATGATGATAGCTCTGGGCAGAATAACCAGAACAATACTGGTGGCAATAACAACAACTTCTTCAGGACTAACTTTTAGTGCTTTGAGGAGGCGCGGATGATTGCTCATATTGCTGGCCAAGTTGATGAGAAGTTTGCGGGTAGTGTCATCATTGATGTGCAAGGGGTTGGCTATGAGATAGCGGTCGCAGTACATGATTATGATGCGATGCAGCTTGGTGAGGTAGTCAAGCTCTATACATATCACCACATTCGAGAGCAAGCTCAGGAACTGTTTGGCTTTTCGTCACGGGCAGCCAAGAAACTGTTTGAGTTGCTCATCACAGTGCAAGGCGTAGGTCCCAAGGCGGCACTGGCTATCCTCAGCCTTGGTGAGGCTGAGCAGGTGCGTAATGCCTTAGCCAATGCCGATGCGGCCTTTATCCAAAAAGCCAGTGGGGTGGGCAAAAAGACTGCTGAGCGTGTGGTGGTAGACCTGCGAGATAAGGTGGGCGTGCCAACGTACTATGCTGCTCACGACGCGCCTGTGCAGGCAGAGCTTGATACAAACGACGAAGCACTCGAAGCGTTGGTCGCGCTGGGCTATACGTTGGCAGATGCCACCAAAGCACTTGCTCATGTCGATACGAGTTTACCCACAGCGCAGCGAGTGACAATGGCGTTGAAGCAGTAAGCCGTGTTGATTAGCATTATAAATTGCCAAAACTCTTAGTGATGAAGAGGTATTTCTTGTGTTAAACAAGTAAAACGTTATTTTCTTGGGCTAATATTTCCTTTGTAATTCCTTTTGGGGAATCAATCGTCTTTCTTAAGATACCAATCTCTGAGTGCTAGAACCAAACCTTGCTGCTATACGAAGGGATCATACTCTATCGAGAAAATAGTGAGAAGTGTAATAGTTGCTGAGGATTTGGCATAATATCAGTAACTTGACATACTGACAACAGTGGAATACGATAGTGACTATTATGAATAGTACCTCTTTGTTGTCGGCTACAGTGCAGCGTGCTCGTCAGGCTTATCCATCGCTACCATACCATAACGCGCAACATATGGATGATGTGGTACAAATGACAAAAGAGCTGATACGCCTTGTGCCTCGGTATACTTTCTCCGCTCAGCAGCAGGAGCTTCTCGTTATAGCAGCGGCCTGGCACGATGCAGGCTACGACCATGCCGCAGCCAAAGAATACTGGTGTAAAGAAGCATACTCGGTTGCATTATTTGTACAAGACAGCCAAAGAGAGGGGCTTGAGCTAGATAGCGAGGCCTATGCCTTTGTGGAGCGAGCAATTCTTGGCACGATTGTCATACCGCCACTGCAGCGCAGCACCCTTGAGGCTAAGTTACTTCATCTGGCCGACATTGGGTTTCTCTTTGCGGATTGGCAGACATTTTGGCGGGGGAGTATGAATTATCGGGTAGAGGAGCAACCAGATACTCCATGGGTAGAGTTTTTGCAGAGGCAGCAGCGCTTCTTTGCAATGTGTTTAGCAGAGATGCAGATGGATGGTTTGTTACTAGGTATTGCTCCATCTGTCATTAGCCAGTATTGCGCGGCACTGCAGCAGCATATGGAGCAATTTGCGCGTATGCCAGAGCCAGTAGTAGATCATACTGCAAAATAATATTGCATGCAGTAGTAACAATGCAAAAAATATGAGATACTAGCACATGGTGTGAAAAATCCTGAGCAGAAAAATTCGGAGAAACATGATGTGCAGCATATATCTCGCCTAAGAGAAGTGGCGAGTGTGGGGCTGACAGCCCTGCGCTATAGTGGCGTAGAATATATTGCCCGGCAGGCCCGTGATGGTAAGCCAATTGGCCCTGCGCTTGCAGCTTTTATGGTGGCTGATGTCGCTGATGGGCAAGTTCTTGATGATACGCCACTGCGCCGTGTGACTGACGGCGTGGTAGATACAGCTGCTGTGGTGCGTGTGATGTATGAGCTAGGCAAGCGCTACCCTGAGGCGCGAGCGGGGATTGCTGCTGTTGCGCTCGGGCAGGCAGCAACTGGCGTAGCCAATGCTTACCACCTGGCAAAAACTGGTGAAGTGACCAAAGGTGGGCGCTACAAACGAGCCGCTAATATCGCTACGGCGGCTTTTGCCGTTGTAGCGGCACATGGTAATCCAGGGCGGACGCGCCTCGCAGGCGGTATAGCGGCTGGCGTTGTTGCAGCCACAACATTACCGCACCTACGTGGAATTGGCAAGCCGACTGGCAAACAAGTTCGTCGATTGTAATAAGCATGGGCGAGAGCTTAGATTATATTTTGCCTACGTTTCAAGCTTGGTTGAGTACTATTGTGAATCTATTGAGGACTAGCCCCCTCTGTTGACAATAGATAGAATGGCTTGTATAATGGTGAAATTATGTGTAATAAAAACCACTACCTTGGGTCTACTCCTGAGCTTAAGACGAAGAAAGACCCAGAGCATTATAACGATGCTTTTTGTAAGTCGGCAGATCGTGCCTGTAAGCGCTACCCCGAGCTACCTTACCACCACCCTGGACACATGAAAGATGTAATGCAAGCAGTTAGCGAGCTTGTGGAGCTTTTGCCTGGTGATGGCTATCAGCGGGTGATCAACCCACGGCAAGAATCCTTGCTTGTATTAGCAGCAGCCTGGCATGATGCTGGTTTTGATGAAAAGGCAGCTCAAGAATATCCGACAAAAGAAGAATATGCAAGTGCACTCCTACTAAAAGACCTAGAGGATAACGGGATTGAACTAGACGATAGCGATAAGGCTTTTCTCGATCGAGCTATCAAGGGTACAATTATGACTGGCCCACCCCAGCGCGATACGCCTGAAGCGAAGCTGCTCCATTACGCTGATATGGCCTATATGACAGCTGATTGGGAGACATTCTGGCGCGGTGCTGAAGCATTCCATCACGAGGAACACCCGGACATGTCGTGGGAGGACTTCCAGAAGTTTGAGGCAGATTTCTTGCCAAAATATAAGGAGTCATTGAGTAATGACTTTCAATCACTTGGTATTGCTGAGGACGAAATCCAAAAACGATTGGATACCCTTGAATCTCACCTTAAGCGCATTATGGAAATGAACAACCCGTGGCTTAAGCGACAGAATAATCAGTAATGACAAGCATCATCTCCTCCTCTACAATAAAGCAAGAGAAGGAGGTGATAAAAATGAAAAACTGTGATATTTGCCCATTCGTGGCGGGGCAAACAACTGACGACCCGGCGGTGGTCTTGCAGACTGATCGATGGAATGTAGTGCTTGATCGCAACCAACTATATCTTGGCAAAGGGTTTGTGACGCTACGCGAGCATAAGTCATCACTTAGCGAGCTCGATGAGACCGACTGGCGCGAACTCCACGAGGTGATCCGCAGCATGGAGCACGCAATTACCCAGGCATTTGGTGCAGACGTGTGCAACTGGGAATGCTTGATGAACAATGCCGTTAAGGCTGGGCAGTCGACCCATGTCCACTGGCACCTCTACCCACGCTACGTTGGTGGCACACACTTTGCGGGAGAGGAATTTCCTGACCCAAAGTGGCCACGGCATCTAGAGAGTGGTGAACACCATGTGAGCGAGGAGCTGTTTGGCAAAATTGTCCTTGCAGTGCAAGAGAACTTGCCCTAAACAAGGAGCCATGCCGCTGCAAGGTATATGGTAGCTAATATAGCCGGTGCAATTACCATACCCCACTCTTGTTTTTTGAGCCCAATAACAACATCGCCAATTTGCGCTAAGCTCGCTGCAGCAAAGATAAGCTGTAGTGCAGAACCACTAAATACAAATGGAGCAACTACCGTAAGTAGCCCCAATGGCAGTGCTCGAGAAGCGTACATTGCTGCGTAGAATCGCTCACCATGAGTAATGGTAGCTGAGCGGCTCATCATACCAGGCTTGACGAGTGTAATAAGTGCAGCGATGATTGTTGCTATGGATGATAGGGTCGTGATGACAAGTGTGATAGTATGCATAAATATAGTAAACCATATGATGAGGTTGCTGTGCAATCTATCTCCATCACCAATGCTATAATAAACCTATGGCGATAGAACGAATTGTTGATACCAGTAGCCACGTGGACGATAGCGAGGAGCAGCGCATTGAGGTGACGCTGCGGCCACAGCGCTTTGCGGAGTATGTGGGGCAGGAACGACTGAAGAAGAATCTGAAGTTGGCAATTGCAGCAGCCAAGAAGCGTGGCGAGCCGATCGACCATGTTTTGCTCTATGGCCCACCTGGCCTTGGCAAGACAACGATGGCGGCGGTGATTGCCAACGAGATGGGGGCTGGCTTGCGAGTCACCAGTGGCCCGGCGATCGAGAAAGCGGGCGACTTAGCATCAATCTTGACCAATCTTAACGATGGTGATGTGTTGTTTATCGACGAGATCCACCGCTTGGGGCGAGCTGTGGAAGAGATCTTATACTCGGCGATGGAGGATTTTAAGCTCGATATTGTTATTGGCAAAGGGCCAGCGGCCCGCAGTGTCCGGCTCGACCTACCGCGCTTTACAGTGATTGGTGCGACGACACGGACAGGGAGTCTTGCAGCACCACTGCGCGACCGATTTGGGCATATCTATCGTTTGGAATTTTACACTCCAGAGGAGATTGCGCAGATTATCACGCGGGCAGCGACTATCCTCGAGACGCACATCAAGCCAGAGGCGTCGCAATTACTCTCCACGAGGGCGCGCCTCACACCACGGATTGCTAACCGCTTGCTCAAGCGGGTGCGTGACTATGCGGATGTAAACGGCGATGGTATTATTGATGTAGCAACGACAACACAAGCGCTAACCCTGCTGGAAGTTGACGAGCTTGGCCTCGACCCAGCTGACCGTAACCTGCTGCTCTCGATGCTCGATACCTATGGCGATAGCCCGGTTGGCCTGACGACAATTGCTGCTCTGACGGGTGATGAGACAACGACGATCGAAGACTTCTATGAGCCATATCTCCTGCAGATTGGTTTTATTGAGCGGACACCGCGAGGCCGACGGGTGACACCACGGGCACGACAGCATCTTGGCCGCGCAATGGAGTAAGAGGCGTGAGGTGATGAGCCCAAGATATGCTACAATATACCCATGAATTCACAACGATTGCAACGCAATGATCCACCACGGCCCGTCGCCTATGATGTCGATGGTAATCCACTCTATGCCGAGCCACCCACAGCACCACGCGCGAGCAGCACACTCTACGATGTGAGCGGCAAAGAAGGCGCTCCCCACTACCATGCGCCGCGCCCAGAAGCGAACCTGCCACGGATGTCATCAGAGGTGCGCCGCCGCCATGATGAATCAGTCATGGCCTTCCCGAATCTCAACCTGAGTGAGCAAGAATACATCATTAGTGTGGTGCGTCGCCACCCGATTGGTATGCTGCCAGCGATTGTTATGTCGACCTTGATGACGAGCATTGTCTTGGCACTGATGTTTAATTACGACTATATTTTTGACCTCCTCCACCTGCCAGCTTCTGCCTCTGGGTCGTTTATGTTGCTGTGTATGGCGCTCATCCTGGCCTTTGTTCTTGGTGGCTATGTGTCGGTCTGGGTTTATACGCGCAATATGTTTTATTTAACAAACGAGAGTGTTATCCAGGAGATCCAGACGAGTATTTTTTCACACACCGAGCAAACGGTCAGCCTGATGAATATTGAAGATGCCAGCTACAACCAGCGTGGTGTGCTCCAAGCAATGTTTAATTATGGCTCAATTCGCCTTAGTACGGAGGGTGACGAGACGACCTATCGCTTCTCATTCGTAGCTAACCCCAAGCAAGAAATCGCGACGCTTAATAACGCAGTAGAGGACTTCAAGAACGGCCGGCCAGTGGCAGATGACTAATACTCGCAGACGTTGATGATAAAAAACACCGAGCAGATAAGGCTCGGTGTTTTTGCATATCTATCCAATAGAGATTTAGGTATTATTGCGGTTGGTCTTGGTGTAGTCTGCTTCACGCTCTAAGTTGGCAGTGAGTTTGTAGCCTTTGCACTGGTTGTCGGTGGTGCAGTCGGTGCCACTGTAGTGATAGCTAGACTGGGCGCTGCCAAGCTTGTGGCCATTTGGATCGGTAAAGAGCGATGGGTCAACCGAGCGCAGTGTCTTGCTATCGATCGTGTTAGGGTAGTGGTTATTTTTCTCAAAATACACTTCTTCCAGGCTATAGTACATTGCGTTAATGGCAGTCTTGCGCTGGTTGTCACGCTGCGTCGCTTCGGTCGCGATTTTCTCGCTGAAAAAGAGCCAGCTACCCGTTGCAAGGAGGGCGATCACAACGATGAGCTCAATAACGGTAAATCCTTTACGTGCCTTCATGGTGTTATTATAGCATGTCCATCACGAAAAATGTCTTCAAAAGGCCCGTTGCTGTTTAACATTCCATACCGGTAGAGTTATGGAAGCTAGAGATTATATACAATAAATAAATCGGTGATGTTGAGTCTTCGTAAATACAAACTAATCTCCACGCGGACAACGGCAAGAGATTCTGGTATAATAAATTCTTGAAGGAGAGGGGACGTATGACCAAACAATCGAATACGACACAAACCACAGACGACGGCAAGCTCAAAGCGCTTGGCCTCGCGATGGATCAGATTACAAAACAATTTGGCGACGGTGCCATTATGAAGCTTGGCGAATTCCACCAGGCAGATGTAGCGGTGATTCCGTCTGGCTCGCTGAGCCTCGATCTTGCGCTGGGCGGTGGCTATCCTAAGGGGCGCATTATCGAGATCTATGGGCCAGAGAGTAGCGGTAAGACGACGCTGACACTGCATGCTATTGCCGAGATTCAGAAGCAGGGTGGCACGGCGGCCTTTGTTGATGCTGAGCATGCGCTCGACCCGAGCTATGCTAAGAAGCTTGGCGTCGATACAGACAACCTTTTGGTGTCGCAGCCAGATAATGGTGAGCAAGCGTTGGAGATTACGGAGACGCTGGTGCGGTCGAACGCCGTTGATCTCATCGTGGTGGACTCGGTGGCAGCGTTGACACCCCAAGCCGAAATTGATGGCGATATGGGTGATTCGCATATGGGTCTCCAAGCTCGCTTGATGAGCCAAGCACTGCGTAAGCTAACGGGGATTATCAACAAGAGCAAAGCAACTGTCATTTTCATCAACCAGATCCGCATGAAGATTGGCGTGATGTTTGGCAATCCTGAGACGACAACAGGTGGTAATGCGCTCAAGTTCTATGCCTCGCAGCGGGTGGATATCCGCCGAATTGGACAAATTAAGGTGGGTGATGACATTCGCGGTAACCGCACGAAGGTAAAGGTGGTCAAAAACAAGATTGCGCCGCCCTTCCGCGTTGCTGAGTTTGATATCATGTACAACGAAGGCATCTCTAAGACAGGGGATATTCTCGACTTAGCGGTGCAGCATGGCATTGTTGATAAGTCTGGCGCTTTCTTCAAATACGGTGGCGAGACAATTGGCCAAGGCCGCGACAAGACCAAAGAGTATCTCAAAGAGCATGCCGATACCTTGGCTGAAATTGACAGCAAAGTTCGTGAGGCAGTGAAGGCAGCGGAAGAATAATAGTTGATGGATGACGAGAGACGAGCACAGGAATTTACAGACAAATATCTGCAATCATGGGTAGAGCCTGACCAAGCCACCCGACATGAATGCATTCGCAAAATCTGGGCACCCGATGGCCAATTATGTGTATCTGATCCTGCTCAGACGATTGAAGGTGTAGCAGCAATTATTGCTCATGTCGATCAGCTATACGGGGCCTTGAGTCAATTAAGATTTGTCTACGATCAGCGCATTGTCTGTGGTGACGCACTATTGCTACGTTGGTCAATTTTTGATCAATCTGGCCAGCAGCGTATCAAACGCGACGTTAACATTGTTTGGCGTGATGAGTTGGGCCGTGCTCAGCGAGTATATATGTTTATGAATGTTGAATAGAAACGACTGTTAAAGTTATAAACATAACTCAACTTACTTACTGATGATAATAACGAGCGCAACGCACGAAAAATAGTGGCTGATATAAAGAACAATACACAGGAGTAAGTGATGCATAATGATCTATGGCAGAGTTATCGCCCAAATGGAGTGCCAAAACAGGGCGAAGGCCTTGCCCGCAAAGATGTGACCAAGGATACTATTGTCGCGGCAGCGCATGTTTGGTTGTGGCGGCGTAACAGTGATGGTGGGTGTGATGTGCTGCTCCAGCGCCGGGCTGATCAGGTCAAAAACTGGCCAGGCTATTGGGATATTTCGGCAGCAGGGCACGTGAGCCTTGGCGAAACACCGCTCGATGCGGCGCTGCGTGAGGCTCAAGAAGAGATTGGTATGACGCTTGATACTTCTCGAGTGAAGTTTATTGGAAGTTTGCCAAAGCGCAAATCAGCATATAGCGAGTTTCACTTTATTTACACTTATGAATACAACGATGAGCCGCTCGATATGGTTGATGGTGAAGCGGCGGCACTGCGCTGGGTGCCGTATGACACATTCCGTCAGATGATCGAGCAGCCAGAAGATGTGATGCTTGTGCCGCATCGACCACTCTATTTTGCACTGTTAATGGAAGAACTAGGACGAATATCGCGCGAGTCATGAAAGAAGACAAAGAGAAAAACCAAAGTAGCAACCTACACTGTAGAGATAAGATCACAAACGAGTGATTATTGAATTTGTATATTTTCGCGATCGAGTGACATAGCACGCTGCACTCAGTATAATAAATACATGCCAACAGAAAAAACCTACATCATTACTGCGCTCACGGCACAGGTGCGGAACGCCGATCGAGTGAATGTATTCATCGATGGTAAATACGATTTTAGCCTTGATGTGGCGCAGGTGGTGGATTGTGGCGTGAAGGTGGGGCGGATGCTGACTGAGGCCGAGCTGGCTGAGCTGCGCCGCGAGGGGGAGTTTGGTAAGCTCTACGCGCGGGCGCTTGAATACACTCTTATGCGGCCGCACAGTGCGCGCGAAATCCGTGACTATCTCCAGCGCAAAACACTGCCACGCAAGTATAAACAACGCAAAACTGGCACGTTGGTTGAGAAGCCTGGTGCTTCGTTAGCGGTGGTGCAGCGGGTGTTTGCGCGTCTTGAGCAGCGTGGGTATATCGATGATGAGGCATTTGCCCAGTGGTGGGTGGAGAATCGCCACCAGAGTAAGGGGGTGTCGCGCCGTAAGCTGGAGGCAGAGCTACGTACTAAGGGCGTTGCACCGGAGGTAATAAACCAAGCACTAGCGCAGTCGAGGCGGACTGATGAAGACGAGTTAGCTAAGGTGATTGCCAAAAAACGCCCCCGCTACCCAGATGAGCAAAAGCTTATCGCGTATCTTTTGCGCCAAGGCTTTGCCTATGATGACATCCGAGCCGCTTTGGCGGGTGGCGGGTGATGAATACTGATTGTGTTAGCGGCGCTCGTCGCTCTTGATTGATTCTCGGGCTTGCGATGGCTTGCGGAAGGGGTTAACGTATTCGCCACTACTCATGGCTGGTTGGGTGGCCTTTTGCTCGGGTTTTTTGGTCTCAGCCTGCGACTGGACGATGATAGCGTCGTTATTGATCTCAATGATTTGTGACCGATGGATAACCAGCTCGGCATCATTGAGGCGGTGGAGCCACGAGCGCCGGACGATGAGCTGCTGGATGACAAAATTACCCGTCTCGATCGTGTAGTCGCTAATCTTACCAAGGCGTCGCCCGCGCTTATCTTGGACAGGCATGCCCAAAAGGTGAAACCTGAGCTCGTAGAGGCGCTGGATCTTGATGACGTCGGTGGGAGTGATGAGCTCGTCGACGGAGTCGATGATCATGCCGAGTTCACTCATCTCACGCACATCAGCGAGGCGGAGCAGCATGGTTGTGTCGTTAGCAAACGAGCCATCTACGGTGTAGGCAACGATGGTTAAGGTTGCTGGATCGACAAGCGGCTGGGCTAAGCTGCCAACTTTGCCGCCCATTTGTAAGCTCATCACAGGATAGTTAGTGAGTGCAGATCCGAGCAGTATCATATGTGTAGTATAGCATTGCGCCGCAAAAAGCTCCACCGCGGCTGTGTAAAATATTATTCGACAAATGGGTTACGCGAGCTAATTGGTAGTTGGCTGGCGCTTTGGTCGGATTCACTGGCGGTTTTGAGTTGCTCGATTTTTTTGATGGTTGCTTGGTCGATGCCATTGGTGGGCTGGGGCGGGGCAGCCTCTGACGCCTTGGAGATGGTGGTATTAAGCAAGAAGGTAATGACGGCTAAGCCACCGAAGGCAATAACCACAAAGAGAATGATGTGGTAGCGGTGGAGAAATTTGCTACTGGCGCGCCCAAGCGCGGCGAGTGAGAGATCGCTGTTCATGATCGGAGATATACCTCGATGGTTAATGTGTTGCTAGTAATACTATCGGGTGGCTGGCCCTGAGCGGTGCTGCGCGAGAGGTCAACATTGGCTATGCGCATCTTTGTCAGGCTTTGCTCGACGAGATACATGAAGGTGAGAAGTTTGCGATACTCGACGGGATTCTTGACAGTGACAGAGGCGGTAGTCGCTTTGAGTCCGGCGATAGTGGGCAGGGACGTGCCTGTCTTGCTGCTACTGCTTGATGAGCTACTTGACGAACTGCTTGATGAGCCGCCCTTGGCGTTGTCATCAGCAAAAGTGATGTCTGAAATAGTAATGCCAGCTTTGCGGGCAAAGTCATTGAGGTCGTTGATAATCTGATCTTGATATTGGTAGCTTTTGCTCTCGGCAGCGATCTTGGAGGCGCGCTCGACGGCATGATGCTGTGTTTTGAGCATCTTTTCGGTCTGGGAGAGCTCTTGCAGCTCAGACTCACTGGCGGCAGCTTGTGAGGCGACAGTGCTGGCATCGGCCGCAAAGCCATCGAGCCAGTTGTAGGCCAGGGCAAAACCGCCAGCTCCAATTGCAGTAATGGCTACCAGCGACACGGCGAGGATAATCCGGAGGTTTGTCGCTGTTAGCGTGAATTTTTTGCTCATTGTTGGCCGATTCCTTTCTTGAATGTGACACTGTAGGTTGAGGTGTAGGGATAACTACCAGTGTCTTTGTCTTGCAGCGTGATGGATTGGAAGCTGACGCTGGAGAAGATGGCGGAGTCATTGAGGCGGTTGCGTAGAGCAATGGCATCGTTGTAGCCTTTGGCGCGGATACTCAGCGTGGTGGGGGTGCCAAAGGTGGTTGGGTCAATATTAAGCTGCTCGATGATAACGTTGGGCGGAAGGCGGTCGGCAATGAGTTTGATGAGGCGGGTGTACGAGACCTGTTGGTCGAGAATGGCTTTGGCAGTGGTAAGGTTAGCTTTGAACTCAGTGGCTTCACGCTTGACGGTGGCATATTCGGCAGTTTTGTTGTGGTTGCGCTCTACGGCGGCTTGGTTGCGGCTACGCTCGGTTGCAATGAAAAAGTACACGCCGCCGATTTCAGCCAAAACGACAAAGACTAAGACAAACAGGAGCACGACATAGCGGCGCAGTAAGGTGTTGGTGCGGCTCGCAGCGAGCTGTTTTTTATACGCTGGTGGCAATAGATTAATCATTTCCAAATCTCCCCACTACTAAGGCTAGCCAGGCCTGCAACACTGATATACCGAGGCCGAAACTGCTTTTGTGGCTGCTGGAGCTTGCCAAAGTCAAGCTTTTGCCATGGATTAACGACACGCACTGGCATGACGAGGTCGTTGGTGAAGAAGTCACCCATGCCTGGTACATTGCTACCACCACCGACGATGACGATTTGCTCGATCTTACGTTCATCGCCAATCCGGTCGTTATAATAGCGGATCACCTTACGAATTTCGGTGCTAATGCGCTTAAGGCTTGGTTTGAGTGCCTCAGTGATGCCAGCTTGGCGTGGCCCAGGCGAGAGGCCATTGAGCACCTTGAGCTGGTGGGCATTCTCGAGTGTGATGTTGAGATGCTTCGAGATGTCGATAGTGAAGGTATTACCGCCAATTGCCACCCCACCAGTCAGGCGGACGGCACTTTTATCCAGCACAGCGATATCGGTGCTCGCTGGGCCAATATCGACGACGAGCGTGAGAAGGTTGCCAGCATCAGCGCTGTCGAGCACGCGCGCAATAGCGTTGATATTAGGTTCAACAACCACCGGCACGAGTCCCACTGCCTCGGCCGCTTGCAAACAGGCGTCGACTAGCTGCTTGGGCACAGCTGACATCACAACGTTGAGCTGCTCTTTGGTGTGCTCAATTACCTCATAGTCAACGTAAAGTGAATCGAGCGGCAAGGGGATGTACTGATCGACCTCTACCTGGATAGCGCCATCGAGGTGTGCTGCCTCTTTGGCTGGGATCATGAAAGTGCGCGAGTAGGTGCGGCTGGTTGGTACACCAATCACTACGTGATCGCTACCAAGGTTGCCAATGAGATGTTCGTTGATGAGCGAGCTGAGGCGCTCGGCCAGGTAGGAGTCATCAGGGTTGTCGAGGGACGTTTGGACTTCCTTGGGGTCGAGGTCGAGCGAACCATAGCCCAGTACGAGCCAGCGCTTGGAGTCGATCGACATGATTTTGATGCCTGTCTGACTAATGTCGAGACCGATGATTGGTTTGTCGCGATAAAATAACTTTGCCATGATACGTTCGTTTCCGTCATTATAGCATAAGCGATATGATAAACGCTAGCGTTTTGAGGATGATTATCGTGGATCGGTAGACTGTTGTTCGTGATGTAATAGCGGTAGGAAAGGCAGGCTGATACGAAGCTGGTGTAGCTGTAGATTTACCAGGTAATTAGTGGTTGAAACGCTGACGGAGAATAGGGAATCCAGCCTTACTTAATCTGATTTGCCATATTCGAGATTGGCAACATCACCGAGGCGGCAATGAGCCCGACCATACCGCCCATGATGACGATCATGACGGGCTCGATGATGGAGCTGATGCCATCGATTGCGACGTCCACTTCCTCCTCATAATAATCTGCTACCTTTACAAGCACGGTATCGGTCTGGCCAGTCTCTTCGCCAACGGAAAGCATTTGTGCTACGATGGGTGGGAAGAGTGGATTTTTTTCGATGATGCTCGAGAGGTTGCGCCCATTTTTGACTTGCTCGGCAGCATCATTGAGGGCATTTTCGTAGACTTTGTTACCCACTGCCCGAGCAGTCACGCGGAGCGATTCGAGCACTGCTACCCCCGACCCCATCAACGCCGAGAACGTGCGAGCAAAGCGAGCAACGGCGATTTTGGTGATGATATCGTTGATTTTTGGTATCTTGAGAATGATGGTGTGGAGCCAGAGTTTGCCTGCTGGTGTCTTGATATAGCGACGGAAGAAGTATATCCCCGCACCGAGCGCAGCAATGATAAAGATCCCATACTGGATGATAAACGCGCTCAGTCCAAGCATAAACTCGGTAATGGCGGGCAGCTTGGCGTCTGGTCCGCCGAGGCCGCGCACAATGCTGCCGATTTGTGGAATAACAAAGACCATCAAGCCAAAAAAGGCGGCAATAGTGATAACAATGAGCACGGTAGGGTATGTCATGGCGCTTTTGATTTTTTTGCGCATGCTGGCGTTTTTTTCTTGTTGCATGGCCAGGCGCTTGAGGATATCATCGAGAATACCAGCCGCCTCGCCCGCGCGCACCATGTTAATAAAAACGGTATTAAAGGTCTCTGGATGCTTTTCGAGTGCGTCGGCGAGTGCCATACCGCCCTCAACATCGCGTAGCAGGTCACCTGTCACCATTTGGAGGGCTTTACTACTGGTGTGGTCGTGCAGCGAACCCATGGCGCGCAGCAGCGGCACACCAGCCGACACCATGGCACTGAGCTGGCGGGTAAACATCACCAAGTCTTCACTCTTGACCTTGTTGCCGCCAAAGAGAGCAAAGCTGGCGCGCTTTGGCTTGACCTCTTCAGCACTAATTGGTCGCAGGCCTTGACGGGTCAGGCTAGCTAGGGCGCTGGCACGATCGGGAGCGTCGATCGTTCCATTGATGGAGTCGTTTTTGTTCGTGATGGCGATGTAGCGAAATTGTGGCATGTTATTCCTTTGTGACGCGGAGCACTTCTTCTACAGTGGTGTTGCCGCGGATTGCTTTTATTAATCCATCGGTGAGCATAGTGGTCATCCCCTCGGCGACGGCTTGGTCTTGGATTTCGTTGCTGGTATTGCCGCCGATAATCATCTTTTGGATTTCGCGCGAAGTGCCGAGGACTTCGTAGATACCCACCCGGCCCTTGAAGCCGGTATGATTACACTCATCGCAGCCATTTGGGTTTGGCTGCCAGAGGGTGGCGATGGTGGTGTCTGTCGTGCCCCAGGGTGTCTCACCACCGACCTTTTGGACGATAGCCTGGGCCTCAAGCTGGTGGATGTAATAGAAATTTTGGCCCGGTGCAAGGTGAAAGAGGCGGACGATTTCTGCGACTTCTGTTTGGTTGGGTACATAGCTTTGGCGGCAGTTCATACAGAGGCGGCGCACCAGGCGCTGGCCTACCACGGCCTTAACGGTACTGGCGATAAGGAAGGGCTCGATCCCCATATCGAGTAGGCGCGGCAAACAAGTGGCGGCGTTATTGGTGTGGAGTGTACTAAATACTAAGTGGCCCGTTAGGGCAGCTTGGACGCCAAGGTTAGCTGTCTCGCCGTCGCGGATCTCACCCACCATAATGATGTTTGGGTCTTGGCGCAGCAGAGCGCGCAAGCCACTGGCAAAAGTCATACCAGCTTTGCTATTGGTTTGGGTTTGGTTGACGCCGGGGATCTTATACTCCACTGGATCCTCAATGGTTGAGATATTGACCTCTGGTGTATTAAGCATCGAAAGGACGGAGAAGAGTGAGGTAGACTTGCCGCTTCCGGTTGGACCTGTCACGAGGATCATCCCGTTGGGCTCGGTCAGTGCTTGATTAATAACAGCTAGCGAATGACCCCAGTAGCCGAGCTGCTCGAGTGTCACTGCTTGGTTTGATTCGTCGAGGATACGCATCACCACCTTCTCACCATCAGCGATGGGTAGCGTGCTGACGCGCAGGGCATACTGCTTGCCTGCGACTTTGATCTTAAAGCGACCGTCCTGTGGGATGCGGCGTTCGTCTATCTTAAGGTTGGAGAGGATCTTAATGCGGCTTACGAGCGCACCGAGCACATTCTTGGGTAGGCGGTTTACTTCTTTAAGGACACCATCAATCCGGTAACGTACCTGTACGAATTGCTCGCGGGGTTCGATGTGGATATCGCTGGCGTTGCTGCGGATGGCATATTCCAGTAACAGGTTAACCGTCTGGGCGATTGGTGAGTCTTCTGCTACCTCTGCTTCGGTCACCTTTTGGTTCGAGCCATCATCCTCGCGCTGGATGTCGATCACTTCCTTGAGCTCCTGCGTCACATCGCCGCGGTATCCCTCAAGACACTCTAAGATGTTACTGCGCGGCGCAATGTAGACACGGGTGTTGGTGCCGATCTCCTTCTCGATGAAGTTGACAGCTTGCACATCGTCTGGGTCATCCATCGCAAGGTGGATGAGCCCATTAGGGTCGATCTTGAAGATGACAGCGTTATACTGGCGCGCGATTCGCTCAGGGATGCGCATGAGGATGTCGGAGGGGATGTCGCGGGGGTCGAGCTCGATGTAGGGGATGTCGGCGTAGGTGGCATAGAGCTTAGTGAGGGCACGCTCGTCGATGAGGTTGTTTTGCAAGACAATGTCTTGCAGTCGCAAATTCGATGACGCAGCCTCACTCACCAGTGGTTGGAGCTGCTGGCTGGTCGCAGCGCCACTGCGCTCGAGAAGTTTGACGATAGTAGAATCAGATATATGCATAGTACTTACGCTTATTGTAGCTCATTATGCTTATGCTGACTAGAGGATAGAGCGATATTCGTATCAACGGAGGTAAGGCTGTGCTATACTAGAGCCAGTATGCGTGTTATCTGTCAATCACTTGCTGATACGTTACAACTTGGTCAACGCCTCGGCCAGGCATTGCGTGGTGGTGAGGTGATTGTGCTAGTAGGGGATATTGGCGCAGGCAAGACGACGCTTGTTAAGGGGGTTGCGCGTGGCCTCACCATTACCGATGATATCCAAAGCCCAACTTTTACGATTAGTCGGCTGTATCACGGGCGCGATGATATCCAGCTTGCGCATTATGATTTTTATCGTTTGGGCGATGCAGGGGTGATGCAGCTTGAGCTGGCAGAGGCGATTGCTGAGTCCCGCACAGTGACTATCATCGAGTGGGCTCAGGCTGTAGCGGATGTCGTCCCACCTGACCACCTGACGATCACCATTACTGCACAGAGCGAGACGGTCCGCCAGCTGGATATTGAGGCTGGTGGTACCGTGTCGACCCAGCTTCTCCAGGAGGTCTCGGCATGATTATTTTGTGGAATAGCGCGGGGATGGTCGTGGAACTAACATTGGTAGATGACACTGGTACTCAGACGAGCTATGAGTGGCCAGCTGGCCGCACCCTGGCGCGCGATATGCTGGCTTATCTGCGCGATCGCCTGGCCGAGCATGGTAAGACACTAGCGGATGTCACTGGCATCGGGGTGTTGCCTGGGCCGGGGAGCTTTACGGGGCTACGGATTGGTCTGACGGTGCTTAATACACTTGCGCACGAGCAGCATATTCCGATCGTTGGCGCGGTGGGTGATGATTGGCGCGCTACCTGCCTTAAGCGGCTGGCGCATGGTGAGGATGATAACATTGTTTTGCCTCAGTACGGTGCAGCTGCAAACATCACTAGGCCAAAGAAATAGCTGATGTGAAGCATAAGGGTAATAAATCGTTACCTCTGTAAATAGATAGACCGCTATATTGCCAGTTGCGCAAATTGGCCAAAACGCGATACAATATATTTGTCTGTAGATAGTTTTAATGTTTGATAACACCGGTGTGGGCTGACGCAAGTCTGATGTAATAAGAACAACACATATCCGGAGAAAGGAATACCATGATAGAAGTACTCTTCGCGGCGATTGGCGTGGCGCTTGGTTTTGGTGGCAAGTATGTCTACGATCGCCAGCAAACCGTCAATGGCCAGCGGACAATCGACAAAGAATTGGCTCAAGCCAAGCAGCAGGCGGGCGATATTGTCCTCAAGGCCAAGGACGAGGCACTGCGGATCGAGAACGAGCGCCGCCGCGCCATGCAAAAGACAGAGAATCGCTTGCTCGAGCGCGAGGCGAGCTTAGACCGCAAGCTCGACGAGCTCGATCGCCGGAGTGAGAAGCTCCGCAAGAGCGAGACAGAAGTCGATGAGCTCAAGAATGAGATCCGTGAGATTCGGGGCCGGCAGCAGGCTAAGCTCGAGAAAATCGCTGGCCTCACCAAGCAAGACGCTGCCAGCAAGCTGATGCATATGACCGAGCGTGATATCCGCCAAGACCTGACTGGCCTGGTGGATAAATTGCAGCGCGAAGCGATGGATGATGCCGAGGAGAAGGCTCAGATGATTCTCGTGACAGCGATGGAGCGCATGAGTAGCGAAGTGACAGCCGAGCGCACGGTGACTGCCATTAAGTTGCCCGACGACGATATGAAGGGCCGCATCATTGGTAAAGAAGGGCGCAATATCCAGGCTTTGCAGCGAGCCACTGGTGTTGATATCTTGGTGGATGACACGCCAGGGATGATCGTCCTCAGTAGCTTTGATCCAGTGCGGCGCCAAGTGGCACGCCTGAGCCTTGAGATGCTAATGAAAGACGGGCGGATCCACCCTGGTCGCATCGAGGAGGTTGTGGCTAAGGCAAATAAGCAAATTGACAAAGAAGTCGTGCGGGCTGGTGAAGATGCGGCGCGTGAGATTGGCGTAGCTGGTATTCCAAAGGAGCTGCTCCACCTTGTGGGTGAGCTGAAGTTCCGGACGAGCTACGGCCAAAATGTCTTGAAGCACAGTACTGAGATGGCACAGATTGCCGGGCTAATCGCAGCAGAGATTGGGGCAGATGTGCGTACCGTCAAGATCGCTACACTACTTCACGATATGGGTAAGGCAGTGACGCACAAAATGGAAGGCAAGCACCACCACATTGGAGCAGAGCTAGCGCGCAAGGCAGGCTTGAGCGAGGCAATTTGCCACGCCATTGAAGCTCATCACGATGATATTGAAGCCACAACGCCCGAGGCAATTGTTGTGCGAGTATGCGATGCGGCCAGTGCTGCTCGGCCTGGCGCACGCAACATGAGTGCCGAGAACTTCGTCGAGCGAATGCGCGACCTTGAGAATGTTGCGACCAGCTTCCGCGGCATCGACAAAGCCTATGCTATTAGCGCTGGGCGTGAAGTGCGCGTCATTGTTCGGCCAGAAGTAGTGGATGACCTGAGTGCCATCAAGCTTGCGCGAGATATCGCTACCAAGATTGAGAGTACTATGCAATACCCTGGTACAATCAAGGTTAATGTGATCCGCGAGACACGAGCGATCGAATTCGCCAAATAGAGTCTAATGACTCAACTCATTACAGACAAAACCCGGTCAAGTAAATTGGCCGGTTTTTTGCCGTGTGGGTGTGTAGTTCGAAGCGTGAATGCGCACATGAGCTCAAGTATATCCCCACTTCGTGACGTTGTGATGGCAATGAGATATGCATCTTTTAAATCGCCTGAGAGTTAATCATCCTTCAGCTCCAGGCTTGACTATCAGCTTAGTAGGTGTTTTATACGCTTCTTGTATGAATGGCAGGAGTGTGAGTAGATGCAAAAAAAGTGATAGCCTTAGGTCTATAAGCTCAACACCACAAAAGGGTTGGTGTGGACGAGACGCCCCCATTCTATAGTTGAGATAGGATATAATGAGAAGCTTTTATTCTGTGACAGGCGGCCAAGAAGGAAGAAGAGAGGAGAAATGACTTTTGGAGTCCGCAAAAATATAGGATAGCACATAAGACCAAGATGACTGCAAAGGCAAAAAGAGTTGCCGCTCGAATAAGATCATTAATAGCGGAGGTTATCGTGTGAGCGATATATAAAATAAATTTGCTTTATCTAAGAATGATCTTGTAGCGTACAAGAACACCGATGCTACGATGCAACCTCACCCTGCTTCTCGGCAACGATGACGACTCGGCCAGTCTTGGCACCGCCTAAATCGCAGCTGTAGAGCGTGAGGCGGGCGTCTTCTGTCGGGGCTTCGATCTCAACACTGGTTGGTTTGACATCAAATTTCTTGGTTATTTTGTAGTTGTAGCGTTTGCCTTGGTAGTCGGCAAGGATCTGGTCGCCTAGGGCAAGCTTGTCGATATGAAAGAATGGTGATTTTTCTACTGTGCCACCAGGCGTTGGCTGGATACTAAAGCGATGGGCTGCCACGACGAAGTTGCCACCCTTCTCAGGGTTGCCGTGGTCGGGGTAGCGCCACCACGCACCACGGTCGAGGGCGAGTTTGCCATTAGTACCGTACGGGATATTAACGCCGATCTTGGGGATGATAATACGGTTGTCTTTAGCTTCAGGCTTGGCGAGTGTCGCCACAGTGATCGGCTTGGTAAAGTGTGGTGCAATGATCGGTGATGTAGTGAGCAGGAGTAGATACCCTCCCACTAACAAAAAGAGGACTGCGATAGTACCGAATATCCAGTTTGGTATCGAAATACGCGGCAAGCGCATACGCGAACGACGCGGTGCAGATGGCTGCCGCTTTGATTTATTCATTGCTAGCATAATAACTCCTCATCTCTGTCTATTATACGGCACGAGCAGCAGCACGCCAATAGCATGACCGTCATAGTATTGGTAGATGGCTCCATTAGGTAGCTCTACTCTAGAGTAGAGTGGATAGAAAACTCTTGTACTTTATCCATGGTTTTATTCGATAGGGTGTATAGATCAATCACTAATCTAACTCTGGTGTTGATAGTTAAATAATGGTATCCCTTATAGCGATATCAAGAAATAACTCGCGAGCAGATAAGCCAGCATTGAAAAGGTTAGTGTGGAGGCGTGGCCTAAAAAGGCCACCCACCCAAGGTAAGGATAAGGGTGGGTGGCATAAGGTAATGTTATATAGCGAGGTAGGCTACTACTGCTTGAACGGCTGCGCAAGCGTGAGACTCTCGTCTGCCTCGGCAATGCGGAGTAGCTCGTTATACTTCGCCACGCGGTCGGTGCGCGAGAGCGAGCCAGTCTTGATCTGCCCACAGCCTAGGCCAACTGCCAAGTGGCTGATTGTAGTATCCTCAGTCTCGCCAGAGCGGTGACTCATCACGGTGCGCCAGCCAGCGTTTTGGGCAAGCTGCACAGCTTGGATTGTCTCGCTGAGAGAGCCAATTTGGTTAGGCTTAACGAGGAGTGCATTTGCTGCGTCTTGGTCGATCGCTTGTTGGATGAGGCTTGTATTCGTGACGAGGAGGTCATCGCCCACTAGCTGGACGCGGTCGCCGAGGCGCTGGCGGAGCTGCTGCCAGCCTGCCCAGTCACCCTCGGCCAGGCCATCTTCGATGCTGACAATTGGGAATTCGTCGACAAGGGCAGCGAGCCAGTCGATCATCTCGCTACTAGTCAGGCTTTTGCCTTCACACTTCAGCTCATAACGGCCGTCACGGTAGAACTCACTCGAGGCGGCGTCCATTGCAAAGACGACATCTGTGCCAACGGTGTAGCCAGCATTAGTAATCGCTTCGCTCAGCAAGGCGAGTGGCTCGCGGTTACCCTGGCGGACGCGTGGTGCATAGCCACCTTCGTCGCCAACAGTGGTGGGGTAGTCGTGTGCTTTGAGGACTTTAGCAAGAGCGTGGAAGATTTCGGTGCCCATGCGGAGCGTATCTGCAAAGGTTGTCGCACCTTTGCAGATGATCATAAACTCTTGGATGTCGGTCGCAAAGGCGGCGTGTGCACCACCGTTGAGAACATTCATCATTGGCAGGGGGAGGCTTGGTGTGCTGCCCGTCTGCTCGGCAATGTAGTGCCAGAGCGGTTGCTGCTTGGCATGAGCAACAGCCTTGGCAGTAGCCAGGCTGACACTGAGGATGGCATTAGCACCGAGCTTAGACTTGTTATCTGTTCCATCAAGGGCAAGCATTGCATCGTCAATCGCTTGCTGGTCGCTCGCATCGTGGCCCACCAGTGCAGGAGCGATAATGTCGTTAACGTGGGCAACTGCTTGGCTCACTCCTTTGCCAGTCCACTGATTGCCACCATCGCGTAGCTCCAGTGCTTCGCCCGCACCGGTACTTGCTCCGCTCGGGACGGCTGCTCGGCCTAGCGTGCCATCAGCAAGGATGACATCCGCTTCGACAGTGGGGTTGCCGCGGCTGTCTAAAATTTGTCGTGCTTTTATGGTTTGGATAGAGTAGTTGTTCATATCTCCTAGTATACCATCGAATGGAAAGTAGTCGCTATTACCGTTGAAATAGCATGAATCAACTGCGAAAATTTTCATGCCAGACAAGGATATTGACAAAAGGTCATTTTGTAGATTCAAGCATTGTATTTGCTGATACACATGGTACAATATAATTACGGCAACGGTTAATGAAGCGGAGGGTAGCAGTGACCCTGCGCTCTTCGTTTCGCACCTACACAGTAAGGAGGGCTATTCCCATGACATTCAAAAAAGTAGGTATCCTTAGCGTATTGGCAGTTGGCTCAATGGCGGCGGGATCTTTGCTGTTTAATACAGCACCAGCGTCGGCAGAGAGTTTCGGGCCGACCGCCAATGACAACGGTACGTCCGTTGTCCAATACTACGATGGGACGAAACTGTTTTGCGTTTCTGATGCAAACTACCCCGATGGCACGCCTAGTACGACAGCCTTTACGGTTGCGCCAACCAAAGGTAATGGCCCAAGCTATGGCCAAGTCCTAGGCGCTGGCGAGACTGGCTGTGTCAGTCTTGAGACAGCACCGGAGGGAGCAGCATATCACTACTGGCTGTTGTCTCGCACCGATGGATCGGTGTACCAAGGCGATTTCGTTCGCTAAATAACTACTCACTGAAATACCCGATATACCCAAAAAACGAAAATGAAAACCCCCGTTGTCGCAGCCCCCTCCCGAGGGGGCTTTTGGGACCCCAAATATAGAATGATTGGTAGACATATATAGCACTCGCGCCAATAGTGCCGTATAATAGAGGCATGACAGGAACACTTATTATCAGCCGGCATGGCGAAAGCGAATGGAATTTACAAGGTAAATGGACAGGCTGGACGGACGTAAGTCTCACCGAGAAAGGTAAGAGCGATACGCGTCAACTCGGCGATTTCTTGCGTGGTCGCACCATCGATGCGGTATATACTTCGGCGCTCAAACGGACGCATGAGACACTTGACGCGTTGATGGAAGGTGCAGATAACCCAATCCGCTCAAGTGATGCTGCGGTGGTGCACGCCTCTGAGCTTAACGAGCGTGACTATGGTGACCTAACTGGCAAGAACAAGTGGGAAGTCAAAGAAGAGATTGGCGAGAAGGCCTTTAATGGTATTCGGCGCGGCTGGGATTACCCTGTACCCGGTGGTGAGACACTCAAGGATGTGTATGAGCGCTCGATTCCGTATTTTGAGTCAGAGATCTTGCCACGGCTCCAGGCAGGCGAGACTGTATTGATTGTGGCGCATGGCAACACAATTCGTGCGCTTATGAAGTACCTTGATCGAATCCCGGAGGAAGATATGGGCACAGTAGAGATGCCCTTTGGTCAATTACTTGTCTACACATTTGAGCCTGGCATGGCATATCCTACTACGTGCGATGTGCTTAAAGCAGATATTGTACCGCCCAAGGCGTAATTAAATATTGCGATACGTTTTATAGCACACGAAGTTGATGCTTATGTGTGTTGCGTTTATATTTCTTGGATTGAACAACCGCAGGCTAGCCTTATACTTGTGAGTGGCACGTTGGCTTTGACGGTAAGAACAGTAGACAAATTGCTATATTGTGTGGTATGATGGCAAAGTCTTGTATCGCGGGGTGTGGCGCAGCTTGGTAGCGCGCACCGTTCGGGACGGTGAGGTCGCTGGTTCAAATCCAGTCACCCCGACCACGTCTTACTATAACAAAGAGTGGTCGCCCGTGTGATATAAAACGTATCGGGGTGTGGCGCAGTTGATAGCGCGCGCGGTTTGGGACCGCGAGGTCGCTGGTTTGAGTCCAGTCACCCCGACCATTTTTGCTTTAAGTCTTACTCTCACGCTATGGATGTTTCGGACGTAAGGCTTTTTTTATTTGCTTTGCTCTAGTCGTCACTCACTATAATGCAAAATACTTGCATGAATATTACATAGATTGGTTGACTGTTTTATAATGGCAACCATTATGAGCGAAAAAAGCACCCCCGAAAACAAAGCAGATGAAATGATGTTAACGCAGAGTGAAGTTCAACAGCAGGATGACACTTGGTTTCTGAGGGCTATCGCGAAAATAGGGATAGGCGAACTTAGGAGTGCGCCGGTAACTATTCTGAAAACGAAGAAAAGGCCGATTGCTGCAAGCCAAACGGGTGCTTAGCCTGATAAAGCGAGTATCGAACGCTGGAATGAAGAGCAATCTTACGACTAACGGTTTCTGGGCGATAACGCCAGAACGCGCGGCCATCATGATAGGCGATCTTGAATCTGCGGGATTATCTCATCTAACCATAAGTTATGACAACTTTCACGCACCATATGTTAAACCAGAACGCATACGCAATGCGCTGGACGCTGCATCATATAGCAGAATTCCAACAATACTCAACATGTGCGTCAGCAGAAGCCATGACTCTTTAGATCTTCTGAAGGAGCTTGGAGATTCCGCTCTATGCGTGAAGGTAACTCGATTCCCTGTACAGCAATGCGGAGCTGGGCTCTCGATCCCCAACGAAGATCTCATAGTGAAACCGTTGGACAAATTAAAGCTGAGATGCCCTGGATTTGAATTGATATACCATCATGATGGCAAGGTTTATCCGTGTTGCTCTCCACCTATATTCGACACAGATATGACCCTTGGAGATGCGGGGGCGCTTACTCATGAAGAATTCATAAAGAGAGGAGAAAGAAACGCGTTACTTGCAGTTATCAGATCGAGGGGAATAAAGTGGCTCTTAGATAGAGTCCGCGAGGCTAGCCCGCTCGCCCCTGCTGCACAGATGACTGAAGCAGTCTCGGTTTGTGACGTGTGTGTCGCCATCATGAAAGACAAGGACGCTTTAAATAAGCTTCGCCCTAAGATTCTGGAAGAAGCTCGGAAAGTTCATGAGTGACCTTGAGGAGCACTACCGTGTATACAATGACGACTATTATGAGGTGGCCATCACCAGCAAAAATGCTGTGATACATGATAAATCATCAAATAAGTACTATGGTACACGATCAACCAATGTTCCGACAGAAATCGCTCGATTGTCGCAAGAGCGCTCATCGGTATTTTCGGTCAAAATTTCATTGTTTGGCACCGCGTCCATGGTGGTGCTACTCATTATTAATATGATATTTAGTATGCGGTCCAGCACGGTAGTCACTCCTCATTTCTTCCTTTGGTTTGTGCCGTATATGATTTTCAGTGTGACCCTCCATGAGGGGGCCCATGTCATGGCACTCCGCATCTGCGGTCGGAAGCCTGACAAAATTGGCTTTAAAATGAACTATCTGATTTTTCCCGCATTCTACGTTAGGATGAACCAGATACTACTCCTTCCAGTCTCGGACAAGGTTCTGGTGCATATCGCTGGAATTTGGACCAATCTTGCAACAAACTTGTTCTTATTTTTACTCAACGCGATGTGGGTTCGCAGTTCAGATCTAGGATACTCGCTAGCATTCGCCGTTTTAACACTGTCCGTGAATGCGCTGCCTGTGCTAAACTCAGACGGCTATCGATGCTTGCTTGCTTGGGCTGATGTCAACGAACATATCGATAGCCGACGGAACCCTCCATGGGTGTTCGGATTGAGAATCCTTAGTTGGATCATTGTAGTTGTCTACATTGCTCGATTTTTGCTGAATTATGTGGTATGGTGAATATATGAATACGTTACTTGAACTAGAAGATCTGGTTGTTTCCAGGGGGAGGAGGTTCTCCCTCGCTCCGCTGACCATTCGTTTCGATCGCCCAGATATTGTGGGACTTTTTGGCCACAACGGAGCTGGAAAGACGACACTACTGAAAGCATTGGCCGGATTGTTGCCCATTCAATCTGGCTCTGTGAAGCTCCGTGATGCGACGATCCCGACCCTACTTCCAGACGTACCATTCATTTATAAGTTCTTGAAGGTGGGATCGGTTCCCAATGTCCTAGCAGACTATTTCGAAGACTTTGATCTTGAGCGTGGCCACTCTATTATTAATGATCTATCGCTGGACAAATCGAAGAAGGTGAGTGACTTATCGAAAGGAATGGAAGAACAGTTGAATCTTGGCATGACCCTGGCTCGCCGATCGTCGGTTTATCTCTTTGACGAGCCACTAGCTGCTGTGGATCCTGTAACACGAGATCGCATGGTCAACCTTATTAAACTGCACAAGCCCAAAGATGCATTACTCATCATTAGCACTCATCTTATCGCCGGCCTCGAATCACTCTTCGACGAATGTGTTGTGCTCCATAATGGGAGAATGCTACTTCGGTTGCGGGCTTCAGATATTTCTCCGGGGCAGAGCCTGGAGATTAAGATCAAGGAGGCAATGCTTAATGCGTGATATCTACACCGAAGCGCGCAAACACTTTGGTTTCTTCTTAGCGTGTGCATCAATTCTTTTTGGTATTTTTGTCTTGAGGGAACTTGTAGACTCATACAAATCCGTGCTCGACGTGATCTGGGTTTTCGCTGTCGTGCTAGTGTCGTCCGGTGCCACTTTTTATGTCGCTGCGCAGATCTTCATGTTTCTAGTACTTAAACGCGACACGCTTCTTTATCTTTCTACCCACTCGACACTGCGTAAGTTCTTTGTCAAAACGGCCTCGCTCTCCTTCGGTTTTATAACGGTAGGTCTCGTGTCGCTTCTGGCAAGCACAACGATGTGGCCGAAAGATGACAGGTTAACGAAAGCGGTTGCTTACGCAGTTTGTGCTAAATTGGTATCGAGCATTACCTTGGTGTCTATGGCCTGGGTTCTCGGGGCAGTTACCGCCCACTTTAGGGGATTCTATTCGCGACTTCTTACCTATGCGGGTGGATTTGCTGTGCTAATTGGTTCACAGATTGCCGTATTGTGGCGTGTGGCAGATCTGGGCGGAACTACGTGGATGATCGGAGGCTCTACCTCATTTGCTGGTTATCCTGTATATTGTGGGCCGTTAGCGATCTCGATCGGAACTCCATTTTCCTTTAAATTAACGGAACCTTACGTTCTTGGTCTTGGCTTAAATCTGATTTGGATCGTGTTGGGCCTGTTTGTCATTCTGCTACAATCTCGTCGACACCGCGCGAGCCTTCGAGCCAGGTGAGTTAATCGTATCCCATGATTGGGACTTAACCTCTGTTGCTTGGACACCTTCCCGGTAGCCACACAGCAGTCCTCGGAATTCATGTTCATATACATTCTATGGATGTGTCTTAAGGGCTCACGCCGAGTCATACGCTGCGTCTGGCCTCAGTTCACCCATATCCTTACTGACGCCCAATAGCCGGGTGGTGTGCTTAACCATCCCGAGCTGTAAGCCTGCCGCACCCGCTCTTGGAAGGCAGGGTCGGCTGGGTTGGTGCGCAGCGTCTCTCCTGCCTGCTTGAGGTGCCGCGCCACCGTGGTGTGGTGAAAGCCAAAGCGCTTGGCGATCTGCGCCACCGTCTGTCCCGCCTGGTGGAGCACCACCATCTCTTCCACCAACTGTGGACGCAGGTAGCGCTTGATCCGCTGTGGCGGGGTGGTGGAAGACGTGGTAGCTGGCGCGGGTGTCCGCTCTGCCGGCCACGTCTAGCGAGCTGCCAGGATCCTCCGCCAGTGAAGAGCCTCGCCCCGTCGGCACTACTGCAAGGTCAACGACACCCATTACATACCGCCAACACGCCTCCCATTGTTTTGAGTGGGGTAGGGAGAGGGCGACCATGTTTGTGAATTATTTGATCTGGCTTGTGTAGCCAGATCATTTTTTGATAGGTGCACGATGCTTAGTGTGAGCAAGCGGCGTGTGTTGGGCTATCTTGACTAAACTAAGATTATATATAATTGATTTTTATATATGGAAACACGAAGACAATCTACATCAAACCAACAAGAGCAGTGTGAAGAGAAGACTGGGATGAGCGAGTATGATGTGCTCGATTTTGCAGCTAGAACTCTTAAATATGATTACCCTGCCACACAATACAGAACGCGGCATCCCGATACAGTTACCCCAGCTGAGATAGCGGCAATGGATCCGTATGAATTTTCAGATTTTGCAACTGCACAAAGTGTGATTGATGATTTTCGCACTATTCCTCCCACTCATCGAAGGACCAATTGATCTAAGTCGCTTTTCATCTGCTTTGCTAAGGATGAATTTTATAACTATAACGACAAATGGGTTGCCAGCAACCATTGCCGGTTAATTAAAAAATAGTGGTAAAATCGCACACCATAGCATCAGTTTGTGCTGTCGTGTATAATGACCAGTAGTTATGGTAGCGCAGTCTTCTCAGCCAGCAAAGTCGAAGGAGCAGCCCAAGCAGCCGCGGCCGCGGCGGTTTGCGCTTTTGGTGACGCATTTCTGCGCGTCGGTGGGGTATCTCTTTTGTTTGCTGCTGTGGGTGTGGTGTGCAATGCAGCTGCTTTACCCATACATCACGCGAGATAAGGCGCTTTGGGTTATACCGGAGCCGCACGACCAGCCAGAGATCACGCTCCCGCAGGGTATACCCTCGGGGGCGGACTTGCCACAGCCAGTAGCGATTGCACTCGTAGCAATCATCACCATCGGTATGATTGGGTGCGGCCTCTATATGCTGGTTATGCTGCCACGCAATATAGCTAAAACAGGCGAGCGCGTAGTAAAAAAGACAACGAAGGCAGTTGCGCCCCTGGCAACAAAAACCCATCAGCCAGTAAGCAAGAAGCAGCATACTATCCTCAATACGCGCATTGCGGCAGGCATTAAGATGCTGGCTTGTGTCGTGCCAGTGATTGTTCTAATGATCTGGCCGGGTGCGGCGCCATTGTCGCAGCATGTGGTGCGGATCGTTGCAGTGTTTTGCGCTGGCATGGCATCCTTGAGTTTTTTACTCCAGTATGCGCTGGCGCGGATGCTTGGTGTGCCTGATACGCTCCTCAAGTAATTATTATATTATTCTGACATAACAATACCTCTGCCAAGAGCAGAGGTGTTGTGAGGATGAGTGCTATCCTTGCGGTGGGAAGGGATCCTTCTTGGGTGGGACGGTATCGGCATCGCGATACTGGGCGCTACCGTCGGCACGCTGGATCCTGAGCTCGCCACCACCGTGTTGGCGCATGTAGCGCCTGGTTTGGTCGATGACTTCCTCCTGGGTAGTGCCCACAAAGTGGACGCGCCCAGTGCCGTCGGCGACTGCCTGGTAGCCTTTGAGTTTGTTACCGCTAATCGTAAAATTTTGTGCCATGGAGTACTCCTCGTGCGGCTTTAACGATATTGGTATGCAAGGTGCCAACCCTGCCTCCTTCTAGCCTAATACAAGATTGCTGATGAGGCAAATTGGTGCTACGAGAGAATAACGAATCGAAGTTATTTAAAGTAGGAAAATAATAGCTTGATATATCATGGTTAGGATTAATGGTGATATCTGAGTACCTCTATGTAGTCGAAGTATAGCGCATAACATTAGTGGCTCATACCGATAGGTAAAATCGCTATGACATATATGCGATACGGCTAAAGTGTGCTATAAATATAAGCATAAGAGTATTTCGGAGGGGAAATAATGAAACGATGGGGATTGAGCGTCGTGCTGCTATGCGGTGCACTCTATGGGCTCGCGATAGCTCCGCCAGTGCGGGCGAATACGTCGCTGTGTGGTACAAATGATCAGCTGTTCAGAGCGGTGCGTCGGCCACTAGCGACTGACTCAGCACCAGCAGCTCGCGCGATGGCGTGGCTCAAACAGATGATGGAGCCAAAGCGTAACCCAGGTGATGGTAGTACCATCACGCCAGCACGAGCCTATGACTTTGACTACCAAGCAAAGGTGAGCGGGCGCTTTACGCTTGCGCACCCACGACAAACCGAAAGTGCGACACCGCTCACGGTCCCTCATGCTGCGCACGCTGCCGAAGGCTACCGTGGCATAGTAAAAGGAACGGCACCAACGGGGGCGAACCCACGCGAAGTGCGGGCGTATCTCTACAGCGATGCTGAATATGAGCAAACGACCGTTGCGCCAGCAGTGGTACAGCCGGATGGCACATGGACGCTTGATCTCTCACCTGTCAACCCGGCATTTGCGGGGTCATGGCACTTCCGGTTATACGACAAAGTGACGGGGCAGCAGATCGGTGAGAGTTGGCCGCGACCTGTGACGTATAAGAATCTGGAGGTGCAGCTCTACGCGGTATCTGATAAAGAATACCTCCAAGCCACGCAGCCAGCCCAGGCAGATAATACCTTTAGTTTCGATGCAGTAGGTAAGGGGCATAAATTAATTCGTCTCTATGATACAGCAACCAAAACCATCGTTGCCGAGTATTTCAAGCCAGAGCTGGTGGGGCTGATTCGCTCATATGAGTATGCACCGGGTCAAGATGGCTATGGTACACCGCGTGAGTCGTATAGCTATGTGTATGATCAGTCGCTGGCGCTACTCGTGGCGATTGGTGCGGATGATCGAGCAATGGCGGATAAGCTCGTGCATGGCCTAAGCGCAATCCAAGTCAAGACGGGTGAGCAGAAGGGGGCGTTTCCGGCAAGTGCACATCAGCTTGATTACACAGGAATCCAGCAGCCGATTTATTATACTGGCGGTATCGCCTTTGTGCAGTATGCACTCATCCGCTATATGGAAAAATACGGCGACCAGCAAGGGGTGCGCCAGATGATTCTCGATACCTTCCGTTGGCTTGAGACAATGAAGACGACGACTGGCGATGCTGCCGGGTTATTCCGTGGCGGAGTACGGATTGACAATGGCGTCAAGAAGGATATTGCGTGGCATGCTACCGAGCACAACACTGACATGTGGCATGTGTACGAGCGAGCAGCTCGCGTGCTGGGTGATAAGCAGTATACCCAGAAGGCAGACGAACTCGCCAAAGTGACAGTAGCAAAACTATGGAATACCTCTGAAGGGCGCTTTAACCAAGGATATAACGACAGCAGCAAGGCACTCGACACAACGAGCTGGGGCTCGATCTTCCTCAATGCGATTGGCGAATACGACAAAGCTAAGCAAGCACTCGCTCATACTGCTAGCTACAAAACAACTGATGGTGCGGCAAAAGGCTACACGCCGTATTTGACAGGTAATTACGTGCCAACCGTATGGTTTGAAGGGACGTACGGCGTAGCGCAGGCGCATACTATCGCTGGGGACACGGCCACGGCGCGGGCAATCTTGGCAGACACCTATCCAGCGCAGCGGCCCAATGGTGCATGGCAGTACGCCTCCAAGGCAGATCTGCCAAATGAGCTAACCAATGCAAACTCGGTGGCATCGACAGCGTGGTATGTGTTGGCGGCTAGCTACCCGGAAGCGATTTGGTCGGAGTGCCGCGCGGTACTAGCGACTAATCCACTCAATCCAAGCGCGCCCAACCAACCGACCCAACCAGCCAAGCCAAGCCAATTCCACGGCCTCTTGGCTGACACTGGTATATCGCTCTGGCAATTTGTCCTCGCGACAGCGGCGTTGCTCACCGGTGGGATGCTACTGGCACGCTATGTGCGACGACGTGAAGCAAAGTAGAAGAGATAGATTGGTTTAACAAGGCGAGCTGCTGCGGGGTGGCTCGCTTATGCTTGGTAGTCATAATGAGTTATTATTTACAATAAATAGTGTTGGAATATCGCGCAGATAATAGCATGGTGTATCGTAGACAAGAAGGCGCAATGGAAATTTCCTTAAATGTGTAAAAATAACAGCATAATACGATAAAACGGCGAACATAACGAAAGGCGTGAATGGTATAATACCACCATAAGATGACAATAACGAGTAATCATGAACGGCTATAATAACGATATAAAACAAGAACAAATTAATAAACTCAAACAACTCTTCCCCGAGGTAGTCACCGAAGGCAAGATCGACTGGCATAAACTCCAGGCGACTCTGGGTGAGGCGGTAGATTTGGGTGAGCGCTATGGGCTTAGCTGGAAGGGCAAGAGCGACGTCTTCGCTACCATCCAAGAGAAGACCGTCCAGACGCTTCACTCTGACCAGGCGAATTCCGTCGATTGGGATACGACGGGCAATATGTTTATCGAGGGTGACAATCTGGCGGCGCTAAAGATCTTGCACAAGGCGTATTACGGCAAGGTCAAGATGATCTATATCGACC